>URLM01000033.1 GCA_900548775.1 uncultured Olsenella sp.
CTTCTATGAGTGCAGATATGTGAGCACTGGCGCTGCGTTTCGAGACTCCGGCGGCCTCAGCTGCCTCCGCAAGCGTGAAGCTGCGTCGCGATGTCGCGAGCTCCAGTATGGCCTGGTCAATGTCCCCCAGTCGCTCGACAACTGTCGCTTCGGTGAATAAAGCTCCATCTACGTCTGGAACTGTCGCGCGGAAGACGTTTCCGTCCACGAGGGTCGGGTCCCCACCCATGAAGCTTCGTGCATACTTGAATAGATTCCGCGTGCCGCTGCCCAACTCCTCTGCAAGCCCAATCTGGGTAAAGACATTGGCAATTGAGGGGTTCTTCGGCATCGGACTAAAGTCGTTGAGCGTAATGTTTCCCTCGAAGAACGTCCTGCTAGCATTCTGGGTATGCAGCCCTGCGCGGTCGATCTCCAGCTTTGCAGGATAGGGGCTCGTGAACTCCCGGTGGATGAGCATATTCGAGATGAGCTCACGGCATACAATGCCCCGCACGCTTACCCTCGTGTCACCCTCAAGAACAAAGGGGTCAGGGAGATTGCGCGCACAGAACTCCATGAGGGCATCGTACGCATCCATGAGATTGGTCTTCACCGTTAGGCGGTCGTCGTAGCGGTCCTGGTCACGCAGCCTGACCACAGCATCGGTTTTGTAAGTAGGACAGAGCGAGCCAATCGTCTCGTCGCTACCGAACAGCAGACCGGCGGCGAGAGTGAGGCCTTCCTGTCCCGTTAAGTAGTCCTTGACCAGAAGCTGGGCGCTCCGCAAGAGCTGCTCGTCATCCAACCCCGCCCAGGGATGTCCCGGCCGCCGTTCCGTGGCCATCTGCCTTGCACGGTGTATAAGATCTGCACGCAAGTCGCTCGTCGTCAAATATGGAAAGATTCGCCGCTCAGTCTCGAGATTGCTCTTGCGAATATACATGGCAGAAATCTGACTGCCGACGCTAATCTTTACATCGGCATCAGCGATGCGGTCGTACACGACACCTTTATAGCGGTGAACATCCGGACTCATGGGGACCCAGATGCGGACGACGGTCTTGCCCTTTACGGCAACCATTTCAGTCTCAAGCATCACAGTGGGGTCGAACAGCTTGGGATTGCGGACAACATTGGCGATATTGCGCTGTATGTCCATTGCCGCGCCTTCCACAACGCCGGTAACAGTCCCATTGTCTTCCACGCCGAGGTAGACACTTCCGCCCATGTGGTTGGCGAATGCGCAGACGGTCTCAAAGGTGTCCTGCTCAGGCTGCGCTCCGCACCTCTTAAACTCGACTGATGCAGATTCACCTTGCGCGATGGTCTCTAACAACAGCTTGGCTTCCATACGGGTTGCTCATTCCAATTTAGGGTTCTTATTCTGCTGCAATTTTACCATGATTCAGGAAGCACTCACGCATTCAGGAAGCTATTCAGGAAGATATTCGCGAATAGCTTCCTGAATGTTTGACAATAATCCTGCCGCTCAAATAGTGGGTATAGATTTACGTTTGGGGGTGGAGTTTTTTGTTTTTGTCCCAAGGCGTACAGCGGGCAGCCTTTAGACGCTCGATATCGACGAAAACGCCCGTTTTGAAGCCCAAGTGCCTTTTCGCGTGCGAGCCGCCAGCTGCAATACGAAATGAATCAACGCAGGTGTCTTTCAAGCAGTTTGCAAAACTGCAGGTCGCAGGCCTTCATTGCTAGTAAGAGAAATGAGTAGTCTCAGGTGGCTTGCCCATGAGTTGGCGAGCAGGTCGGAAGCTTCGTTGTTGGCGCAATCGCTTAGTGCGCGCTCGATAGGCCTGTTTAACAAGAGACTAATCGGATGCGACTGGCCGCCCATACGGCGACGGCGTTTCCCGTGCGGGCGCGAACGGCCCTGCGTGCCCTATCGAGCGATATCCCCGTATGATGCTCAGAACTCCTGCTCGCCGAGCAGCCACCTCGCGAGGTCCAGCACGAGCACGCCCTCCCGGGTATAGGGTTCATGCCTCGTGCGGGCTATGAGAACCTTCGGAAACGCATCCCTGATGGACAGAAGCGGCGCAAGCTCCCTCTCGAACGTCGATTCGGAGCTGATGTCGTCGCTCACCTGGATGTAGACGAGCTCCGACCCCCTCTTCGCAACGAAGTCGACCTCCTTTTGGTACAGCTTCCCGACGTAGGTCTCGTAGCCTCGCCTCATCAGCTCCAGGAAGGCCGCGTTCTCGTACATGCGGCCCCAGTCCATTTCGCGCGTTCCTAGGACCGCATAGCGCATTCCCGAGTCACATACGTAATGCTTCGCCTGCGTGCTCAGGTACTTCTTCCCCTTGATGTCGTAGCGCTTCGCCTCATAGAAGACGAAGGCATCGCGGAGGTAGGAGATGTAGCGCCCGACGGTGACGTGGTTGGTGGGAACCCTGTTGGCGTCGAGGACGTTGGCGATATTGTTGGGCGAGTTGAGGTTGCCGGAATTGTCCATCATGTACTCGGCCAGCCTCTCCAACACGGTGGAGTCGGGCAGCGAGAACTTCTGAACGAGGTCGCGCGTGAGGATGGTCTTGTAGACGTCGCGGATGTAGCCGTACGACTCCGAGATGTCATCGTAATCGTAGGACCCGGCGAGTCCGCCGCGCCTGATGAACCCGTCGAAGTCGTCGTCGACGGTCTCTTGCTCGCCGAAGTAGGAGCGGTATTCGCCAAAGCTGAAAGGGAGGATGTGAACCTCCCTGTGGCGCCCCGTGAACAGGGTCGCCAGATCCGAGCTCAGGAGAAACGCGTTCGATCCCGTAAGGTAGACATCCCATCCGCCACGTGCGTGAATACTGTTGATTGCCTTCTCGAAACCCTCGCACAGCTGCACCTCGTCGATGAAGAGGCGGTTGCGTGTGCCACCTTTATACCGCTCTATGATTTCGCGATGCAGCGCGTGATACTCGAGCAGCGGCTCGTTGTCGAGGTCAAGCAGATCGATGTAGACGTTGTTGGAAGATGGGTCCTTCCGAGCAACGGAGGCGGAGAACGCCTTCATGAGCTCGGACTTGCCGGAGCGGCGCATCCCCGTGATCACCTTGATGTCCCGGGTGCCCTCGAGCGCCCAGAGCCGTTCCATGTACGCACTGCGGTCTACCCAAGCCATCATCCGCTCCTTCTCGGTTTCGAAACTCAAATTATTTTAAAGTTTCGAAACCGAGAAGGCAATGTGCCATCGGTCTGTACAGGTACGCGCCAGAAGGCTGGACAGACTGCGCAATCGTCGCCGGCCCGCAATTGCGGGAGCCTGGAACACGCGGCGCCGCTCGTTTTGCTAAATAGACTTGATGGGATGGCGGATCACGGTCTTGAGCTTCTCCGGCGCGCACTTGCGCGGGTCGGAGAGGTAAATCTCGTGATGCAGACGGGCTTCGGAGAAGTCGGGGGCGTAGCCCCGTTCCGCCGCGAATACGCGCATGGCGCTTATGGTCGCCGGTTCGTCGTCGTAAGGCCCAACGTGCATGCATTGAACGCATAAGCCCTCGTCAACCCTCAGCAGCTCGACCGCCGAGAAATCCAGCTTCTTTTTAGCAGCAGCCTCCGAAACTGCCCAGTCGAAGTCCTCGCGAGTGACGAAATCGGGCAGACGGATGCACGAGATGAAGTTGAAGTCATCCTTCCGCGCATAATCGATCTCGCCATCGGCGCGGTCTTGCCACCAGAAGCCCTCGAGCGGAGGCACGACGAAGTCGAAATAGCCCTCGATTCCCCGCGGGCCCTTCTTCGACATCTTGATGGTATAGGCGACGCCGTAGAGCAGCGGCAACGCGTTCTGGTACTCGCCGCCTTCGGCATTGGGATCGCCCTTGCCCCGCACGGCAACGTAGCTCATAGGCGGAACGGTTACGACGCCCGGCTTACCCGACGGCCTGTAGAGCTCCCTGAACTCCTTCTTGAAATCGTATGCCATCGCAACAAACCTCCCTGAGCTTGGGTTTCCGTCGATATCCGACCAAATATAGCAATGGGCGCGGCTTCGGAAGACGCCGCGCCCATTGCAGGATATTATAACACAGAATCGAACGTCTGTTCTATTCCCAATCGATGCCACGGAGTTTACAACATTCTTGCGATAAAAGGGGCTTGAAATCTCTCTATGTTGCAACAACACTTCTGCTAAACCGCTGGTAGTTGGTGGTTGGGTTCTGGTATCCGTCACTCCCACTCGATCGTAGCTGGTGGCTTGGGCGTGACGTCGTACACCACGCGGTTCACGCCGTCGACCTCATCCACGATGCGACTGGAGATGCGGCCAATCACGTCGTAGGGCAGCTTGGCCCAGTCGGCGGTCATGGCGTCGGTAGACTCAACCGCACGCACGATGATGGGACGGCGGTACGTACGCTCGTCTCCCATAACGCCAACGCTCTTGATGTCGGGCAGCACGGCGAAGTACTGCCAGCAGGCGTGCTCGGAGTTGCGGTCTCCCGTCTCCTCGAAGAGCCGCTGGTTGTAGGCGTCAAGCTCCTCTCGCACGATGGCATCGGCATCCTTCAGGATGGCGAGCTTCTCGGACGTCACCTCACCAATGATGCGAATGGCAAGGCCGGGGCCCGGGAACGGCTGACGCCACACCATCTTGGCGGGCAGCCCAAGCGCAATGCCCAGCTCGCGCACCTCGTCCTTGAAGAAGTGGTCGAGAGGCTCGATAAGGTCGAAGTGCACGCCCTCGGGGAACGGAATCAGGTTGTGGTGGCTCTTGATGGTTGCCGCCTTGCCGCCGGTCTTTCGTGCACCGGACTCAATGATGTCCGGATAGATGGTGCCCTGCGCGAGCATCTCCACGTCCCCAAACTTCTGGGCCTCGTCGAAGAAGACCTTCCAGAACTCGGTGCCAATGAGCTGGCGCTTCTTCTCGGGATTGGTCACGCCGGCGAGCATCTTGGCGTAGCGCTCCTCGGCGTGCACGTGCACGAGCGGCATGTGGAACTGCTCGCGGAAGACCTCCTCGACCATCTCGGGCTCACCCTTGCGCAGCATCCCGTGGTTCACGAAGACGCAGGTGAGCTGGTCGCCAATGGCGCGGTGCACCAGCGCGGCCACCACGGAGGAGTCCACGCCGCCAGAGAGGGCGAGAATGACCTTGCGCGAGCCAACCTGCTGGCGGATCTCCTCGACCTTCTGGTCGATGATGCCCTCCATGGTCCAGTTCTTCTCGAGGTGGCACACGCCAAACAGGAAATTCTCGAGCATGCGCGTGCCATACTCGGTGTGGCGCACCTCGGGGTGGAACTGCGTGGCGAAGAGGCGGCGGCGTGGGCATTCCATAACGGCAACGGGGCAGGTGTCCGTGCGGCCGGTGACCATGAAGCCCTCGGGCGCGCGGCTCACGGAGTCGCGGTGGCTCATCCACACCGTCTGGCCACCCTCATGCGTGCCGTCGAGAAGCACCGAGGAGCCAAGGCGCGTGAGCGTAGCCGGACCGTACTCGCCCTTGTCGGTGTGCGCGACCTCGCCGCCAAGCTTGACGGCCATGATCTGCTCGCCATAGCAGAAGCCCAGGATGGGGATGCCGAGCTCGAAGACGCGGGCGTCCATGTCGGGCGCGCCCTCGGCGTAGACGGAGGCGGGGCCACCAGAAAGGATGATCGCGGATGGAGCCATCTTCGCAAGCTCGTCCGCCGAGATGTCGCAGGGGACAATCTCCGAATAGACGTGCAGGTCACGGACCCTACGAGCAATGAGCTGCCCGTACTGGGCACCAAAGTCGAAGACCGCCACGAACTGCTTGGGCCTTGCCTCGGACATGCGCGTCTCCCATCTCCGGCCTCTGCCGGGCAAAATGCGTATACGTGATAGAGGATACTACCGATTGCTCGCCATAAGGCCCCCCAAGGATTGAGGACACCGTATGTACGCCGGCGCTGCACAGCCCTCTTCATCGAGCATTCACGCACGTCACGTATGATGTGGCGATTGTGGCGACGCCCCAAGCGGCACCGCCTTCAAACAAGAATCACACGATGTCCTCCTGGACACGGTTAGGGGGCCCCTTGGCCGAGAGAAGAAGGCACCACCGTCGCATGTCATCCGAGGAGCAGGACCGTCTCTCCTCGGAGCGCTATGGAACCAGCAACCGCAGCACCGCCAGCTCTGAAGCGAGGGGGCTCCACAGCACTCCCCTCGTACAGGGTCGCCACGCCGACGCTAGCGCCTACTCGCGTACCAGCCACACGGCTGCAGACGCTCACGCCGCCCACCTTCGCGGTGGCGAAATCAACGAGATGGACCACGCGGCATCCCGCGCGGACGGCGTCGACTACTATGTCTCCAAGCGCAAGCAGGCAAAGCGCAGCCATCGCGTGCTCAAGGTCGTGGTGATCTCGCTTGTCGCCGTCCTTGCCGTCGCGGGCGCCGCGTTCGCATGGTATGTGAACAACATCAACAGCAAGCTCTCCGAGGGCATCGACTCGAGCCTCCTCAACCAGCTCGTCGCCCCCACAAAGACCGACGACCCCTTCTACATGCTGCTGCTTGGGGTCGACCAGGACGAGGAGCGCACGGAGGAGTGGGGCGCCGACCAGTCGAACTATCGCACGGACTCGATCATCCTCGCGCGCATTGACCCGCCCAACAAGAAGGTCACGCTCATCTCGATCCCACGAGACACCATGGTGGACATGGGCGAGCACGGGACGCAGAAGATCAACGCTGCATACTCCTTTGGCGGCGCTGCCTACATGGTCGAGCAGGTCTCCAAGCTCGCGGGGGTGAACATCTCGCACTACGCGGAGCTCAACTTCGAGGAGTTCACCTCCATCGTCGACACCCTCGGCGGCGTGGAGGTAACCCTGCCCGTCGCGGTGTCCGACATGGAGTATGCCGACATCGACCTTCCTGCCGGCACGCAGACGCTCAACGGTGCCGAGGCGCTTGGCCTCTGCCGGAGCCGCCACGCCTACGACGCCTATGGCGGCGGCGACTTCTACCGCTCCGCCAACCAGCGCATGGTCATCGCGGCAATCATCCGCAAGGTCCTGTCAAGCGACGCGTCCACGTGGCCGAGCCTCATCTCCAAGCTCGCAGACAGCGTGACCACGGACCTCTCCGCAACGGACATTCTCTCCCTTGCCAACCAGTTCAAGGACCTCGACACCGAGAACGACATCTACTCCGGCTCGGTGCCCACGACCTCCACGTACACGAACAACCTCTGGTACGAGGTCGTCGACGAGGACGCCTGGAAGACCATGATGGAGCGCACCGACGCGGGCGAGACGCCCTACTCGGACTCCTCGCAGGACTTCACCTCCGGCGTCGCCGGCTCCGTGAGCACGAGCGCCGGCAGCTCGGAGTCCTCAGAGGACGCGACGACCAGCTCCGACCCCGTCTACTCCGGGGCAGTCCTTGTGCTCAACGGGACCCCGACCCAGGGGCTTGCCTCGAGCGCAGCCAACGTGCTCACGCAGGCGGGCTTCTCTGCCATCGCCGGCAATGCGGACTCGACGAGTCACACGAGCACGACCATCGCGTACAACACGAGCAAGACCTCCTCGGCCTTGGGCGAGGCGAAGGGCGTTGCCGAGAAGCTCGGGCTCTCCGTGACGCCCACCGAGAACCCCGGGACGTACTCCGACAACTACGACGTGGTCGTGGTTCTCGGCACCGACTACAAGGGCAAGTAGCCACATCCGCACCCGAATCGATGAGGGGCTCCCGACGATGCCGGGAGCCCCTCTCTTTTCTCGTCACATCCGCGCTCGCACCCGCGCTCGCGTCCGCATTCTTTATCGGTATCTGTGAAGTTGGGTGCGCGCCAACTGCGGAAACGTCGAGCCCGTTTCACGGAAACCGATAAAGAACGGGAGAAGGGGGGCACCTAGACGTTGAAGCGGAAGACCATCACGTCGCCGTCCTGGACCACGTAGTCCTTGCCCTCCATGCGCAGGCGGCCGGCATCGCGCGCGCCGGACTCGCCGCCCAGCGTGACGTAGTCCTCGTAGCTGATCGTCTCTGCCTTGATGAAGCCCTTCTCGAAGTCGGAGTGGATAACGCCGGCGGCCTCGGGGGCCTTGGCGCCAATGCGCACCGTCCAGGCACGGACCTCCTTGGGACCCGCAGTGAAGAAGCTCTGGAGGCCCAGCAGGTGATACGCCGCGCGGGCGAGCGTCTCCAGGCCGGAGTGCTCGAGTCCCATGGACGCCAGGTACTCGGCCGCCTCCTCGGGGTCGAGGTCGGCCAGCTCAGCCTCCACCTCGGCGCAGATAGGGATGGCGTCCTGGCCGTTGATCTGGGGCTTCTCGCCCAGCTGGTCCTCGTCGCAGTTGGCCACATAGAGGATGGGCTTCATGGTGAGAAGGAAGAGGTCGTGGGCTGCCGCGCGCTCGTCGTCGGTCATGTCCATCTCGGCCGCGCGGTGCCCCTCATTGAGCCACGCCTGCAGGCGCTTAGCCACCTCAAGGCGCGGTGCCATCTCCTTGTCGCGCTTGGCCTCCTTCTCCAGCTTGGGGATGGAGCGCTCGAGCGAGCCCAGGTCGGCGAGGACGAGCTCGGTCTGGATGGTGTCGGCGTCGGCCGCTGGGTCAACAAACGCACCGGTACGGCCGGTCTCGCGCATGACGTTGGGGTCCTTGAAGTAGCGCACGACCTCGCAGATGGCATCGCAGTTGCGGATGTTCGCCAGGAACTGGTTGCCCAGGCCCTCGCCCTCGTTGGCACCCTTCACCAGGCCCGCGATGTCGACGAACTCGACAGACGCCGGGACGATCTTTGCGGGATGCACCATCTCGGCGAGCTTGTTCAGGCGCTCGTCGGGAACGTCGACCACGCCCACGTTGGGGTCGATGGTGGCAAACGGGTAGTTTGCCGCGAGCCCGCCCTTGCGGGTGAGCGCGGTGAACAGGGTCGACTTGCCCACGTTGGGCAGCCCCACGATACCAATGGAAAGTGACACGATACCTCTCCTTCGTTGCCTGCGGACCTTGCCCGCAGCCTCTTACTTCTTGTTGCTCTCGTCCAGCGTCTCAAGCACGTTGGCCGCCTTGGTGAGCTGCTTTTTCCCCTGTTCCATGAGTCGCTGGGCCTCTTCCTTGGCCTTTGCCTTCTGACGCGCGATCTCCTCGGCATTCTTGTCGGGGATGACAAGGTCTTTGGCATCCTGGGGGTGCATGGAGAGCGCGCCCTCGGGACAGGCCTTCACGCAGGCGGAGCAGTTCACGCAGTACGCCGCCATAGTGTGCACGTGGCCGTTATCGTCCAGGTCGATTGCATGGGTGACGCAGGCCTTTGCGCAGTCGCCGCAGGACGTGCAGAGGTCGGGGTCAACAACGGGCACGTCAAGAGCAATGTCTGCGGCCAGCTCCGAATCGTGCTGGAGACCGCCCATCATGAGCTTGCGGTTCTGCGTGAGAATGCGCTGGCGGTTCTGGGTTGTCTTGGCACCCACCGCATTCTCAAGCTGGCGCTGCAGCTCGTTCAGGCGGTTGGCATGGTCGGTGATCTTCTTGGCCACCGCCTGGGCGCCGGCAAGCTTGGGGCTCGAGCGCGTCACGAGGTTCTCGGTCGCGTGGATGGCGGAACTCACGAACTGGCTGCGGCGGTACTCTCGCGTGAACTCGTGCGTGAGGTTGTCCTTGTCGACCTCGAGGCCCACCGCGGACTTGGCCCACTCCTCCGCCGTGCCAATGGCCTCGGTGTAGAAGTCCTCGCCCGTCGTGGTGCGACAGCGGTCGCAGATGCCAAGCGGCAGGTAGACGGAAACGTTGGTGTAGTCGACGAGAATGGAGAACCACAGGTCGCGCGAGATCATACCCACGCAGGGGAGGAGGATCTCGTTGGGCTTGGGAAGCCGCTTGAGGGCTCGGGTACACGTAACGTAGCACTGCTCGTACGCCGAGGCCGCACGGGCAATCTTGTCGTAGAGCTGCTTGGCCATGTGGCGACGCGTGTTGAAGACCTCGGTGGGGCAAGCGGCCTGGCAGAGCCCGCACTTGCGGCAGGAGTCCGTGATCGTGACCGACTTGTTGTGGATGTCGATCGAGTGCGTGGGGCACACGTCCAGGCAGACCGAGCACACGTCTTCGCGCTCGGCAGAGCAGCGCAGGCAGCGGCTGGAGTTGCACCAGGGCTTCTCCTTGTAGTCCGCAGGGTCAAAGACCTTGCGCTGGCTTGGGTCCTGGGCGAGCGAGTCCGCAAGGCCCGCAAGAGGGTTCTGGACCGCCTGCCAGTTATCTTGGATATCGATGATGTCATCGAGAATGTCGCGCTTCTGAGCCATCGCCTCTCCCGTCTTCTTGCCAAGGTGGCCACGTGCGGTCCCGCGGTGCGTGGACCCGCGCACGCAACCGTATCATTGTACCCCCCGGGATTTAGTTCCCCGGCAACGGGATTCCATTCCCCGGCAACGGGATTCCATTGCCGGGGAACTCAATCCCGCGCGAAAGGGCCCCGGGTGCCACATGGCACTCGGGGCCCTGAGGTCCACTCGGTCGAGTCGCGTGACCGATGAGCGGTGCGTGGGGCTACCTAGCCCTTAGTACATGCCGCCACCCTGGCCGCCCTGGGCAGCCGCGCGAGAGATGGCATCCTCGATGGTGGTGTCCTTGGGCTCATCGGAGACGGTGGCCTCAGTGATGAGGATGAGGGACGCCACGGAAGCGGCGTTCTGGAGCGTGGTGCGCGTGACCTTGACGGGGTCGAGGACGCCCATCTCAATCATGTCGCCGTAGTTGCCAGTCGCGGAGTCGAGACCCTGGCCCTTGGGCAGGCTCTTGATCTTCTCGACCACAACGGAGCCCTCGTAGCCAGCATTGCTCGCGATTGTCTTCACAGGGGCCTCGAGCGCCTTGCGGATGATGTCGACGCCGATCTTCTCGTCAGGATCGGAGGTCTTGACGGAATCAAGCGCAGGAGCCGCAGCCAGGAATGCCACGCCGCCGCCGGCGACAATGCCCTCCTCGACGGCCGCACGGGTGGCCTGCAGGGCGTCCTCGATGCGGTGCTTGATCTCCTTGAGCTCGACCTCGGTAGCTGCGCCAACCTTGATGACCGCGACGCCGCCGGAGAGCTTGGCCAGACGCTCCTGGAGCTTCTCCTTGTCGAAGTCGGAGGTGGTGTTCTCAATCTCGTTCTTGATCTGAGAGACACGCTCCTCGATGGCGTCCTTGGAGCCGGCGCCGCCGACGATGGTGGTGTTGTCCTTGGTGATCTTGACGGACTTGGCGCGGCCGAGCATCTCGGCGGTGACGTCGGTGAGCTGGACGCCAAGCTCCTTCATGGCAACCTGGCCGCCAGTGAGGATTGCGATGTCCTCGAGCATGCGCTTACGACGGTCGCCGTAGCCGGGGGCCTTCACGGCGGCGATGTTCAGCGTGCCGCGAAGCTTGTTGAGGATGAGCGTGGCTAGTGCCTCGCCGTCCACGTCCTCGGCAATGATGAGCAGCGGCGCGCCCTGCTTGGAGACGGCCTCAAGAATAGGCAGGATGTCCTGGATGTTGGAGATCTTCTGATCGGTCATCAGGATGTAGGGGTTATCCAGCTCCGCCGTCATGTTGTCGTTGTTGGTGGCGAAGTACGGGGAGATGTAGCCCTTGTCGAACTGCATACCCTCGACGGTGTCGATGTCGATGCCGAAGGTCTGGGACTCGTCGACGGTGATGACGCCGTCCTTGCCCACGACCTCCATGGCGTCAGAGATCTTCTCGCCGATCTCGGGGTCGCCAGCAGAGATGGTGCCCACGGAGGCAATCTGCTGCTTGGTCGAGATCTCCATCGCGGAGTCCTTCATCTCGGCCACGACGGCGTCGACGGCCTTGTCGATGCCGCGACGGATGGCGATGGGGTTGGCGCCAGCGGCGACGTTGCGGAGGCCCTCGTTGACGATGACCTGTGCGAGCAGCGTAGCGGTGGTGGTGCCGTCACCCACGGTGTCGTTGGTCTTGGTGGCGACCTCCTTCACCAGCTGGGCACCCATGTTCTCGATGGGATCCTTGAGCTCGATCTCCTTGGCGACGGAGACGCCATCGTTGGTGATGGTGGGGGCGCCATAGGAGCGCTGCAGGGCGACGTAGCGGCCCTTGGGGCCGAGCGTGGTGGTGACGGCGTCAGCGAGGGTGTTCACGCCCTTGGCAAGCTTGGCGCGGGCGTCGGTGCCAAAAACAATGTCCTTAGCCATGTTGTGCTTTTCCTTCCAGATGAACCCTTGGCGGGTGAGTTACCAGCTAAAGCGATGCGGGCGAAGTTGCCTCGCGAGCTACTCCTCGATGATGGCGTAGATGTCATCGGCGCGAAGGAGCAGGAAGTCCTCGCCGTCGACCTTGACCTCGTTGCCACCGAACTTGCCGTAAAACACCTCGTCGCCAGCCTTGACGTCAACGGGAATGCGGTTACCGTCCTGGTCGCGCTTGCCCTCGCCAACGGCGACGACCTTGCCGCGCTGCGGCTTCTCCTGGGCGCCAGAGGAGATGTACAGACCAGAAGAGGTCTTCTCCTCCTTGGGTGCGGGCTTGACGAGGACGCGGTCTCCCAGCGGCTTAAGAGTCATAACCAAGAACCTCCTTTTAGGGCGCCGTACGGCGCTTGAACCTGTGACGGCGGGACGCATGGCCCCGTCATCCAATCCAACGCTCAACTATGTACCCATCCGATTGGGGTTATACCGTCGCGATGAGAAAAATCTTACGAGAAGGACTTAGATTTTCTAACTGGCGAGAAGCTAGGGGGTACGCTGGCAGCACGGTGGGCGTGGTACCGGTGGTTCTCCGCTGGTGATCGAAGCCGGTGACGGGGGGCGGCTTGGGAGCGTCTTCGCCTCCACGCTGCGGGAATGGACCCTCCGGCGAGAAAACGGCGCCGAAGCTGAGGTTGCCGACGGGATCCCGTACGAGATGGGCCTTCCGGCGCCAGAAGTTCGCCGGAAGTAGGATTTCGTGCACCCCGGCTGCGGGACGCGCCCTCCGGCGAGAAAACGGCGCCGGAGCCGAGGTTTCGTACGTGATTCCTGCGGAAACGCACCTTCCGGCGCCATATTCTCGCCGGAAGCGCAATTCTCGCCATAAGTGTTCCCGGCCACATCCCCACCCTCGCGCTACTGCCGCTCGTCACCCGCCCACGACAAATCATCCCAGCTCGCGGCATTAAGCTTCCCCGCAATGCGTACAATGGAGTGCACGTCAGGCGCCGAGGAAACGGGGATTGCATGCGCGAGCTCGAGGAGAGGATCAAGCAGGAGGGCATCGTCCGCGAGGGCAACGTGCTCAAGGTGGACAGCTTTCTCAATCACCAGTGCGATGTCGCGCTGTACGCAGACATGGGCGACGAGTGGGCGCGGCGCTTCGCCGGCAGGCCCGTCGACAAGATTCTGACCATCGAGGCCTCGGGAATCGGCATCGCCTGCGTCGCGGCCACGCGCTTCAACAACGCCCCCGTGGTGTTCGCGCGCAAGTCCCAGTCCATCAACCTCGATGGCGAGCAGTACGTGGCCCGCGTGCACAGCTACACCCACGGCAACGACAACACGGTCATTGTCGCCAAGCGCTTCCTCAACAAGGGCGAGCACATCCTCATCATCGACGACTTCCTCGCCAACGGCTGTGCGCTCGACGGCCTCATCGAGATCTGCGAGCAGGCCGGCGCCATCGTCGAGGGCATCGGCATCGCCGTCGAGAAGGGCTTCCAGCCCGGCGGCAAGCGCCTGCGCGAGAAGGGCTTTGACGTGCAGTCGCTGGCAATCGTGAAGTGCATGGACGCCAAGACCGGCGCAATCGAGTTCGAGTAGCGCCCAAGGTGGCACTCAAGCGCCACCTCACATGAAACGCAAGGGGCCCGCAGCGATGCGGGCCCCTTGCGTCTACAGCTCCTCGAGCTCGCGCAGCCAGAGCGTGGCGCAGGCGTCAGACGGCATGCGCAGGTCTCCCCTGGGCGAGACCGCCGCGGAGCCAACCTTTGGCCCGTCCGGCAGACAGCTGCGCTTGAACTGCTGCGCGAAGTAGCGCCGATAGAAGGTCTTCTCCCACTTGAGAATCGTAACGTCGTCATAGGCGTCACCAAGCGCGTAGCGCGCCAGGCGGTACGCCTTGCGCGGCGGCGTACCGCGGCGAAGGACCTCGTACAGGAAGAAGTCGTGCAGCTCGTAGGGGCCAACGAGGTCCTCCGTGCGCTGGGCGATGGTGCCGTCCTTCTCGGCAGGCAAGAGCTCCGGCGAGACGGGAGTGTCGAGCACGTCGTAGAGAACCTGGGCCTCCTCGTCGTTCTCGCAGGTGTCGGCCACATAACGCACGAGGTGACGCACGAGGGTCTTGGGCACGCTCGCGTTGACGGCATACATCGACATGTGGTCGCCGTTGTAGGTCGCCCAGCCAAGCGCAAGCTCGGAGAGGTCGCCCGTGCCGACCACCAGGCCGCCCTCTTGGTTTGCGATGTCCATGAGGACCTGCGTGCGCTCGCGCGCCTGGCTGTTCTCGTACGTGACGTCGTGAACGGACTCGTCGTGGCCGATGTCGGAGAAGTGCTGGCGCACGGCATCCGAGATGATGACCTCGCGCAGGTCGCAGCCGAGGGCGTCTGCCAAGGTCGTTGCGTTGCTGTGCGTGCGCCCCGTGGTGCCAAAGCCGGGCATGGTAACCGCGATGATGCCAATGCGGTCCAGGTCGAGCAGGTCAAAGGCACGGGCGCACACCAGGAGCGCCAGCGTGGAGTCAAGGCCTCCCGAGACGCCGATCACCACGTGGCTCGAGCGGGTGTGCGCCAGGCGCTTGGCAAGGCCACGGGCCTGGATGCTCAGGACGTCCTCGCACCTCTCGGCACGTCGCGTGGCGTCGGAGGGCACAAACGGGTGCGGGTCGACAAAGCGCGTGAGCGTGGTGAGGCTTGGGGTGAGCGAGAACCGCGTGACCGTGTAGTCCAACGCCTCAGGCGCCGGCGCGGTGACAAAGGTGGACATGCGGCGGCGCTCCTCGCAGAGGAAGGCCACGTCCACCTCGCTTGTGGCCGCTCCGTTACCAAAGGGCTCTGCCTCGGCGAGCATGCGGCCGTTCTCGGCGATCATGTCGTGCCCGCCAAAGACGAGGTCTTGCGTGGACTCGCCGGCGCCCGCCGACGCGTACACGTAACCGCAGATTAGCCGGGCAGACTGCCCCGTGACGAGGCTGCGGCGGTAGTCGGCCTTGCCCACGATGGCGTTGGAGGCCGAGAGGTTGCACACGAGCGTGGCTCCTGCCAGCGCGTGCTCGGTCGAGGGCGGGTTGGGAACCCACAGGTCCTCGCAGATCTCGGCCGCAACCACCAGCTGCGGCAGCTCGTCGCAGGCGAAGAGCTGCCGGGTGCCAAAGGGCACGTCCGAGAAGCCCGCGAAGCTCACGGGCACGCAGTCCTCGGGGCCAGCCGAGAAGTGGCGGGACTCGTAGAACTCGTTGTACGTGGGGATGGCGCGCTTGGGGACAATGCCAAGCACGCAGCCGTGTGCCAGGGCGATGGCGCAGTTGTAGAGCTTGGCGTTCGCGCGGACGGGGGCGCCGAGAAGCACGAGCGCGTCGAGGTGGGAGGTCCTTTGGGCGATGACGCCAACGGCCTTCTCGGCCGCATCGAGAAGCACGTCCTGCCAGAAGAGGTCCTCGCAGGTGTACGCCGTCACGCAGAGCTCCGGCAGCACGATGACGCGCGCGCCGTCCTCGATGGCCGCGTCAATCTGCCGCAGGCAGGACGCCATGTTGTACTCGACGTCGGCAACACGAACCTCTGGCGTCCTCGCCGCGACCTTCACGAATCCGTCCTGCATCTTTCCTCCAGGCTTTTCCGGGGGACTTGGCTGATGCGGGTCGGGGCCTTGTCCTATTGGACGAGAGGCCCGCCCGTATGAGAACTAAGGGTAGCGCATCGAGCGGGCGGATGACGCGATGACGAGCGACGCCGGAACAGCACTTCTCGCAGGTCGAAATGGAGATAGTAGCCCCTTCGGCGAGAATCTGACGCCCGAGAGGCCCTTTTGTACGTGATCCCGTCGGAAACCCTGCTCCCGGCGTCATTTCCTCGCCGAAGGGCATGATATCGCAGCCGCCGTGGAGAAAAACGGGCCTCCGGCGAGGATCTGGCGCCGGAGGGGCACTTTCGTACGTGATTGCTGCAATAACGTGCCCTCTGGCGTCAGAATGGCGCCGGAGGGGCACTTTCGTACGTGATTGCTGCAACAACGTGCCCTCTGGCGTCAGAATGGCGCCAGAGGGCAGCTTTTGAAAGCGACGGCCCCGGCGGGACAGCAGCGTCCCCTATAGGTACCTTGCGAGGAACTCGCGGGTGCGGGGCTTCTCGGGATTGGTGAAGATCTTCTCCGGACTGCCCTTCTCGGCGATGACGCCCTTGTCCATGAACACGACCTCGTCGGAGACGCTGCGCGCGAACGCCATCTCGTGCGTCACCACGACCATGGTCATGCCCTGCGAGGCAAGACGGCGCATGACCTCGAGGACCTCGCCGGAAATCTCGGGGTCGAGCGCCGAAGTGGGCTCGTCGAAGAGCATGAGGTCGGGCTTCATGCAGAGGGCGCGCGCAATTGCCACGCGCTGCTTCTGCCCGCCGGAAAGCGTGTTGACGTCTGCCCCAGCAAAGTCCGCAAGGCCAACGGAGTCGAGGTTCGCAAGCGCGACCTTCTCGGCCTGCTCCTTGGTCATCTTCTTGAGGGTCACCGGCGCCAGCGTACAGTTGTCCAGCACGTTCATGTTGTTGAACAGGTTGAAGCCCTGGAACACCATGCCGATCTTCTCGCGCAGGGCGTTGATGTCCACATGCTCGGCTGCCAGGTCCTTGCCATGGAACCACACGTGGCCGGCATCGGGCGTCTCGAGCAGGTTGATGCAGCGCAGGAGTGTCGACTTGCCGGAGCCGGACGCACCGATGATGGTCACCACCTGCCCCGGCATCACGGTGAGGTCGATGCCGCGAAGGACCACGTTGTTCCCGAAGGACTTCTGGAGCCCCTCCACGCGCACGACCGGCTCGGTAGCGCCAGCGGCGTCTTCGGCTGCGGCGGCACCCGCGTGCTTCTCGTCTGCCATGCTACTTCTCGCCTCCCGTCTGCATCTGGTTGGACACGCCCAGCACGGGCTCGGTCTTTGCGTCGAGCCGCTTGGCCAGCTTGCCCAAAAGCCACGACGCCGTAGCCGTCATGATGAGGTAGAAGACCGCGATGACGAGATACGCGTTGAGCTGCTTGTAGTAGATGCCCGCGATGGTCGAGGCGGCAAACGCCAGGTCGAACACGCCAATCACCGAGAGAACCGAGGAGTCCTTGATGTTGATGACCAGCTCGTTGGAGAGGCCGGGGATGGCGTAGCGGATACCCTGCGGGAAGACGACCTTGACCATGGCCTGCCACTGAGAGAGGCCAAGCGAGCGCGCGGCCTCCATCTGCCCCTTGTCCACCGACTCGATGCCGCCGCGCAGGACCTCCATCATGTACGCGGTGGAGTTGAGCGAGATGACCACCAGGCCGGCGATGAAGCGCGACCACACGGCGTTGATCTCGGAGACGGACATGCCCGAGCCGCTGAACAGGCCGAACCCGGCGTAGTAGATGATGACGCCCTGGACCAGCATGGGCGTGCCGCGCACCACGGTGCTGTAGACCTTGGCAAAGCCCACGCCCACCTTCTTCCAGAAGCGGACGAAGTCGTTGTCGGGGCGGTCGATGTGCTGGATGCGCACGAAGACCAGAAGCATTGCCAGCACGAAGGCGATTGCGGTGCCAAAGACAGCCAGCTCAATGGTCGTGAGAATGCCCTGCAGGTACGTTGCGTAGCCCTGCTGGAACATGTAGAGGATCTGCGTGAGCATGTCGTCCTGCGGCATCCCGGTGGCGGCCGAGGCGGCAGCCCACGCGCTCGCGAAGCCCATGACCGCGCGGTCGACAAAGAGCACGATGGCCAGGGCCCAGATGACGTAGGACCCCAGGCGCAAGGCGCGGCGCGGGCCAGCCTTCACGAAGGGCGCCACCTGGCCATACGTATCCCAGTGCGTGAGCTTGAAGACGAGCGCCGCCGCCGAGAGCACCAGCCATGCGGCCAGCACGTAGTACATCACGAGCTCGACCGTGAACGCGTGCGCGAGGAAGCTCAGTGCCGGACGCGGCTGGCTGGAGAACCACATCCCCGCAAACGCGACGGCGGAGGTGCCGAGAAGGACGTAGCGGTGGTCTCGGCGCAGCCACGCGGCAAAGCGGGCGCGCCGGGTCGACGCCGTAGTTGATGGTGCATCTGACATGTTCTTGCTTCTCCCTGCTGTGTGGGGCATCCGCTAGGCGGGCTGGCGGTCCATGCAGTCATCCCACATGCTCTGGCGCTCGTCCGCCGAGATGCCGTCGATGACCTCGTTGATCTTGGCGAGAACCGCGTCCTGGCCCTTGGCGATGGCGGCGTTGTCGGGGTTGGAGGCGTCCGTGAAGCCCTCGTCCTCGGCAAGGTCGACCTTCTTGAGGGTGGGGTAGTCCTTGAGCAGGCGCGGCAGCGAGAGGGACGAGAAGGTAATGGCGTCGCAGGTGCCGTTCATGAGGCCGTCGACCACCAGCGGGACCGTTGCCACCGGCGTGAGGTGGTTGACGTTGGGGATCTGGTCGATGAGGTCGTCGTAGAAGGTGTCCTTCTGGCCCAGGACCGAGGCGCCCGAGAAGTCCGAGAGCTTGGTGGCGTTGGCGTAGGGCGAGTCCTGCTTGACGACCATGATGACCTCGTCGTCGATGTAGGAGTCGGAGAAGTCCGCAGACTGGGCGCGCTCGTCCGTCACGGACATGCCGGCGCAGATGATATCGATCTGGCCGTTGACCAGCGAGTCCACCAGGCTGCCAAACTCCATCTTCACCGCGACCGGCTCCATGCCCAGGGCGTCGGCGATCTTCTTGGCCACCTGCACGTCATAGCCGTCGGCATAGGCGCCGCTGACGTTCTCGATGGGGATGGTGGTGTCGCTCGCCGAGGACTCCTGCCAGTTGTAGGGGGCGTAGGCGGCCTCCATGCCAACGCGCAGGGTCTTGCCATCGCCGGGCTTGAGGGAGTCCGAAGACGAGGAGTCGCTGCTGGTGGAGGCAGTCGAGGAGTTTGCAGATGCGTCGCTCGACTGCGCGGCAGGCCCGCATGCCGTGAGGACGGTCATCCCTCCAACGGTGAGGGCCGTGATGCCCGAGGCCCTGAGAAAGTCTCGACGAGAAAATGAGCCGGACGCGTGCTGGATGGGATGCTTCTTCATGGTGGTCCTCCCTGGACGATCCCCTTCGTTCCCCTTTCGCGCGACGCAACCGGAGGGGACCCATTCCCCTCCCCCTTGCAAGCGAGCGCTCCGACGCGCCCGATGCGAGAAAGTTACGCGCACGTGGAAACGATACTCCTCCCGTCGCAATGCGGCCCAATAGTCACAGTGAGGTAACAAAAGGGGGCGCAGCGAGACAATCGTTTAATTTGATATTTGATGTGATGGGCGGAACGCCCAAGCACAGTGAGGAACGACGCCTCTCGCTACACATTCGTCTCCGAATTTGTGACGCACGCAGGTCGCTACAGATTCGTTGCACGAATCTGTAGCGCGCATACGCTCTCATGAGACAAGGGGACGGTCCCCTTGTCTCATTGCCAGCTGGGCGGGACGGGGGCGTCGGTCGTGGACCAAGCACCAAGAGGCGCGTTGGGGTCGGCGTCAAGCGTGAGCGGCGCGAAGTTGCGCGCCCGATAGCTTCTCAACGCCGCAACGCTGATCATGGCGGCATTGTCGCCGCAGGCCCGCATGGGCGGCACGGTCACGCGCACGCCGCGCTTGTCAAAAGCCTTGCGGTACGCCTCGCGTAGCTGCGGGTTTGCGGCAACGCCGCCGCCCACGCAAAAGTCCGAGACACCCGTCTGCTCGACCGCCGTCACAGCCTTGGCCACCTGCACGTCGATGACCGCCGCCTCGAAGGAGGCCGCAAGGTCGGGCAGGTCGATGGGCCGGCCGGCGCGGTTCTCGCCCTCGATGTAGGTAATCACGGCCGTCTTGAGGCCAGACAGCGAGAACTGATAGTCGCCGCTGTGCATCATGGCACGCGGGAAGTGGATGGCGCGCGGGTTGCCCTTTGCGGCAAGCCTGCTAATCACCGGGCCACCGGGATACCCCAGACCCAGTGTCTTGGCAACCTTGTCGAAGGCCTCGCCCACGGCGTCGTCGATGGTGGTGCCCAGAATCTGGTAGTCGCCCCATCCGCGCACGTAGACCAGCATGGTGTTACCGCCGGAGACCAGGCTTGCCACGAAGGGCGGCTTCAGATCCGGAGTCTCGAAGAGGTTGGCGAGAAGGTGCCCCTCAAGATGGTGCACCGCAATGAGCGGCAGGCCCGTTGAGGCGCAGAGACCCTTGGCAAACGCAACGCCCACCACAAGAGCTCCCACAAGGCCCGGACCGGCGGTGACGCCCACGGCCGAGAGGTCCGCGGCGGTGAGGGTGTCGCAGCCAAAGTGCGCGCCCGCCTGCGCCATGGCCTCCTCGTAGACGCCCACGATGGCCTCGACGTGCTTGCGGCTGGCAATCTCGGGCACCACGCCGCCAAAGCGCGCGTGGAAGTCGATGGAGGTGGCAACCACGCTCGCGCACACGGCGCCATGGGAGTCCACCACGGCCACGGCCGTCTCGTCGCAGGAGGATTCTATCGAGAGAACCAGGTCGCCTGCGGCAGCCAGCGCCTCCTTGCACGCAGCGTCACGCGGGCCAGCAAGGATGGGCCACGGGCGGATGGAGGCGTGCGGCTCCGGACGCTTGCCCAGGGCCTCGACGTCACCCGCAAGCGGCAGTTCCGCGCGCAGGATGAGGGCGTCGTGGCCGGGCGCGTAGTAGCCCGGACGACAGCCGACCTCAGCAAAGCCCAGGTGGTCATAGGTAGCCCGCGCAGGCTCGTTCTTCTCGTCCACCTCGAGCGAGGCGGTCTTGGCGTTGAGCACGTGCGCGTCATAGCACAGGCGCGCCACCAGGCGAGAGGCAACGCCCTGGCGGCGGTGCCCCTCCTCCACGGCAACGTCGCAGACCTCGAAGTCGTCGCCGGCCATCATGCCGCCCGCAAAGCCGATGATGCGGCCCAGGTCGTGCGCCACCCACCAGCTGCGGCCCGGTTGCGAGAGTTCCTCGTAGAAGAGCTTCTCGGTCCAGGGCGTGTGAGAGGAGCCCGAGAAGGCCGCGGCCTCCAGCGCCGCAACGGCAGGCAGGTCGTTCACCGACATGGGACGCAGCTGCAGGTGCCTGTCGGCAAGGGCGTCGTCCACGCCCGTGACCTTCACGCTTGCGGGCGCCTTGAGACCAAGCCGCTTGCGCTCGTTCTCCTCGGCATCCGAGAGGCGCGTGTAGATGGGAAGCACCAGCGCCGGGTCGCCCGAGTCGAGGGGCTGCGCCGCGGCTGCGAGAGCCAGGCCCTCCCCCGTGGGGTACCACAGGGCCTCATCCAGGATGTTCGTGAAGCCCGCCGCCTCGAAGCGCGCGCGGTACTTCTTGAGTCCGTTGCCGGTGAGAACGAGCCGGGACGCATCCTCGCGCGCGGACCACGCAGCCACGCACTCGTCGGCCTTGCAGACGGTCTCGGTGGCGAAGGTGCGATGGGCACCGTTGTCATCCAGCAGGTAGATGCCGGGGTAGACCTCTCCGCGCATGGCGTCGTCCGCCACGGCGAGAAGCCCGCGCACGCCGGCCTTCCAGGCGCCCCATGCCGTGGCGTCGAGCACCGAGACGCCGTGGAGCGGCTTCGAGAGGCCGCACGAGAGCCCCTTGGCGGTCGCTATGCCAATGCGCACGCCCGTGAAGCTGCCGGGGCCACGACCCACGAGCACGCGATCGAGGTCTGCCATGGTGTGGCCGCAGTCCTCAAGCGCCGCGAGAGCCGTGGTGACCAGCTCGACGTTGGCCTG
>URLM01000034.1 GCA_900548775.1 uncultured Olsenella sp.
ATCGCCGCGATGGTGTCCTGCGGCGCGTCCACGGCCACGGAGATCACGTTCATGTGGCGCTTGGGGTAGGGGATGCCCATTCGGCCGATGATGATGTCGGCATTCTCGTGCAGCACCTCATTGAGGCGCGCGACAGAATCCGGGTCCTCGACGATGATTCCCAGCACTGCTACGCGGGTCTCCATGGCTGCCTCCTGTGGCATACGCTTCTCTCAGCTCCAACCGACACAATACGCGCCTCCGGCGAGATTCTGACGCCAGAGGCGCGACTTTGTTGGGATTCTCGTACGAGAAGGGCCTTCGTGCGCGGATTTCGCGCCGGAGTGGGGGTTCCCGACGGGATTACGTACGAAAGGGGCCCTCCGGCGTCGTTTTCGCGCCGGGGCGGGGGTTCCAGCGGCAACCGCGTACGAGAGGGGCCTTCCGGCGCGCACCGCGCCCTACCGTGCGAGAAGCGGCGTCAGCTCCCCCTGTGACACGATCGTGACCTCGTGCATCGCACGGCTGATGGCGGTGTAGAGCCTGCGGCGCGAAAGCGGCGTGTCGGGGTAGACCTCCGCCTGCGCGTCGGGCACCACCACGTGGTCAAACTCGAGGCCCTTGGCCAGGCGCAGGTCCATCAGCACCACGCCGCTCGCGGGCATGAGGGAGTTGCGGTCCACAAGCTGTACGCGGTCTCCCAGCTGCTTCGAGAGCCAGTTGGCGCGCGCGGCGTCGGCGGCGACGATAGCGGTGAGGCCCTCCTCGCCCGCGGCCTTCTCGGCAATGCGTGCCAGCTCGGCCACGTAGCGCCCTGCGTCGCCGTCCGCCACCTCCATGACGCGCGGCGGCGTGCCCGCGCGCTGCACCGAGGTGAGGCGCGCACGCTCGTCCAGCGGCAGCAGGCTCGTGAACAGCTCCGTTATCTCCGGGCTCGAACGGTAGCTCGTGAGAAGCTCGCAGGTCTCGACCTCGCCATGCGTCGCCGAGAAGATCTGGCGCACCTGGTCGAAGCTCGCTGTGCCCTCACGGATGGCCTGGTGCTCGTCGCCCAGCAGCATGAAGTGGGCGCGCGGGAAGTAGCGCGCCAGCACCATGAGCTGCGTCACGGTGTAGTCCTGAACCTCGTCCACCATCACGTAGCGCGCGGACTTCTCGCCACCGCCCATCACCAGCAGCTTGAGGTAGACCCACTCGGCCGCCGTGAGCGCGCTCTTGCCCAGCACGCGCATGCCAATGCGGTCGATGCGCAGCCAGTTGCCGCGCTCGATCTCGTCGTGCGCGCCGGCAAAGAGGTGCCGCACGTACGTGAGCGCGTAGGCGGCGCACTCCTCGTCGTCGGCGGGGCTTATCGTCTGGCCAAAGACCTCGACCTGCTCCTCCACGTCCAGGCCGAGCATCTCCTCCCAGACCTCCTCGCTCTTGGAAAGCGCCGCCAGCTTGCGGTCGAGGCGGTCGTGCAGCTCGTCCTTCACAAGGGCGGTGAGGCGCGGTCCCACGGGAATCTGCGAGAACTTGGCAACGGCGCCCGCCACCGAGGACGCCTTGAGCAGCACCCGGTCGCCGAGACGAACCTCGCGCAGGTCGTCGGGCTCAAGCGTCATCGTGCGCACGCCCTCCTCCAGGCGCGCGAGCTCCTCCGGGTCTCCGTCGCGACCGTCGCCGCGCTCGGAGAGCCCGAGGTCGGCGAGGAAGCCGCGCCACGTGAAGATGCGCGGGTTCTTCTCGCCCATGCTGGGCAGGACCGTGTCGATGTAGTGGCGGAAGACGTCGTTGGGCGTGAAGAGGAAGACCTGGTCGGCCGAGAGAGTCTTGCGCTCCTGGTAGAAGAGGTACGCCACGCGCTGCAGCAGCACCGAGGTCTTGCCCGAGCCGGCGATGCCGCTCACGAGCAGCACGGGCACGTCCTCGTGGCGGATGACCGCGTTCTGCTCGCGCTGGATGGTTGCGGTGATGGCCGCGAGCTTCTCGGAGTGGTGCTTCTTGAGCGCGCCGAGAAGGAGCGAGTCCTCGATGGCCACGGTGGTGTCGAAGTACGAGTTGAGCTTGTCGCGCGTGATGTCGAACTGTCGGCGCAGCAGCAGGTTGACGGTGCGGGTGCGACCGTCCACCTGGTAGGAGGTGGGGCCCATCTCCTGGTTGTAGTAGGTCTCGGCCACGGGGCTGCGCCAGTCCACGATGAGCGGGCGCTTGTGCTCGTCGGTCATGCCCGCGGCGCCAATGTAGACGTTGCGCGGCGGGCGGCCGGGGCGCATCTCGAGCGTGACTTTGGCGAAGTAGGGTTGGCGCAGCAGCAGGAGCACGCGCTGGAGCTTCTCGACGGTAAAGTCGTGGTACTGGTTGTACGTGTCGATGACCGAGTTGAGCGTCTCGATGGCGGCGAGGGTCTCCATGGTCTCGTCGGTGCCGCCAAAGTCGGGGCGAATCTCCTCGCTCATCTCGCGCAGGTCGTCCGCCGCGCCCTTGTGGCTGGTCTCTATCTCCTCGGTGAGGGTGTCCCGCAGGTCGCAGAGCTGGGCGTATATCGCCCTCAGGTGGTCTTGCTCCTCGCGGAACGTATCGTCGTGCGTCTCGTCTGCCATGCGTCCTCCCAGTGCCCGGCACGAAAGCGTGACGGACTATTGTAGCGCGAGCGGGGCGTGGGGCGAGAAGGACGGCGGCAGAGAGGGGCGTGGGGCGAGAGGGGCGATGGCCGCGCAGCCGGGACCGCGCAGCCGGTACCGCGCGCGTTAATTTGCCGCGTTCCCGTCGACCGCAAGCCGCACGGTGCAGGAGGGAAAGCCCCCCGCGTTCGAGTACATCACGTTGCAGGGGACGCGGTCGGGGAGCGCCCTGGGGTCAAGTCCCGCGCCCAGCGCCAGGGCGCGCATCTCGCTTGTGCTGAGACGCCCCACCAGCTCCCCGAAGACCTGGCAGCGCCAGGTGCTGCCAATGCCCAGCGGGCCCTTCTCGCGCACGAACTCGCCCGGCGCCGAAGTGACGGAGTGCTTGGTCATCTCGAGGCCGGCCGCAAGGACCATTGTGGTGCTCTCAAAGACAAACTCCTCGAGCCTCTCGGGCTCGCGCCTGCGTATGGGCATGGTCTCTCCTCGCCGCCGTCGTGTGAATGCGTGCGTCGCGCCGCGTGGCCGGTCGCCCGGTGCCGCCTAGTCGCAGGCCTTCTCGATGCGCTTGCGCAGCTCGTCGATGCCAAGGCCGGTCTGGGCCGAGGTGAGGAGCATCTGCTCGCGTGGCACCTCGAGCTGGCGCGAGAGAAGCTCCACCTGGCGCGCCTGCTTGGGGCGGCTGAGCTTGTCGGCCTTGGTGAGCGCGACCACAAAGGGGAGGTCGTCCTCGCGGAGGAACGCGAGCATGTCCTGGTCGAGCTTCTGCGCCTCCAGGCGCACGTCCACGAGGGCGATGACCAGGTTGAAGCTGCGCTCCTGCGAGAAGTAGCCCGAGATGAGGTCGGCCCAGCGCTGCCGCTCGGCCATCGAGACGCGCGCGTAGCCGTAGCCAGGCAGGTCGACAAAGCTGATACCGTCTGCCTCGAAGAAGTTCACGTTGGCCGTCTTGCCCGGCTGCGACGAGACCTTCGCGAGAGCCTTGCGCCCGAGCAGCTTGTTGAGAAGCGACGACTTTCCCACGTTTGAGCGGCCGACAAAGGCGACCTCCGGCGTGGTGGGGGCGGGAAGCCCCTTTACGGTGCCGTACGAAGCGATGAAGCGAGCGTTCTGCAGGTTGAGCGCCATGGGTGGTGTCCTCTTTTCACGATGCCTTTGGGTGTCGATTCTACCCGAAGCAGCCGGTGCCGCAGCAATTCTCGGCTGTGGATTCCTTGCGTTCCAGGTCGAAGGGCCCCCGGACTCCTTGCGTTCCGAGTCCCCCCCGGCCTAGATTGCGCGCTCGAGGTGCTGCCGTACTACCGAATTACGCACGGCTGAGTTTGGCTTTGTGGAGTCCTGGGGCTTTGTCCGTCTCGCCTTCAGCCGTGCGTAATTCCACGTTCGGAAAAGTCCCGAGCAGAAAAGTCACAAGCGGAGGTTCTGGAAAGACAGCCCGTAGGGCCGAAAGCCAACTTGATCAAGTGGGACACCGGTTCCCCAGGAAGGACCCCATCTCCGCCGAGCATTACGCGACCGAGAAGAACGCCTGACAGGAATCTTGCACGGAGCTGTCAAAACTCCTTTGCCGTTCGCCGAGGTTTTTCTCGCGCAGGGCTAACGCGGAATACCGTGTGCCCACGAATCGCGAGTCGCCGGGAGGAGGAAGGGCTGTGGGGCAGACGTTGTCTGAGGGCTTCTCGGCAGAGGAGCCCGTCGCGTTCGTAAGCCACGAGTCGGCGAGAATCGCCTGCTGGAATCTTGCCGGACAAGAGGTGGAACGCTGGCCAGTGGGATCAAGTCGACAGTTCCTGCCGTCTGGCTGCTGCGTTACGGGACAGCGCCAGTTTGGCCGACTCGCCGCCACCGCCAATTTGCACGGGATTGGCTTGGACGCGGGCCCTGTCGAGCTTCTCGTCCCAACGGCCTCCTCGCGCTCGCGCGGCCGGCGCGCCAACCTTCACGTTTGGCGTGATGCCATCCTGCCCGGGAGCTTCCTCGTTGCCGAGAGGCGCCTGCTGGTGAGCAGCCCCTGCTTCACGGTGCTTCAACTGGGCTGCGCTCGGCGCCCAACGCGCATCACGCAGGAACGGACACGTCGTGAGATGGAGGCGGAAAGAGAGCTGCGCGCACGCCTTGGCATGCCTGAGCAGGGCTTTTCGATGACGGATCTCCTTGAATGGGAGAACATCTGGCGCCTGGTGTGCCTGGCGCGCACCGTCACGGAGTTTGCCGGGACGTATCGGCCGGCAGTGCCTCCTTCCTGCCAGGCGACCTTTGGCCACCCGCCGCTTGCGACCCGAGATGAGATGCGCGCGTACCTGGCGGGGCTTCCCTCATCGGCGGGTATCATGCGGGCGAGAAGGGCCGTTGAGCTGGGATTTGATCGTTCCGCATCCCCCATGGAGACTGCGCTGGCGCTCATGCTGTCGCTTGACGTCGACCTTGGCGGGTTCGGCCTGCCCCGCCCAACGCTTAACCATCCAATCGACGTTGACCCGCTACGGCGTGACCTTGCGAGCCAGAACCGCATGGAGCTGGACCTTGCGTGGGACGAGGTGCGCCTTACGGCAGAGTATGACGGCGATGACCACCATCCCGTTGAGGATGCCGAGAAGGCCGCGGAGGACAATGAGCGCCAGAACTCCCTGGTGACGATGGGCCATTCCGTACTGCGCGTACGGTATCCCCAGGTCGTGAATTACTCTCGGCTGGCCCTTCTCGCGCGCCAGATTGCGCACATCCTTGATGTCGAGCTGGTTCAGCCAACCGACCTGCAGATGATTCGCAGGCGGAAGCTCCATGCGGAATTGCTCGTCCCCCTCGTACAGCGGTACGGCGTATAGGGTTGACGCTGCCGCACTACCGAATTACGCACGGCTGAAGGAGGAGACCGCAAAACCGCAGGACCACACAAAGCCAAACTCAACCGTGCGTAATTCTCGGTAGGCGGGCGGGTCCGGGGTCCCGCCCGGGGCCCCGCCCGAGAAGACCCCGCAGCGTCCCACTGCCCGAGAAGACCTCGCAGCGCGCGATTCCCCAGCAAGTCGGGGTAGAATGGCCAGGAAACCATACCTGCGAGAAGAACGGAGCGCACACGGGTACCAAGGACAAAATACCTGGCGAGCAGCCCAAGCGCTCCATTCTCGTCACGCTGCTCATCGCCGCGGCCATCGCCCTTCTCGCGGGCTTTCTGGCGTGGGGTGTTCCCTCGCTGCTCAAGGCGGGTGCGCGCGAGGACGAGCAGGACACCTTCGCAGTCCAGGGCTTTGACTCCCAAGGCGCCAGCAATCGGATCACCGAGGAGCCCCCGCAAGCCGTCTCCGCATAGTTTTTCGCTGAATGAGACGAAGGGGCTGTCCCGTTGTCTCACGTAGTTTTTCGCTGAATGCCCGCCGTCCGCGCCGCGCGTGGCGGAGTGCCCCCTCATTATTAGTACGTTATCCAGCAAGCGCGCCGCGTCCGGCGGCTCGCGCACGAAGGGGGAATCGTGGATCTTCTCGAGCTACTCAAGGCAGCGGTCTATGGCGTGGTCGAGGGCATTACCGAATGGCTGCCCGTCTCGTCCACGGGGCACATGCTCCTTGTCCAGCAGTTCATGCCGCTCAGCGTCTCGAAGGACTTCTGGGACATGTTCCTCGTGGTGATCCAGCTCGGCGCCATCATCGCCGTCCTCGTCGCCTTCTTCCACGAGCTCAATCCCTTCTCGCGCACCAAGTCTGCCGGCGAGCGACGCTCGACCTGGACGCTCTGGGCAAAGACCATCGTCGCCTGCGTCCCTGCGGCCGTGGTTGGCCTCCCCCTTGACGACTGGATCGAGGACCACCTGGGCAGCCCGTTCGTGATCGCTGCCGCCCTCATCGTCTATGGCATTGCCTTCATCGTGATCGAGACCCTCCGCGAGCGTCGCGCCAAGAGGCTCATGGCCTCCGCTACCGCGGGGCAGACCTCCGCGTCATACCGTCCGCGCCACTTTGCCGCCGCTGCACCCCAGCCCCAGCAGGAGCTCACGGTCTCGCAGGTGGCGGATGCCGACGCCCGCGTCCAGGACATCGACGACCTCGACTGGAGGACCGCCCTGGGCATCGGCCTCTTCCAGGTGCTCTCCATCGTCCCGGGCACCTCGCGCTCCGGCTCCACCATCATCGGCGGCCTCATCCTGGGCTGCTCGCGCACCGTTGTCGCGCAGTTCACGTTCTACCTGGCAATCCCCGTCATGGTGGGCGCCTCGGGCCTGCGCCTCGTGAAGTTCTTCCTCAAGGGCAACGCGTTCTCCGGCTCTGAGGCGGCCATCCTGCTCACGGGCTGCGTCGTGGCGTTTCTCGTCTCGCTCGCGGCGATCCGCTTCCTCATGGGCTTCGTGAAGAAGCACGACTTCAAGCCATTCGGCTGGTACCGAATCGTGCTCGGCGTTGCCGTCATCGCGTACTTCGCACTGGTTGCCGCGTAGGAGCGTAGCGCAAGCTGTACCGGCGTCCCTGCAGGGACACGCGTCGAGAAGGACAAGCTGCCGAGAGGAGCGCGACATCATGCTCGAGGAGCGCGAGGGCTACATCCCGTTCGCTGGGTACCAGACGTACTACCGGGTGGCGGGGGAGTGCCAGCCGGGCAGGCTGCCCCTTCTCGTCCTGCACGGCGGGCCGGGGGCCGCCCACTACTACCTGCAGTCCCTTGACGGCATCGCCGAGAAGTACGGTCGTGCCGTCATCTACTACGACCAGATCTCCTGCGGCCGCTCCAAGACGCCGCCCCTGCCGGAGCGCTGGGGCTGCTCGCTCTTCCTCGACGAGCTGGCCTGCGTCCGCGAGCACCTCGCCACGCACTTTGGCTGGGACCGCCTGCACGTCCTGGGCCAGAGCTGGGGCGGCATGCTCGCCATGATGTACGCCATCGGCGAGCCCTGGCACGCGCACGGCCACGACGGCCTGGCGTCCATGGTGGTTGCCAGTTCTCCCGCAAGCATGGACCTGTGGCTCCACGAGGCCATACGCCTTCGCCACTACCTGCCGCGCGAGATGGACGAGGCCCTCGCGCAGGCGGACGTCGACGGTGACTACACCCGCCCCGAGGTCCGCGCGGCGACGGCCGAGTACTACCGCCGCTACGTCTCGAAGGTTCCCGAGGACGAGAGGCCCGCGCATCTTCACAGCCCGGAACCCGACCCGGTGGGCGACGAGTGCTACCACTTCATGCAGGGCATGAGCGAGTTCGTGGTCACGGGCGCGCTCTCGCACTGGAGCGTGGTGGACCAGCTGCCCACGATTGACGTCCCCACGCTCGTGACCTCTGGCGCGGCGGACGAGTGCACGCCGCTTGTGGCCAAGCAGGTGGCAGACGGCATCCCCGGCTCCCGCTGGGAGCTCTTTCCCGACGGCACCCACTGGGTCCACGGCGAGCAGCCCGAGCGCTACAACGCGGTGGTCGAGCGCTTCCTCGAGGAGCACGAGTAGGGCGGGCGCCGCTTCGCCGCAGCTGCCCGCCCGCAGTTATGCACTATCCGCAAGGCCAGGCGCCGCCGTAGCAGCCGCGCCCGCAGTGCCGCTACGACGCCATCTTCGTGAGCGCGTAGAACTTGCCCGTCGAGGCGTTCGCGAGCGTGTCGGCATCCCAGGCCTTGGCGGTCACGCTGCTCGAGGTAGGGTCGTGGACGGTGTAGGAGCCGTCAGAGCCCTTCTCGACCACAAGGACCCAGTGCTCGTAGGGGGTGAGCGAGTCCGCCTTGACCTCCATGGCAAGCACCGTTCCGGAGGTGAGCACGGCGGAGATGTTCTCGGCAGAGGTGTCGTAGGTGTGGTACACCACGCCGAGCGAGTTCGACTCGGTGGTGAAGAAGTCGCCGCTCAGGTACGAGTCGCCCGTGGCAAGCCCGTCCTTCTCGGCCAGCGCCGCAATGGTCGCAGGGGTGTTGTCCGTCGAGCCGGTGAGGCCAATCGTGGCCATCGCCATCACGGTTGGGCCCGAGCCCGTCACCGCAAGCGCCCCGCCCGCGTAGTCGACCGCGCCCCAGCGGGAGTCCCAGTCGAAGAGCTGCGGATAGCTGCCAACAGACGCCTCCTCGTCGTATGCCTGCGCCGTCTTGTCCGAGGTCAGGTAGCCCGCGACGAGAGACACCGCGTCCGGCTCGTTGAGCGCCAGCTCGACCAGGCGCTCGTCTGCGTACTGGTCCGCGTTGCTCGCGATCTGGGCTATCTGGTCGTCCTGGTCGAGGCGGGTGGTGAGTGCCGCGGAGAGCTCGTCGGAGATGCCGCTCGCCACGCGGGGCTTCTCGGCCTCGGTCTCCTCCTGCTTCTGGGCGGCGTTGTTCGCGACGCAGCTGGACACGGCAAAGATGAGAAGGACCACGGCGAGAATTGCCAGCACAAGCGCGAGGACCATGCGTGCGTCAAAGCCGCCTATGCGCCGGCGGCCAGCGTTGCCAAAGTCGATGCTCCTGCTTCGCAGCTGGTATCCCGTCCGCCTGTTTCGGCCCTGAGGGCCAGAGCCGAGCGGCCTCTGCTGACGGGGCCTGGACCCGCCGCCCCTGCTGCGACCGCCATGCGAGCCACCTCGGTGGGAGCGGCCCCCGTCGCCTGCGGGACGACCGCCTCGAGGTGCCCCCGTGCCTCGCTGCGACCTCTGGGGCCTGCCGTCGGAGTACTCCATTGTTCCTCCTTGCATGGTGCGCGGGCGCACCAAAGATTGATGCAGTCTTGCGAATGGCGCGTGACCGAACCCGCTTTCCGGGACGTCGCCTCGCATGCCTTCTATGCACTATAAGACAGTGTTGCGTTTGCGTCGTACGCAAGTTCTCCCAGCGGCGCCAGCGCGTTACTCACGCCCATAAGCGGCAGCGCATTTGTTTCGAGTGGATAACCAACGCATCTACCCGCTGGTATGTTGCTTGCGTGACCGAATTAGCGCAGATGCTCTTGCATCATGTTTGATACGTATAATCCGAAGAAAGTATTCACCATTCTTGGTAGCCATGCCGATGCCGGCATGGGCCGCAGGTTGAGAGGCGTCACGTGGCGAAGCAGAGAAACGACAGGCAGGAAGCCATCAGGCAGATCATTCGCGACAAGTCCATCCGCACCCAGCGTGCGCTGGTCGAGGAGCTCCAGGCGATGGGCTTCTCGTGCACTCAGGCAACGGTGTCGAGAGACATCACCGAGATGGGCCTGCGCAAGCTTCCCGAGGGCATCTACGTGCTCTCCGAGGACCTGCACCTCCAGCGCATGCTCTCGGAGTTCGTGGTCGACGTGCTTAGGGCCGAGAACCTCGTGGTGATCAAGTGCCAGCCGGGTACCGCCTCCGGCGTTGCCGCCGCCATCGACGGCGCTGCGCTCTCCCACGCACTGGGCTCCGTTGCCGGCAACGACACCGTGCTCGTCGTCGCGGTCGACGGGCAGCACGCTGCCGACCTGCAGGCGCTCGTGAAGAAGCTCGGAAGCTCCAAGTAGCGGGGCGCTTGCCTAGCGGCTCGTGGTGGTCGCATGTTCCATCGTCACAGAGAAGGGGCCTCGGCACGTTGCCGAGGCCCCTTTCGTGTGTATGTAGTCCGTGCTGGCTGCCGTGGCGCTCTGCCGCTACTGGCCGTTGTTCTCGCCACCAGCGTTCTCTCCGGTGTTGCCGCCGGCGCCACCGCCGTTGTTCTCGCCAGTCCCGCCGTTGGTCGTGCCGCCGGTGTTCCCGGTGTTACCGGTGTTGCCGCCGGTGCCACCGGTACCGCCATTCCCACCGGTGCCCCCGTTTCCGCCGGTGCCGGTACCCGTGTTGCTAGTGCCACCATTCGTCGACTCGTTTGTCTTCTCGGAGGGGGTGGCGTTGGTGTTGGTCTCGTCGGTCGTGGTCTTCGTGGTGGTGTCCGTCACGGTGTTGTACGTGGTCGAGTTCACCGAGGCAGAGGTGCCCACGAACGTCCAGGAGCTGTTGTCCTTGTAGGTGACCTTCTCGGTCGATGTGGGGAACTCCTCGCGCGCCACGCCCTCGAGCACGGAGTTCATGTAGCTGGTCCAGATGGGCTGGGCCGTGGTGGGCGTCGAGGCGAGGGCCCCCCTGTAGTACGCCGCCTGGTTGTTGTCACGGTTGCCGCACCAGACCGTGGTGGTGAGCTGCGGGGTGAAGCCGCAGAACCAGAGGTTGTCGGCCTTGTCGGAGGTACCGGTCTTGCCGCCCACCGGCTGGTTCGCGGTGAAGTTGGCATGCACGTAGTTGGTGGTGTAGCCCGCCTTGACAACCCCCTCGAGGACCTTGCGCGCATCCTGGGCAACGCCCTCGTCGATGACCTGCTTGGGATCGTCCTCGTGCTCGTAGACCGTGTTGCCGTTGCGGTCCTCGATCTTGGTGATGGCGATCGCATCGCGGTGGACGCCGTTGGTGGCAAAGACGCTGTACGCCTCGCACATCTCGAGCGGGGTGACGCCGGAGGAGCCAAGCACCAGCGAGGGGACGGACTGAAGGTCGGAGTCGATGCCCATGAGGTGGGCGGTCTCGATGAGCTTGTCAACGCCAACGGCCATCACGACCTGCGCGTATGCGGTGTTGGAGGAGAGCTCTGTCGCGCGCGCGAGCGATACGTAGCCGTACTGCGCGTTCTCGTAGTTGTGGGGCGTCCAGGTGGACGTGATCTGCATGGGCGAGTTGCAGTTGAGGATGATGGAGGGGTTCATGCCGTCGATCATCGCCGCCATGAGCATGAACGGCTTGAAGCTGGAGCCAGCCTGCCGCTGGCTGATGGCGAGGTTGATCGAGCTCTGGCCCTGGGTCTCGTCGTATCCGTAGTTGGTGCCGCCGACCATCGCCACGATGTGGCCGTTGGTGTTGTCGACGGACACGAGCGCGGCGGAGAGCTGGTCGTTGCCGGACTTGGAGATGAGGTCGTTCACTGCCTCGTCGGCGGCGTTCTGCTTGTCGGGCTCGAGGGTGGTGTAGACGCGCAGGCCGCCCTTGAGGATGGTGTCGTTGTCGAAGTCGTTGAGAAGGAGCGTCTTCACGTAGTCGGTGAAGTAGGGGTAGGAGCCAGACGTCTCGTCCTGGAGCGAGCCGGGGTTGAGGACGAGCTCCTCGGCGGTGGCCTCGTTGTACTCGTCCTGCGTGATGTCGCCCTGCTCGAGCATGTTGCCGAGGACCTTGTTGCGGCGCTCGACGCAGGCATCCGGATTCACGAAGGGGTCGTAGTAGGAGGGGGAGTTGGGGATGCCCACGAGGGTCGCTGCCTCGGCGAGCGTGAGGTCGGTCGCGTGCTTGTTGAAGTAGGTGATGCTTGCGGCCTCGATGCCGTATGCGCCCTCGCTGTAGTAGATGGTGTTGAGGTACATGTTGAGGATCTGGTCCTTGGAGTAGGTCTTCTCCATCTGGATGGCGATGTAGGCCTCGCGTACCTTGCGCTTGAGTGTCTGGTCGAACTGCTCGGACGAGAGGACGGTGTTTCGCACGAGCTGCTGCGTGATGGTGGAGGCGCCCTCGGAGCGGCCGCTGAGCTGGCTTGCTACGGCGCGCAGGATGCCCTGCGGGTCAACGCCGTTGTGCCGGTAGAAGCGCTCGTCCTCGACGTCGACCGTGCCCTTCTTCACGTAGTCGGAGATCTGGTCGAGTGTGACGGAACGGCGGTTCTGCAGGTAGTACTGGGCGATCTCGGTGCCGTCCGCGGCATAGACGATCGTTGGCTCGGCAACCAGGTAGGCGTCTGCAGACTCGTAGTCCGGCAGGTCCTGGAGCCACGAGTCGACGACCGTTCCCAGCGAGAGCGCGAGCGCCAACGCAAAGAGCGCGATGAAACCAAAGACGCCGGCGATGCCAAAGCCGACGGCGTGCGTGCTGGAATGCTTGCGAGCCCTGCGGGTCCTGATGCCCATGGAACCTCCTTGTGTGGACACAATCCATCACATTATAGAGAAAGGGTCTTATGGGCTTGTGTCCGTTCTGCGTGGACGCGAGGCGATGCGGCCTGCGCGCTTCCTGCAACGGGCGCGCGGCACCGCGGCGTTACTCCACTATGCGGTACAACCTGATGTCACGGTCCTTGTAGACAAGCTCGAATCCTGGGGTGCTCTCGTCTATGGACTCGATGCCCGCCCAGTCCTCAGGGCGATAGAAGCTTGTTGCCAGCTGGGACCTCCCCGTGACGTCCATCTGAAGCACCCAGCGTATGCCCAGGCGCTCCGCCTCCGCGCGAACGTCCTCGTTGGTCGCAATCTGGTCGAGGCTGGTGCGCACGAGCTGCGTGCCCTCCGTGTCCAGGGGACCTCGCTTATTGGCAATGCCGTCGTTGGTCCTGTAGAGCACGCGGATGTCGTTGGTGCCGTAGAGATACAGGCTCCCGTCGTAGGTCGAGTTGGCAACGGTGTCGTCTCCCACGATCTCCTTGATGTCTTGCAGGTCGCTGCGTATGTCACTGCTGTTGAGGGGGTTCCACCGGCCGTACGAGGCGTCTATTTCGTAGCGGGCATGGTTGAGTGCGCCGTAATAATGGATGGGGACAAACGCCTCGACGGAGACGAGGACGATGGCGGCGAGCGCCGGTGCGACGACCGCAGCCCTACGGACTCCCGGGTGCCTGGGAGACTTCCCCAGACGCGTTTTGACGAGGTGGCAGATTCCCGAGACGCCCTCCGCGGCGAACATGATGGCGGGGATGACGAGAAACGCGGCGATTCGGTTGGAGTCCGCGTACCAGAAGCCGGTGAGGAGCTGCCTTGCGAGCCCCTCCACGGAACCCGCGACAATGCACATGACCTGGACTATCACGTAGGAGGCCACCAGCCCAGGGTGGCGATGCCTGGCGAGGTCGGTTATCACCCCGATGGCCGCAAGTGCAAAGAGGAGTGGCTGGCCCTCGCGCAGCTCGTAGAGGTGGCTGCTGGTGATGAGCAACGCCTGGTTGCGGATGGCTTCCGGGACGCTTTCGTAGGTGCCCCAGTAGTTGTTGACGATGCCTTGAAGGAACGGGGCGTTGAAAAGGGCAACCCAGGCTGCGACTGCCACTGCCAGCACTCCCGCCGCCATTGCCAAGGCGCGTGCGAAGGAGGAGCCGCAGTGTCGCTGCGTGCGAAAGACGTGCACCGCAACGGAAGGCACGGCGAGCACGCCAAGCGAGAAGTCGGCGTTCGGGTGCACAAGCGCGAGGGCGACAACAGTGACGAGAAGGGCGGCCGCGTAGAACGCGTGGCTTCCCGTCTCGTCACGCATAAGTCCAAACACAAGCGCTACGCCCAGGGGCAGCAGCGCAAAGGCAAAGAGGTTGGGGTAGAGCGGCCCAAAGACGACTAGCGCGTAGGGCATGGCGGGAAAGAGGCAGCACAGTACCGCCCCGGCGAGCAGGGCTGCCGCATCGTCCCGGAAGACCTCGGAGATGCAGAGCGCCATCGCGAGGGGAAACACGACGGAGCCAAACACGACGACGGAGGCATTGATGGCCATCGGGGCAGAAACCCCTGCCCCGAGGACGACGAGTGCGCAAAGTCCGTGGTAGGCGGCCGGGTAGAAGCTGAGAATGGCGCCCGTCTCGCCAAGGGGGTTGGCGACGGCGTCCGCAGCGGTGAGGTAGGCGCTTGCGCGGAGCGACGACATGCTCTGCGAATCTGCAAACGCTCGGATGACGCTCAGGTGGGTGTCGTTGTCCCACTGCTGGATGAAGCCGCCTGCGGCGGTGTCTCGAGAGACAAAGACGTAGAGGCAGACGGCGGTTCCTACGGCGATGTAGAGCAGGGCGACTTGTGGGGTGAGTCCCTTGCCAACTTCTGACAGCTTTCTGCGTCGGCGTGCGAGAAGAAACGCCGAAAGCAGGCAGACAGCGGTCAGCGGCACGAACATGGTGAAGGGGTTTGCGGGAATTCCTGCGAGTGCGTATACGACTCCCGCAACTCCCAGCCATGCCGTCGAGACGATGGGGGAGAGCGCAAGGGAGGCGCACGTGGGGATTCCTGCGGCGACAAGCGCGAGGAATCCGGGCGCGAAGAGCATGAGAACCATGACGAGAACTGCGATGAGCACGAAACCTAACCTCTGAGAGCGATAGCTGGTCGATGCCGTTCGTACGCTACCACTGTTGGCGCCATTGCCAAGCTTTGCCCAAGGGGTTGTGTCCGTTTGGTGCCGGGCACATCATCAAGGCTCCGCGCTTTCAGCTATCCTGTGAAAACTTGCATTTTTCTGTCGAAGGACCCGCATTGTCTGAATCCGCTCATACGCATCTCTACTTCGAGGACGTCCTCAACGTCCTGTCGTGCTTCGCCGTCGTGGCGCTGCACTGCTCGCTCACCGTTTTTGGGCCTGCGCGCGGCCACGAGTGGAACATCGCCCTGGTGCAGCAGGCAGTCTTCATCTTCGCCGTTCCCGTGTTCATGATGCTGAGCGGGGCAAACCTCATGGAGTACCGCAGCCGCTACTCGACTCGCGAGTTCTTCCGCAAGCGAGTCCTCAGGGTGGGCGTGGCGCTTCTCGTGGGAAGCGTTGCCTGCTACCTCGCATATTGCCTCTTTCCGGACTCGTTCTGGGGTGCGCGCGACGTCGCGAAGGACTTCTCCCTGCGGGCGTTCGTCCATGGGCTTCTGGGCAACACCATCAACAACACCTACTGGTTCTTCTACGCCATTCTCGGCGTCTATTGCGTGACCCCGCTGCTCTCGCTTGCCGCCGACAGGCCCCGCATGCTGCGCGGGCTTCTGGCGGGAGGGTTCCTCCTCGCGTTTGTGGCGCCAACGCTTACCTGGGCCCATGTCGTGAGGCCTGAGGACGCTAGCGCCGTACAGGGCTGGCCCCTCCTCACGAGCACGTCCGTCTTCTATTTCCTCCTTGGCTACTACCTGCGCAGGTACGTACCGGACACCAAGGCGGTTTGCGCGGTCGCGGCCATAGCGATGGTCGCGTCGCCGGTGCTCATGCATGCCATCGGATATGCCGTGAATGTTGCGAGGCCCGAGTACGACTCCTTCCCCGTGAACGCGTTCTTCCCGCTTGCGGCCACCTACGCCGCGGGCCTGTTCTGCGCTGTGCGTGCGCTGGAGCCGCGCCTCAGGGCGATGGGAAAACGCGCGAGGGGCGCCCTCGTCACGCTCTCCTCGGCGTCCCTGTACGTGTACCTGTTCCACATCCCCGTGATCAACTGGCTTGGGGCAAACGTCACGCCCGAGCAGGGCGCCCGCTTCTCAAGGCACCCGCTCTACGAGGCCGTCCTGGTGTTTGTCCTCGTCGGCGTGCCGAGCGTTGCGTATGCGCTGGCCAAGCGCGCAGCGAAGCGTCGCTCGAAGGAAGCGGCCGGCGCGCGGTAAGGTGCTTTGACGTCCGGGCTCCTGCGGCAGGCGCATGGCAGCAACCTGCGCTATCCTTGTGCGTGCGCGGTCGCAGGCGCGATCCGCGAAGACACGCGAACACACACGGAGGACAGAGCTTTGCTGCCAGTCGAAGAACAGCTGAAGGTCATCACGTCGGGCACCATGCAGATCGTGCCCATGGACGAGCTTCGCAAGAAGCTTGAGCGAGGGGTGCCGCTCAACGTCAAGCTGGGCGTGGATCCCACCAGCCCCGACCTCCACCTCGGCCACGCCGTCCCCCTGCGTAAGATGCGCCAGTTCCAGGACCTTGGACACAAGGTCACGCTCATCATCGGCAACGGCACCGCGCTTATCGGCGACCCCTCCGGCCGCGACTCCACCCGCCCGCCCCTCACCGAGGAGCAGGTCGAGGCCAACGCCAAGACCTACGTGGCGCAGGCCATGAAGGTCCTTGACCCCGAGAAGACCACCATCGTCCACAACGGCGACTGGCTGAAGCCCCTCGACCTCTCCAAGATGCTCAAGCTCATGAGCCAGTTCAACGTGGCGCGCATCCTCGAGCGCGAGGACTTCCACAACCGCTACACCAACGGCCAGTCCATTGCCCTGCACGAGTTCATCTACCCCGTGCTTCAGGCCTACGACTCCGTGGTGGTGAAGGCGGACGTCGAGATGGGCGGCAACGACCAGATCTTCAACCTGCTCGCCGGCCGCGACCTCATGCGCGCCATGGGCATGGAGCCGCAGGTCGCGCTCACGGTGCCGCTGCTCGTGGGCACCGACGGCGTGAAGAAGATGTCCAAGTCCTACAAGAACTACGTTGGCCTCACGGACCCGGCGGACGACATGTACGGCAAGATCATGTCCATCACCGACGAGCTGGTGCCGCTCTACTTCCGCCTGTGCTCCACGCTTCCCGTGGACCAGATCGACGCCATCGACGCGCAGTTCAAGGACGGCACGGCAGACCCGTACGCCCTCAAGCGCGAGCTTGCCCGCAACATCTGCGACCTCTACCACGGCGCAGGCGCGGGCGACGCCGCCCAGGCGGCCTTCGATGCCACGTTCAAGAAGGGCGAGGTGCCCGAGGACATCGCCGAGTTCCCGCTCTCCACGGTCCAGGTGAACGACGAGGGCAAGGTCTACCTGGCCAAGCTCCTGGTGGACGTGAAGATTGCCAGCGGCACCGGCGAGGCGCGCCGCCTCATCGACGGCGGCGGCGTCAAGATAGACGGCAAGGCCGTGGCACCAAAGTGCTACAACGTCGTCCCCGCGCTCTTCTCGGCGGGGACCGTTCTTCAGAGCGGCAAGAAGCGCTGGGCAAAGCTGGTGTAATGTCCTCTCGTTCTTATAGAGAGCTTCTTTCGCGGTTGGTCGTAACGCTTGCGTGGTCGGCTCTCGTGAGCGTGCTTCTCGAGGCCGGTACCCTTGTGGGGGCGCCGGTCTCGAGTCCGTTCGTTTCTTCGGACTGGCGTCCCGCACGAATGCTCGTGTTCTTTGTCCTCGCGCTGCCGCTGGTGTACTGGGTGCGCAAGAGGCTCTCCCAATGTTGGGAGTCCTCCTCGGGAGGCCCGGGGATTGTTGTCAGCCTTGGGGAGGGCATGCGGCCGAGTGCCATTCCGGCGTTCCTGCGCCGGTCGCCCGAGCTTGCCTTCTTCGCGATGTCTCTTTGCTCGGGGGTGCTGTGCGCGTTTCTGCTCCCTGCCTACGCGTCCTCCTCGTGGGATGGGTTCACGCACTTCAACACCGCAAACGCCATGTCCTACGTGGTCGACGCACAGTACTCGGGTGCAGACGCCCTCATGGCCACGAGCAACGCATACGTGTGGTCCCAAGCGATCGAGGGACAAAACGTCTTTCCCACGAAAAACGACGCTGCTGCCAAGGCGGTTGTCTACGAAACTCTTGAGCAGGCCGAGAAGAGCACTCCCATTGTCTCATGCGAGGGCACCGAGGTTCTTGGTGGCGGCTCCTGGATTGCGGCTGCCCACGTGGGCAACATCCCCAATGCCGCTGGCCTTTGGCTCGGGCGGCTGCTGCACCTTGGGTTCGCCGGCCGCTACGTCATGGGTCGCATCGCGGGCGTGCTCTTCTACTCGCTGACGATGCTTCTTGCCATGCGGCGCCTGAAGGGTGGAAGGCTTGCGCTGGGAACCTTCTCGCTCTTCCCGACCCTGGTGATCTTGTCGGCGAGTTACACGTACGACACCTGGTCCGTGTCGCTCATCGCCTATGCGTTTGCTGCGTTCGTGGGGTCCTGCCAGCGGGAGGGCGGTGGCCTTTCGTGCCGCGAGGCATCTGGCTCGCCCGTCCCCTTCATCCTGGGCGCGCTTGTTCGTGCGGTCTACTTCCCGCTGCTCGTCTCCTTCCTCGCGATTCCTACGGATAGTTTCTCCTCTCGTCGCGAGGCGAGGCGATACCGTACCCTGGTGGTGCTCTCCGCGGTCGCTCTGCTCGCATCGTTTGCCATTCGCTTTGCGGTAGCTCCCGGTGGCGGCGACTCGCAGGGCTCTGCCGACGTCTCCCAGGGAGACCAGATTGCCTTCATCCTTGCGAGCCCCATTCGCTACCTTGGCGTCGTGCTTGCCACCACGGGAAGGATGCTCACGCCCCAGAGCCTGGTCGTGACCGAGCCCCTGGCCTTCTCGGCTCCCTACGTAACGGCGCCGGGGACGTTCCAGAGCATGACGATAAACGCGCTGTTCGTGGGGCTGGCAATTCTCGTCTGCGTGCTCGACCGCACGCGGGATGATCTCCTCCTTGCGCACCCGTACGTGAAGGCGCTTTACATGCTGGGGTTGGCATGTGGATGGGGGCTTGCGGTGACGGGGCTGTATGTCTCGTTCACGGCAGTGGGGGCTCCCCTGGCCGAGGGACTGCAGGTGCGCTACCTGCTCGCGCTGGTTCCCCCTGCGGGGATGCTGCTGCTCGACTTTGCTGGCGTTGCCCGCAGGGACTTCGGCGTGAAGCTGCGCTGGCTGGCATCTGTCGCTGTGCTGGGGTCATGCGGGCTTCTCGCCTGGTCTCTGGTCGCTACGTTTGCGGGGGCGTAGGGACGTCTGGCGGCTCTCTTCTCGGTGTCCCCCGTGCGAAGTTGGTTCTCCCGGTGCCGTCATCCCGCATCGCGGCCAAATGTGACGTATCTTAGGCACCCGTGATATCCAATGCACAAGGAGAAGATCTTGACCACTACAAGGGGCATAGAGCTCCTGGCGCCAGCCGGAGGTCCCGAGGCGTTCAACGCCGCGCTGGCAGCCGGCGCAAATGCCATCTACTGCGGACTGGGCAACAACTTCAATGCCCGGCGCAGCGCGCACAACTTCACCGACGAGACCTTTGGCGAGGCGTGCCGCCGTGCGCACCTGGCAGGAGCTCGCGTCTACGTGACGGTGAACATTGCCGTCGCCACGCGCGAGATTCCGCAGGTGCTCGAGCTTATCCGCCGCGCCTGGCTGCTGGGGGCAGACGCCTTCATCATCCAGGACTGGGGACTTCTCGCCGAGGTGCGCCGCAGCTGGCCAGAGATCGAGTGCCACGTCTCCACCCAGGCCAACGTGCACGACGCCCGTGGCACCGCCTGGTGCCGCGAGCTGGGAGTGGCGCGCGTGACGCTCTCGCGCGAGCTCTCGCTGGAGGAGATGCGCACCATCTCGCACGAGGGCGTTGAGCTTGAGGCCTTTGGCCACGGGGCACTCTGCTTCTGCTACTCCGGCGTGTGCATGATGAGCTCTCTTGCGGGTGGGCGCTCGGCCAACCGAGGCCTCTGCGCGCAGCCGTGCCGTCTGCCATACGACCTGGTTGACGAGGACGGCCACGTAATCGAGGCCCCCGGCCGTACGCGCCCCCTCTGCCCCAAGGACTATTGCGTTGTTGATGACCTTCCGCAGCTGCGTGACGCGGGCGTGGCCTCGCTCAAGGTCGAGGGCCGCATGAAGTCGCCGGACTACGTGTACTCCGTGATCTCTGCCTACCGCGGGGCGCTCGACGCGCTGGCTGCGGGCGAGAAGGACGAGAAGGCCGTGGCCGCACGCCACCGCACGCTGCGCCGCGTCTTCAACCGCGACTTCACCGACGCCTACCTCTGGGGCCGCTCCGGCGACGAGATGATGAGCTACGAGCGCTCAAACAACCGCGGCGAGCTGGTGGGCGAGGTCGTCTCGTCCCGCCGCCTGGAGGACACGCTCGTGCGGCGCGGTGGCTCCGACGGCGGGCGCGAGCGCATGCGGCGCCTCACCTGCGCGGACGTGGGGATTCGCCTGGACCAGCCGGTGGGGGAGGGCGATCTGCTCGAGCTTAGGCCGGTGGAGGACCCCTCGCAGTTCCTCACGGTGCGCGCCGAGCGCGCGGCAGCGGCTGGCGAGACGATCACCTGTCGTGCTTCTCGACCCATCCCGGCGGGCGCGGTGGTGCGCGTGATTCGCTCGCAGGCGGCGATGGACGCCGCCGCGCGCGTCTCCGGGCTGGACGTGCCGCGCCGCCGTCCCGTCACCGTGACGGTGCGGGCGCGCCTGGGCGAGCCCTTCTCGGTGACGCTTGCCTGCGCGGACGGGAGCGCTTCTGCCACGGCGGAGGGCTTTGTGGTGGAGCCGGCTCGCACCAAGGCCGTGACCAGGCAAGACCTTGTCGAGCACGTGGGTCGCATGGGGCAGAGCCCCTTCGAGCCCGTCTCGTTTGAGGTTGAGATGGACGAGGGCGCGGGCATGGGCTTCTCGGCCGTGCACAAGGTGCGCGCGCGGGCGTGCAGTGCCCTTGAGCAGCAGATTCTTGCTGCGTACGAGGCGCGTGAGGCGGGACTGGCCGTTGCGCCCTCGGCACGCGGCGTGGCTTCGCGCCTGGTGGAGGTGCGCGAGGGGGACGGCCTTGCCGCGCCGGACGCATGGACGCGGCCAGCTCCGGAGGCCTGTGCGCTTGTCGCCACCGCCGGTGCCGCTCGCGCCGCGTTCGAGGCCGGCGCCGCGCGCGTCTACGCGACGTCGGACGCGCTTGAGGACGGCGAGGCGTGGCCGGAGGGCGTGATCCCCTGGCTCGACGAGGTGTGCCGCGAGGGCGACCACGCACGGCTTGACCCCTGGGTGCGCGTCGGCCAGCCCTTGGGCGTGGGCAATGTCTCTGAGCTGGCGCTTGCCGCCTCGCGCGGGGCGCTGCCCGAGGTGCGTACCTGCATCCCCGTGCACAACGAGAGCTGCCTTGTGGCGCTTGAGACGGCGGGCGCCGAGGGGTTCTGGCTCTCGCCCGAGCTCACGCTGGAGGAAGTCTGTGCGCTTGCGGGTGCGGCGTCGGTGCCCGTGGGGCTTGTGGTCTCGGGGCGCGCGCGTGCCATGACCAGCGAGCACTGCGTGCTTCAGGCGGCCGGGCGCTGCATCCATGACTGCCCCAACTGCGAGCTGCGCTGCCGGCGCCTCTCGCTGCGCGACATCGACGGCAACCTCCTACCGGTGCGCACGGACGTCCACGGACGCTCGCGCATCTGGGCGGCGCATCCGCTGGACGCAACGCCGCAGGCAGATGCCCTTGTCGCCGCTGGCGTCACGCGCCTTATGGCCGACGCCACGCTCCTCTCGCCCGAGGAGTGCGCGTTTGCCGTCGAGCGCGTGGTGCGCGCGCTTGCCGCCGTGGC
>URLM01000035.1 GCA_900548775.1 uncultured Olsenella sp.
GCCCCGACGCCGCCGCGACGGGCGTCATCATCTCCGAGTTCTGCCTGCACTCCTCGCGTGTGCTCACGCCCACGATCGCTCAGAACCTCCTCTGCGCCATCGTGACCGACACGGGACGCTTCCAGTACCAGAACGCCGACAGCGAGGCCTTCGATACGGCAAGCATGCTGGTCGAGGCCGGTGCCTCTCCCGCAGAGGTCGCGCTCAACGTGTACCAGTCCGACCGTCTCGCCTACGTGCACCTGGCCGCCCGCGTGCTCGCGCGCATCCAGACCTTCGCCGAAGGGCGCATCGCCTACAGCTTTGCCACCAACGAGGACATCGCCCAGGCCGGCGTCACGCTCGACGAACTCGACGGCCTCATCGACCTGGTGCGCTGCATCGAGGGCACCCAGGTGGCCCTCTTCTTGAAGGAGGTCGACGGCGGCAAGGTCCGCGGCAACCTCCGCTCAAAGTGCGACCTCGACGTCTCGGGCATCGCGCGCGAGATGGGCGGCGGCGGGCACCGTGCCGCGGCAGGGTTCACCGCCACGGGCACCGTGGATGAGGTGCGCGCCATCGTGCTCCCCAAGCTCTGCGCCCTCTTCGAGGACGGCGCGTGCCGGGATGTTACGACTTCGGCAGACGTGCGAGGTGCGTCACGGTGAAGCGCGGCGAGTCGGGTGTGAATGCCCTCCTCGGCATCGACAAGCCCTGCGGCATGACCAGCCACGACGTGGTGAACCACGTGCGGCGCGTCCTGGGGGAGCGTCGCGTGGGACACGCTGGCACGCTTGACCCCGCCGCGTCCGGCGTCATGGTCGTGGGCGTGGGCCAGGGCACGCGCCTCATGGGCCTTCTCACCGCCGAACGCAAACGCTACACGGCGGGCATCCTCTTTGGGTGCGAGACCGACACCGACGACGCCTACGGCGCCCCCACGGTTGCCGCCGAGGTCCCCGAGCGCCTGGCCAGCGAGGACGTGGCGCGCGAGGTTCTCGTCGGCTTTGTCGGCGAGCAGGACCAGGTGCCACCCGCATACTCGGCCATCTCCGTGGGTGGCCAGCGCTCCTATGCGCTCGCCCGCGAGGGAAGGGCGCCCGAGCTGGCGGCGCGGCGCATCACGGTCTTCTCGGCCACGCTCGTCGAGATAGCCTCCGTGGAGGGGCAGCTCAGCTGGGTCGTGGACTTTGACGTCTCCAAGGGCACCTACGTGCGAAGCCTTGCGCGCGACATCGGCCGCGCCGCCGGATCGGCCGCGCACCTCGTGGCGCTGCGGCGCACGCAGTCCGGCTCGGTGGGGCTCGACGACTGCCTGGCGCTCGACGCGGTTGACGCCGCGCACGGCCCCGAGGAGGTCCTCGTCCGCGCCCTTGACCCCGTGGCTGCTCTGGGCGCCCCGGTGCGCAGGCTCAGCGCGCAGGAGGCGGCGGACGCCGCGTGCGGAAAGGCTGTCGCTGCGGGGACGGTTGTCTGCGCGGACGGCACCGAGCGCGCGCCCCGCGCCGGAGAGCGCGTTGCCATGGTCTTTGACCAGCGGCTCGTTGGTGTGTGGAGCTGCGGCAGGCGCGGGCTTTCCTGCGAGGTCAACTTCCCAGCGGGCATCACGGGGGTGCGCGCATGACGATGGAGCCCTTCTCTGCCGCACCCGCCTGGAGTGAGCCCGCATGGCCGCTCGCTTCCGAGGAGGCGCGACGGATCGCTGCCGCATCGACCTTCTCGGGCGTGTCCCTGCCTTCGCCGGTACGCGTGGGAGACGCGACGGCGTACCTTGCCCCTGGCGTGTCGCTTGGTCCTGACCAGCGCTTTGTTTGCGTGATTGGCGCCTTTGACGGGCTACACGAGGGGCACCGCTCCCTCATCGCCGAGGCCGCCGCGGACGCCCACGCGCGCCGTCTGCCCCTTGCCCTCGTGACCTTCGACCCAGACCCATCGGAGGTCCTCTCCACACGGCCACCCGAGCGCCTGCTCTCGGACGCGGACCGCGTGCGGTCGCTCGCGCTTGCCGGCGCGGACGCCATCATTGTCCACCACTTCACGCCCGAGCTTGCCGCCCTCCCGTACGACCGCTACGTCACCGAGGTCCTCGGCGGCGTCCTTTGCCCTGCCGCCATCCACGTGGGCGAGGACTTCCGCTTTGGCGCCGGCGGCGCCGGCACGGTTGCGGCCATGTCCGCCTTGGGCGAGCAGCGCGGTTTCGAGGTCTTTGGGCACGCGCTCGTGACGGCGGAGGGAAGCACCGTCTCGGCCACGCGCGTGCGCGGGCTTCTCCGCGAGGGCAGGGTCGAGAAGGCCGCCCAGCTCCTGCTTCGCCACCATTTCCTTGGCGGGAGCATCGTCCACGGCCGCGGCGAGGGAACCTCCTTCGGCTTCCCCACGGCCAACGTGGAGCTTGACGGGCGCGACTGCCTGCCCGCGGACGGCGTCTATGCCTGTCTCGCCATCATCGACGGGCGCGTGTGGCCGGCTGCGGTCAACGTGGGGGCGCCTCCCTCGTTCGACGTTGCGGCACACCCCATGCTCGAGGCCAACCTCGTGGGCTTCTCGGGCGACGTCTATGGCGAGGAGGCGCGCGTGGTGTTTCTCCGCCACCTTCGCGCCTCTCGTCGATTCGACTCGCTCGCCGAGCTGGAAGCCGTCGTGTTGGGGAACATCCGATGGGTACGGGAGAACGTCGGGGAGGAGTGCGTGGGGGTGGTCGCGTGATCAGCGACGAGGACAAGGAGCGGGTCCGTCAGGCCACCGACATCGTGCAGCTGGTGGGCGAGACGGTCGAGCTGCGCCAGCGCGGCCGCGAGTTCTGGGGATGCTGCCCCTTCCACCATGAGAAGACTCCTTCGTTCAAGGTGGACCCGGCGACGGGCCTTTGGCACTGCTTTGGTGCGTGCAGCGAGGGCGGCGACGTCTTCAAGTACGTGATGAAGCGTGAGAACCTCTCGTTTCCGGACTCCATCCGCTACCTTGCCGACCGTGCGGGCATCGAGCTTTCCGAGGACAGGAGCGCCGCCCGCGGGCCGCGCAAGAACCGCCTGATCGAGGCCCTCACGCTGGCGGACGACTACTACCACACCATGCTCATGCGCGGCCGCGGCGACGGCCCTGCCGCCGCGCGGGCCTATCTCGCCGGCCGTGGCTTTGGGTCGGACGTCTGCCGCCGCTGGCACCTGGGCTACGCGCCCGGGCGCGGCTCCCTTGTGGCGTACCTGCGCGGTAAGGGCTTTAGCCCCAAGGAGATGATTGCCGCCAACCTTGCGGTCGAGCGCTCGGGGCGCCTTGCCGACTGGTTCTACGACCGGGCGATGTTCCCCATCCACGACGAGCAGGGCAGGACCATCGCCTTCGGCGGCCGCATCCTGCGCCCGGCCAACAACGCGCCCAAGTACCTCAACACCCGCGACACAACGGTCTTCAACAAGGGCAAGCACCTCTTTGCCTACGACCGCGCCAAGGAGACCATGGCGGCCACGGGCACGGCCATCGTCTGCGAGGGATACACCGACGTCATCGCCATGCACGAGGCGGGCTTCACCAACGCCGTGGCCGCGCTGGGCACCGCCTTCCGCATCGACCACATCCGCCTCATGGAGCGCCAGCGCGTCTCTCGCATCATCTGCATGTTCGACGGCGACGAGGCTGGCCAGCGCGCGGCCGAGCGGGCGGTTCAGTTCATCGACAAGACCTCGGCCTCCATGGTCTGCGTGGTGCTGCCGGACGGCCAGGATCCCATGGAGTTCCTCTCGTCCCACGACGCCTCGGCAATGAAGGCGCAGCTCGACGCCGCCGTGCCGCTCATGGACTTCGTGTTCACCAAGCGCCTCGCGGGATACGACCTCTCGGCACCGGGGCGCCGCGTCAAGGCGCTCGACGAGATGGCCCAGCTCCTGGCGCCGCTCAAGAACTCGGTCCTGCTCGACGAGTATGCCACGCAGCTGGCGGACGCCCTGGGCATGGACGTCGCCGAGACAAAGCGCGTGATTCGCGAGAAGCCCGTGAAGGCCGTCGAGCCCGAGGTACGGGAGCGGCGCGTGGAGGCAGGTGCGCGGCGTGCGGAGGCTCCTGCAGGAGCGAGGCCCCGCCAGGCGACGCCGGTGGCAGGCGCGCCGTTCTCTGCGGACGAGGACGACTACGCGCCCGTGCCGGACGACTACGTGCCGGCAGACGCCTACGAGGGCGGCGGTGCCCCTGCCGCCGTGCCTTCGAACGGCACGTCCTTCTCGGTCTCACGCATGCTCTCGGGCGACGAGCGCATGCAGGTGACGGTGGAGCGGGAGCTCCTCTCGATGCTCGCGGCCATGCCGGACGAGGTGCGTCCCTTTGCCGACCGCCTCGCCGACGTGATGTGGGCGGACGGGCGCCACGAGGGGATGGCCTGGGCCATGCTCGCCACGCCGGAGGGCACGGCGCCCGCAGACGTCGTTGCCGCAGCGACTGCCGTCGAGCCCGAGGCGCCGCAGATACTCTCGTCCGGTCGCGTGGTCTCGAGCCCCGGCATGGATTCGCGCGAGAAGGTCGCGTTTCTCGTCGATTCCGTCGAGCTCTACTCGTGCAAGCGCCGCGTCCGCGAGATCAAGGCCCGCCTGAGGCAGGCAGGCGATGCGGGCGGGCAGGACGCCGAGGCGCTCTTCGAGCAGGCGACTTCGCTCCAGAAGCGTATTAATGAGCTGACAAAGAAACTTTCTGCTGTTGTCGAGCAGTAAAAACGGGTAGCATCTTGAAGGTTACTGCGTCGAAGGGAAAAACTTGGCTGCTGCAAAGAAGACGAAGGACGACATCAAGCTCTCCGACGAGCTGGGACGCGTGGTCGACGGGCTGGTGAGCTCCTCTGCCAAGTCCGGCGGGAGCGTGTCCGAGGACGACATCCAGGTTGCCATCCGTGACGTCGACGTGGACGGGGACGAGCTCTCCGATCTCTATGACGCGCTGCGCGCCAAGGGGGTCGAGATCACCACGTCTGGTGAGGCGTCCAACCCCGCCTATGGGATTGGCTCCATGGACGCCGGCGACGACGATGACGACTTTGGCGCGGACGATGACTTCTCCGACGACGATGACTCCCTCGACGGCGAGGACGACGAGGAGTCCGAGGCCGCCAACGAGGCCAAGGAGATCAAGGAGGCCCTGCGCTCGGTGCCCAAGGCCAAGGTCTCCAAGCCCAAGCGCTCGAGCCGTGCCCGCGCGCGCCGCCAGGACACCTCCACCGTCATGCTCACCGGCGACCCGGTGCGCATGTACCTCAAGGAGATTGGCAAGGTCGACCTGCTCACCGCCGACGAGGAGGTCCACCTTGCAATGAAGATCGAGGCCGGTACCGAGGCCTCCGAGAAGCTCGAGGCCGCCGAGAACGGCGAGGTCGAGCTCACGCGCGCCGAGCAGCGCCGCCTCATGCGCATCGAGCAGGTGGGCCTCGACGCCAAGCAGCAGCTCATCTCCGCCAACCTGCGCCTGGTGGTCTCCATCGCCAAGCGCTACGTTGGTCGTGGCATGCTCTTCCTCGACCTCATCCAGGAGGGCAACCTCGGACTTATCCGCGCGGTCGAGAAGTTCGACTACACCAAGGGCTTCAAGTTCTCCACCTACGCCACGTGGTGGATTCGCCAGGCCATCACGCGCGCTATCGCCGATCAGGCCCGCACCATTCGCATCCCGGTGCACATGGTCGAGACCATCAACAAGCTCATCCGTGTGCAGCGCCAGCTCCTGCAGGACCTTGGCCGCGACCCCACGCCGGAGGAGATCGGCGCCGAGATGGGCATGTCGCCCGACCGCGTGCGCGAGATCCAGAAGATCAGCCAGGAGCCCGTCTCGCTGGAGACGCCTATCGGCGAGGAGGAGGACTCCCAGCTGGGCGACTTCATCGAGGACTCCACCGCCGTGGCGCCGCCCGAGGCTGCGAGCGACTCCATGCTCCGCGAGCAGCTCGACCAGGTGCTCGACGGCCTTGCCGACCGCGAGCGCAAGGTCATCAAGTTCCGCTTTGGCCTTGAGGACGGGCACCCCCGCACGCTCGAGGAGGTTGGGCGCGAGTTTGGCGTGACGCGCGAGCGCATCCGCCAGATCGAGTCCAAGACGCTGGCCAAGCTGCGCCATCCCAGCCGCTCCGGCAGGCTCAAGGACTACATGGAGGAGTAGGGGCTCTCACGTTTGTGCTGGTAGATGCGCCGGTATCTAGAGACGGTCCCGAATCGCCCCAAGCGCCGCACCTTATGGTGCGGCGCTTGTTGTTATCACGCCCTCCGGCGAGGAAATGGCGTCGGGAGGTGGGTTCCCGACGGGATTCCGTACGAGATTGGCCCTCCGGCGAGGAAATGGCGCCGGAGAAGGGGTTTCGTACGAGACCGCTGCGATAATGCCCCCTCCGGCGAGAATATGACGCCAGGAGGTGGGTTCCCGACGGGATTCCGTACGAGACGCCCCCTCCGGCGCCCATTTTTCTCCAAAAGGCTAAAACCCGTGCTAAAAGGCGAAAACCCGCGTCTCTCTTCCGATGCCGCCCCCTCTCAGGCATCAACGGAGCCGACTCCGCGTACAAAGGTGAACGTATCGGCATCTGAGCGCTCCCTGTCCAGCGCGTATTCACGTTCCGTGAACCCCGCGAGCTGGTCGGCCTTCTCAACGCCACGCTCCGCACACCATCGCGCGAAGGCGCCGCGTGCGGCCTTGGCCTCGGTTGCACGCTGGACGACGCGCCCGTCCGACGCCCGAACCTCGCCAAAGACGCAGGTGATGACGGGCACGTCCGCGCGCCGCGCCCAGGGAACAAGGGCCTTGGCGTACTCCTGCGACGCCACGTTCACAATCGTGCTCGCGCCAGCGCCGAGAAGGGCGCCCAGTATCCGCTCGGCCCAGAACTCGTAGAGGTCGCGGCACCCGCCAACGGCAAGCTTGGCCTGCATCTCCAGGCGGTACGGCACCACACCGTCAAACGGGCGGAGAACGCCATACATTCCGGAGAGAATGCGCAGGTAAGACGAGAGCCACGCCAGCTCCTCCTCGGTCATGATCTGCGGCATCATGTGCTGGTATTGGATGCCCACGTATGTGAGGACGGCGGGGGAGAGCAGTCGAGGTTCTTTCGCCATGTCCTCCTTCATGGTCGAGAGCCGCTCCCAGTTGGGCTTTGCAAGGGAGTCGCTGCAGCGCCAGATGTCGCGCGCGGCGTCGTAGCCAAGGGAACGCAGCTCGCTGGCCAGACGCTGGGCGTCGGCGAGAAACGCGGGGCGCGTCCGGGCGAAGGGCGGGCCTTCGACCAGGTCCATGCGCTTTGCGGGAGAAACCACGAACATCAGGGCCATGCTGCTCCAATCCAAGGCAACCGTCTATCAAGAAGGAGAGATAAGCATACCCTGCTCAAAAGATAACATAGGAATGTGCATCGAACTCGCCTTCGTTACACATATCTTCAAGAAGTTGCATCGAACTGGCCTTCGTTACATTACGTTTTCGGGTGCGCATAAGTATCGTCTCTGCATGTAGTTTACCTGTGGCTAGCTATCCACAATATGTTGTACCAACCCTCATGCCACTACTCGGAGGCCTTCCAAAAACCTCATGTAACGAAGGCCAGTTCGGCGCAATGAAGCAGAAATTTGTGTAACAAAGGCGAGTTCGATGCAGCCAGAAGCACCACCTGAGTGCAATCTTGACTGCGCTCAAGCTTTGAAGGCGAAAAAACGTGAGATTTGTGCTGTCGATGGCGTGTCGGGCATCGCAGAGAGGGGAACGTCAATGTTCAGACCAATGAGGCGCATCAAGCAGCAGCTCTCGCAGGAGGAATGCGAGCAGGTTCTCACCTCCGAGCGGCGCGGCGTCCTCTCCGTTCACGGCGAAGACGGCTATCCCTACGGCGTCCCAATGGACTACCTCTACGAGCAGGGCAAGATCTACTTCCACGGCGCAAAGGTCGGCCACAAGATTGATGCGATCAAGGCCGACAACCGCGTCTCCTTCACGGTCTTTGATCAGGGCGTCCCTGTCGAGGGCAAGGTCGGTCCCAACGTGCGAAGCGTCATCGTGTTCGGACGGATCTCGCTCTTGGAGACAACGCCCGAAACCCTCGAGATTGCCCGGCGCCTGGGCGAGAAGTACGACCCCTCCGGCTACGTGGAAGACGAGCTCAGGCGCACTGCCGAGAGGATCCAGCTACTCGAGCTGGCAATTGACCACATGACCGGCAAGCGCGTGAACGAATCGTAGCCCGGCTCTGGGCACGGTTGAGCGAACAATCAAGAATCGAGGATGAACGTGGTACTGGCAGGAGCCCTCATCAATGGCCTCGAGGCCACACTCGGTGGCGTGTTGGGCCTTCTCTTCAAGGAGCGCGTCTCCGAGCGGCTGGGGGACTTTCTCCTCAAGGGGCAGGGGCTCGCCGTGGTGCTCGTCGCCGTGCAGGGGATGATGCGAGGCGGCGACGTCGCCATCGTCACGCTGTCGCTCGCGCTGGGATCTGTCGTTGGCCTGGCAATCGACATCGACGCTCGCATCCGCTCGTTTGGAGACCGTGTGCAACAGCGTCTCAACCAGGCCCTTGCTGGTTCGAAGCGACTCGGGTACTTCTCCGACGGGTTTGTGACTGCCACGATCTTCACCTGCACAGGGGCCATGGCGATCGTGGGGTCGCTCTCGAGCGGCATAGCTCTCGACCACGCGACGCTCATCTCTAAGGGCGTCATCGACCTCGCTGTGTGCCTCCCCATGGCGGCAACCATGGGCATAGGCGTGCCCTTCTGCGGCGTGAGTCTCGTGGTCTACGAGGGCATCCTCTCTCTGCTCGCGAGCCTCGTGGGCACTTTCCTCTCTGACGCCGTGGTCACGGAGGTTGCCGTCACCGGTTCCACGCTCCTTCTCGCCGTGGGGACCAACCTCCTCGGCGTGACCGACATCAAGGTTGCAAACCTCATCCCCGCTGCGTTCGTCCCCATCCTGCTGGTTCCGCTGGCGGTGGCGCTGGGCCTCATGTAGCTGCAGGGTCGCGCAATCGCGGCGGCGCGGCTCGTTGCTCGGCTGCTTGTTACCGGCCCGTCTCGCATCCGATAACCCAACAGGGCAAACGCTGCGGCTCCGCGACGAGCCGGTAACAATGGGTTTCTCGGCCTCCGCCTTGTTACCGGCCCGTTCGATGCCTCGGGTAGTTATCTGGGAAAATACTATGGCCGTTCAATGAGCCGGTAACAAGGGGTTTCTCAGCCCTGGCTTGTTACCGGCTCGTGTTGGTGCGAGGGTGCTCAACAGGGCAAATGCTGAGAGCCCTCAGCGGCCCGGTAACAACGAGTCGCGGCTCAGGTGGCTCGCGGAGTTTCTTGGCATCCTCCAACCAGCGGTTGTGTTTGCCCAGTTGGTGCATGACGAGCTTTGTGGATACCGGTTAACTCTGGGCGAAAGGCCCGTTCGCCCGGATCAGAGCGCCGGGGAGAGAAGAGAGGGCGCATGGCGAGAGAACCAGACCTTACAGAGGTCGCGGTTCTCGACGTGACCGACTCGACCAGGGCCCTACCGCCCGCATGCCTGGACCGTGGCTTTGAGCAGCGCTTTCCCTCCCGGCACCATGTTCGTCTTGGACATCGCCCGCGCGCTTGAGACCCGCAAGATGGAACACGGCACTTGTTTCTGCCCGGAAGGCAACTCGAGCATCATCCCAGGTCCTGTATGAGATACTCCGAGAAGCGTCTGGCAGCCAGCGGGAGCGTGGCCGAGTTTCTCCACCCCAGGGTGATCGTGCGCCGCGGCTCCTCGCGGATGGGGCGTACCTCCACGCCGGACTCAAAGCCAACGAGCATCATCTCGTAGAGGATCGTGACGCCCAGCCCCTGCCGCACCATGGCGAGGATCGTATAGTCGTCGGTGACCTCGTAGCACACGTGCGGCGTGAGGCCCGCCTCGGCGAAAGCGTGCAGCGTGACCGATTCGCGGCCCTCGTCCAGCAGGATGAACGGCTGTGTGGCGAGGTCTGCCAGCGTGAGCTCTTCCTTCTCGGCAAGGGGGTTGTCGGGCGGCACAACGGCCATCATGCGGTCCGGACCAAACGAGTGGGACTCCAGCCCCGCTGCCTCGGCGTCCGCCAGGTTGGTGAACCCCAGGTCGCACTCGCCGGTGCGTACCCACTCCGCGATCGAGGTGTACTCGCTCTGCCGCAGGTTGAAGCGCACGGAGGGGTACAGCCGCCTGAAGTCGAGCATGGGGCGGGGGAGAAGGTTCCTGCTCACGCTGGTGAAGGTTCCGATCGTGATGGTGGCGCTGCCCAGGCCCTGGACCTCGCGCTGCTTCTCGGCAAGCGCCCGCTCGTCTCGCGCAACCGCCTGGAGGTAGGGCATGAACTGCTGGCCGTCCTTGGTGAGCGTGACGCCGTCGCGCCCACGCTCCACGAGCGTGCATCCCAGCTCGCGCTCGAGAGCCTTGACCGTCTGCGACACCGCGCTCTGCGTATAGCCCAGGCGGTTTGCGACCTTGGTGAAGCTTCCCTCCTCGACCACGTCAACAAAGATCGCGTAGCGCGAGTAGTGAGCCTGCGTGTCTGCTTGCTGTGCCATGGCCGTCGCCCCCGCTCCCCGAGCCCGCCAGGATAAAGATAAGTATATCTTCTCAAACCATTAAAATCATTCGTTTTACTAATAACAGAATCTGTTGCTTAATGTGCTCAGAACACAAGAGGGTGAACGGTTCGAGCAGGTCTGGCAGGTGGTCACAGTGGAGATAGCAGAGACGGGCGCGTTTGCCGCGGGTGCCCTTGCGGGCGAGAGGAACGAGGGGCGCCGCGGGCTGGACCTTCTCGTCCGCCACGGCGAGGCGCTTCGCGAAGGCGTTCGTGACGGCGTGCCCATCGCCTTGGGCTACCTGGCCGTCTCGTTCTCTCTGGGCATTGCCGCTCGTAAGGTGGGTCTTGACTCTGTGCAGGCCTTCTTCGCGAGTCTCTTCAACAACGCGTCGGCGGGGGAGTACGCCGGCTTTGCCGTGATCGGCGCGGGCGGGTCGCTCTTGGAGATGGCGGTGGTCATGCTCGTGGCAAACGCCCGCTACCTGCTCATGAGCTGCTCGATGGCGCAGCGCTTCTCGCCCAGGACCCCGCTCATCCACCGCGTGCTGGTGGGCTTCGACCTCACCGACGAGCTCTTTGGAATATCAATTGCGCGCCCCGGCGAGGCAGACCCGTACTACAGCTATGGCGCCATGGTGGTGGCCCTTCCTGGCTGGGCGTTTGGCGGCATGGCCGGGGTGATCGCCGGCAGCGTGCTTCCCGAGCGCATCGTGAGCGCGCTCTCCGTGGCGCTCTTCGGGATGTTCCTTGCGATCATCATCCCGCCGGCGCGCAAGAACCGCCCCATCGCCGGGTTGGTGCTTGCTGGCTTCGCTGCCAGCGCTTTGTTCGCGTGGACTCCGCTTCTCTCGAGCATTTCCGAAGGCTCTCGCACGATCGTCCTCACCGTTGCGCTTTCCGCGCTTGCGGCCGCGCTCTTCCCTGTGGACGAGCAGGACGCTGGCGAGCAGGATGCGGATCCCGTAGCCGGTTGCGCCGCTGCTCCCGAGGGGGATGTCTGTCGTGCGGCCTAGCATCGTTGCCTACCTCGTGGTGATGTCGGCCGTCACCCTGGGGACCAGAATCTTGCCACTCACGCTTATCCGGCGGCCGATCACGAACCGCTTCCTGAGGTCGTTTCTCTACTACGTGCCGTATGTCACGCTGGCCGTGATGACCTTCCCTGCAATCCTCACTGCCACCGACTCGCCGGTCGCCGGGGCCGCAGCGCTCTTCGTGGGTGTGGCGGCGGCGTGGCTTGGCGCGAGTCTCCCACAGGTGGCCGCTGGCTGCTGCGGTGTGGTCTTCGTGCTGGAGTTGCTGCTGACGTAGATGCGGCCGGACTCGACGCCCTGGGCTCGGCTTCCTCCCAGCGGTGCCGCCCCGCAAAGCGCCGCCCCAGCCCTGCCACCCAAGCCCTAACTTCCAGCCCGCGCACATGTGGCCGTTTTGCTCAGCTCGCCCCTTGAAGCCCGGTGCCTCCCCAATACAGACCATACTGGTGACTTCGTGGCCGAGAAGGCCGCAGACACCGTACGTTCGAAGGGCTGGAAGCACAGTGGGTTTGAGCAGCAAGGCGCAGGAGACGGATGACAAGATCACGCGCGGCCAGTGGCTGGCGCTGGCCGGTCTGGCGGTTTCGGCCTTTATCTTCAACACGTCCGAGTTCATCCCCATTGGCCTTCTCAGCGACATCGGGCAGACCTTCTCGCTCACCGAGGCGCAGACGGGCATCATGATTTCTGTCTACGCGTGGGGCGTCATGGTTCTCTCGCTGCCGCTCATGGTCTTTGCGTCGCGCTTTGACTTTCGCAAGCTGCTGCTGGGACTCATCGTCATCTTTGCCACAGGGCAGTTCCTTTCGGCGATTTCGCCCACCTACCTGCTTCTCATTTGCTCGCGACTGGTTGTTGCTATGGCACACGCGGTGTTCTGGTCCATCGTGATGGTTGTGGCGGCGCGCGTGGTGAGCCCGCGGCACGCTTCCACCGCCATGGGAATCGTTGCCACGGGAAGCTCCATCGCGCAGATTTTTGGCCTGCCGCTGGGCCGCGCCATTGGGCTTGCGCTTGGGTGGCGCATGACCTTTGCCGTGGTGGGGCTGGTGGCAGTTGCCAGCTTTGCGTACCTTGCGGTTGTCTTTCCGCCGATCAGTGCCGGCGAGAAGTTCACGCTGGACAAGCTTCCCGAGCTCTTCCGCAATGGGCCGCTGGTCACGCTGTATGTGGCCATCGTGTTTCTCGCCACGGGGCAGTACGTGGCCTACAGCTACGTCGAGCCGTTCCTCTCGCAGACCGTCGCCCTGAGCGCGGAGGGCGTCACCGGCGCACTGGTGGTCATTGGCGTCGCCGGGCTGCTTGGCAGCTATCTCTTCTCGCGCTTCTACGACGGGCACAAGAAGGCGTTCATCGCCGCGTCGCTGGTGGGGGAGACCCTGGCGCTCCTGGCGCTCCTGCCTGCGGCCCCCTCCCTGGGTGCGACCGTTGCGGTGCTCGTGGTGTGGGGTGCGGCCGAGATGGGCTTCTGCGTTGCGTTCCAATCGATTCTCATCCACATTACCGAGAAGGACCAGGCGTCGGTGGCGATGTCAATCTACTCTGGGCTCTTCAACCTCGGAATTGGCGCGGGGTCGGCCATTGGTGGCGTCACGGTCACGCAGCTTGGCGTGGGTGCCGTTGGCCTTGTGGGCGGCGCGTTTGCGGCCGTGGGGACCGTGGTCACCGTTGGCGTGATGTTTGCGCTCATGCGGCGTGCGGGCCTGCGCGCGTAGGCGATGCGTGCGTGGTGGCACTTGCTGCGCCGTTTGGCGACGTACTTCTCGGCGGAATTACGCACGGCTGAAGGCGAGAACGACAAAAGCTCAGCAATCCACAAACCTTAATCGCAGTCGTGCGTAATTCGGCTACGAGAGGAGCGCCGGCCTAGCAAGGCTCAGCGATGCTCTCTCCACTCGCTCTCCAGGATTGACATCAGGATGTCGTCGCCGTAGCTGCCAGTCGCTGAGTCAATGACGGCGTCCCTCAATGCGCCTTCACGAACGAACCCCGCTTTCTCATACGCACGAATTGCGCGAGGATTGAAGCTGAAGACGTCAAGGGAAAGCTGGTGTAGGCCAATCTCGCTGAAGGCAAACCGCGGTCTGCTCGATTGCCCACGAACCGATTCCGCATCCAAGTGAACCTGGGTAAAATATCGCGATACGGAAATTGGCGGAGCGGAGCTTGGAATCGATTTCGTTGATGACGGATTCGCCGATGATGCGGGACGTGGGGTCAAAAAGCAGAAAGTCACGTCTGGTTTCGTCGTCGATGTTGGCGAGAAAGAACGAGACAACCGCGTCGCAATCGTAGTGCAGAGCGCTACCCGTAAGTCGAGCAACTTCGGAATCGACCTGGTCGAAGAGCCGTGCGTAGTTTTGCGCATCATCGGGTAGGGAAGGACGCAGGAGTTAGCCGTAGTCGTTGCGACAAATCATCTTGTGGCCTCTCGAAGTTACCGAAGTGCAGTCGCGTGGCGCATTGAAAACAAAGACCCGCCAGTTGAGCTTCTGCGAGAGGCCGGCGGGTTTACTGGAGACAAGTGTAAATGACTGGCGGAGAGACCTACCAACAGAAAAGGCCGCACGGGAAAATACCCCGTGCGGCCTGCTCATTATTGGTCGGGTGGACTGGATTCGAACCAGCGACCCCTTGACCCCCAGGGCGCAATCCTTGATGAATGTCAATAGACACCAGAGGACACCACTTCCACAAATTGTGCTGTTTAACTGGGCATTTGCTGACCTTGACGAACATGAGGCGACCACAGCCCCCGTCATGTAAAGTCGTCCGCAGTACGCAAATAGTACGCCACGTACTATCCACGTACTGCACGTACTGCGACGGCCGCGGGCGGGCGCATCAAAGGTTCAAACGTTGATGGGGGCACGATGCCGAGGAATCTGAGCAATGGGTTCGTCTTCAAGGACGAGAGGTCCGGCCACTGGAGGGCCGCGATCAGCTGGCAGGACGAGGACGGCAGACAGAGGAGGATGACGCGAAACACCCCCGTCGCCTGCTATCCCGACAGGGTTAGCAGGAAGACCGGGAAGGTCACCAGGGACAACCGCGGGAAGGGCGCCGCCGAGGACTTCCTCAGGGAGTGGCGCGACGAGGAGGTCCGAAAGGACGAGGAGCTCTCCGGCACCGTCTCCTGCGAGACGCCGGTATACCGCTACGTCCTCGACTACATAGACATGAAGGAGTCCACCGGCAACATCCTCGCCTCCACGGCGGACGGCTACCGCTGGTACGCGAAGCACCTGCTGGGCACCGAGCTCGGCAAGACCCCCGTGGGACAGGTCACCGCGAGGCAGATCCAGGAGTTCGAGCGCGACATGGTGCAGGACGGCTACGGCGGCAACACCGTCTCGCACACCCACGTGCTGCTCAAGACCGCCTTCATCAGGGCGCGCAGGCTGGGCGACATCCCGTCGAACCCCTTCGACCTTGTCGACGCTCCCAAGAGGCCCACGAAGCCGATAAACTCCCTCGACGCCGCAAGCGTCCGGCAGCTCAACCAGACGCTCGGGAGCGTCGCCGACCCGTTCTCCACCGCCGTGCTCCTCGCGCTCATGACGGGGATGAGGCAGGGCGAGATATGCGCCCTCAGGTGGCAGGACGTCGACCGCGTGTCACGCAAGATCCGGGTCTCGCACGCGCTAACGAGGGCGAACGGCACCTTCGCGCTCTCCACGCCGAAGACCAGGAGCTCGGCCAGGACCATCCCCTACGGCGACGAGCTCGCCCGCGTGCTTGAGGCGAGGGCGCGCGCCATGCACGGCGAGCGCGATGCGATGGGCCTCGACTGGGACGAGGGGCTCTTCGTCGTGGGCAGCGCCGTCACCGGCGCCTGGAAGAGCCCGATGGCGCTGGGGCAGGAGTGGAGGGCGTTCGTGAGGGTGGCGAGGCTCGTGGGCTCACAGGGCGAGCCGCCGAGGTTCCACGACCTCAGGCACACCTTCGCGACGATGGCGATCGGCTCCGGCGTGGACGTGAAGACCGTGAGCGCCATCCTCGGCCACTCCAACGCGGCGATGACCCTCAACGTCTACGCCGACGCGCTCGCAGACAGCAAGAAGGTCAGCATGGACCTCATGGGCAGGATCATGTCCGCGGGGCTCTCGTAGGAACGGGGTGCAGACGGCACCCATCGAAGCATCGGAAGCGGATTCGGGGCGGAAGCGAGTCCGATTGCCGCGGCGCGTGCGGATGCACACCCTGGGGCGAACGGAACGCCGATGGCGACTTTGGAGGATCGCATTATGGAGTATACGATCGAGGATGTGTCATATGTAGAGTGCTTTCGCTATACTATTGCCATGGCTAAGATAGACGACATATACGGGGCGGCCGACGACTACGGCCTCGTGACGTCCGCGGACGCGAGGGCGCTCGGCGCCTCCGACGCGGAGGTGGTGCAGTACGCGGCGCGCGGCAGGCTCGAGCGCGTGGCCAGGGGCGTCTACCGAGTGCCCGTGTGGCCCTACCAGGAGCAGGCACCCTACGCTATCGCCGTTAGGGCCGCGGGCGAGGGCGCCTACCTCTACGGCGAGTCCGTGGTGGCGCTCCTCGGGCTCTGCCCCACCGACCCGCGCGCAATCCGGGTGGCGACGCCCAGGAGGACCAGGCGCAGCCTCGGCGAGGGCGTGAGGCTCGTCTGGCGGAGGCACCCGGACCGGGTCACGCTGTACGAGGGCATAGCCTGCCAGGAGGCCGCCGACGCGATCCGCGAGGCGGCGAGGACCCTGGGACCCGCCCGCGCCGTCGACGCGGCGCGCGAGGCAGCGCGGATGGGCTACGTCACGCCGGCCGAGCTTGCGGAGATCGAGGGGGAGGTGGGCGCCCATGCCTAAGCGCCCGAACAGCATGAGGCACCTGGACGACGCCATCCGGAGGGCCTCCGGCGGCACCGCCGACGGCTACGTGCGCATGCGCACCCTCGTGGCCAGCGCCATAGTGGCACAGATGCTGCCCGACGGGGTCGTGAAGGGCGGAAGCGCCGTCAGGATGCGCTTCGGGTCCGGGGCCACGCGCTACACTACCGACCTCGACACCGCCACGGCGAGCGACCCGGACGAGTACGCTGCGAGGCTCTCCGATGCGCTCGCCGCCGGATGGGAGGGCTTCACCGGCCGCGTCGTGCGCCGCGAGCCCGCCACGCCACCGGACATCCCCGGCGAGTACGTGATGCGTCCCTTCGACGTGAAGCTCTCCTACCTGGGAAAGTCCTGGTGCACGGTGCCCCTCGAGGTGGGGTTCGACGAGATCGGCGACGCCGAGCGGGCAGACGCGACCAGCCAGGCCGAGGCCTCGGACGCCCTCGGGAGGCTCGGGTTCCCCGCCGTCGGGGACGTGGCCCTCATGGACCTCTGCTACCAGGTTGCCCAGAAGCTCCACGGGCTCACGAGCGGCGGCGACCGCGTGCGCGACCTCGTCGACCTCCAGCTCATCATGGGCAACGCCGACGTGGACCTGGCGCGCACGAGACAGGTCTGCGTGAGGCTCTTCGCCTACCGGAAGGCACAGGAATGGCCGCCCAGGGTCGTCGCCGGAGAGGGCTGGAGCGAGCTCTACGCCGACCAGGCGGATGGGCTCGACGTGTTGCAGGACTTCGCGGAGGCCATCGAGTGGGCCAACGGGCTCGTCGCCCGCATCGATGCCTCACGGTAGCGGGAAGTCGCAAGCGACCCAGTCCTTCAATACCAGTCGCCAGCCCCAGAATGCGAGCACGCCGCCACCGTTAGCACGGCGACGTCCAGACCACGAATCCGATTGACCGCCAATCCCGGCTGGTTAGAATGGAACCAGATGTCAAAACCCGATAGGGTTTTATGTGGCGGGGACGCACGAGCGCCTCCGCCTAATTTTTGCTCGAAGGCATCACTGGCATAGCCACCAAAACACATGGATACGAGACATGGAGTCGGGACGATGAAGTGGATCTATGATTCCGACGGCAACGCGGACCTCGAAGAGGTCGCGTTCGCGGAGAAGGGCATCTCGGCAATCCTGGAGAATGTCGACCTCTCTTCGGCGCCAAGTGACGCTGCGGACGCCGCGATGTGCCTCCTGGGGCGTTTGGTAAGGGAGCTCGCCGAGGCGACCGAGGCGCACTCCCATGCGGGAGGCGGCTTCCCTGCGCGGTAGGGTCATCCTCACCGTGCGGGCCAGGTGCTGCGTGAGTTGCAAGTCGGTCCCCACGATCCTGCGGGAGCGTGGGGACATCGGGCCGGATGTGCCCTTCCGACATCCGCTGCGCCGGGGACATCGTCGGCATCCCCTTTCCTCGCGGTCGTCGAAAGCGCCCGGCCGGCGCGGCAGCGGAGGTCGCCCCCGCGCCGGGTCGGTGCAGAAGTTCGCCGCACTTCCGCGCCAACACCTCCAATCCCTCCCTCGCCCAAGACGCTGGCACAGGGAGCAAGCACCTCTTCCCGCTCCCCGACGGCCCGCGCGACTGGTCGGCGCCGCGCCACGCCCGCAAGGGCGCGCCGCCCCGCCACGCGGGCCTTGCCGCTCGTTGGGCGAGGGAGGGCAAAGGGCCTTCCCACGTCCTAGGGAGGTCACCATGACCGAGAAGACAGAGAGCGCCGCAGCAGTGACCGAGGAGAGTCTCGTCGCCACGTGCGAGGGCGTCGTGAGAGACTACCTCGCCCACAGGGGATACGAAGTCCACGCGGGCGACGGCTGGTCATGCGACTGCGAGGACGCGCCAATCGTGGCCACGGACGGCGACGAGACGGTGCTCATAGCGGTCATCTCCGGCTACGAGGAGGGCTCGGCCAGGATGCCCGAGCTCAACGTGGGAGCCGCCGAGTTCGCGATAATGAGGCGCGCGTGTCTGCTCTACCTCGCGGACCATGGCGACGTGGACGCGATACGCCACGACGTCGTCTCCATCGTCGTGACGGGAGAGCGCCAGGCGAAGCTCCGCCACCTCATTGGCGCCTGGCAGTGGGCGGAGAGGAAGGATTGACCTAGGACGTCATAACACAGACACCGCTCACGGCAGGAAGGCGACCGTTCGGGGAAACCCGGGCGGTCGTCCCTTTCCTGCCGCCACGGCCGCAGCCAAGCCCTCCCGCGGCCGCCCTCCCCGCCGTCAGGAACACCTAGCGACGGCGGGGAGGTAAAAACAAGAAGTCATGTTTGTATCTCACACTGACCGAAAAGCTAAATGTGCTTCTCAAGTATTGCTTCCATTATCGCGATCCAATCGAGAATTCATTGTTTAATTCGCTTCATGCTCAACTGCCTCGAGGCTCGCAAGCACAGACTGGTATTTACTTTTATCGAGGGCGATGGCGTCGATAAAGTCTTTACTAGCTTCAATAAGAATCTCTCTAAAACTCTTTATATCGAAACCGTCGTAACCACACTCGACCTTGATGTCATCAGGACTGAATTTATCCATTATTGAAACGATGGAGCTTACTAGCCCCTCTATGTCAGGCGCATCGCTCTGTAAAGTTATCTCATGCCCCGGCATCAGTGTTACCTTAATCTCTCTAGTCCCCATACTTCACCAGCCTTCTCTTAACAGCGTCTTTTCCGCCATCGAGGATGAGTGATGCTCTGTCGAGTATGTCATCGTATTCAAGAGCCCCATAGGCATACTTGAAAACTCCTGGCTGTGGCTGCTCTGCCACGATTACATTCTCAGCATCTGCATTTATTACTATGTTTCCTTCGTTAGAAGGAAAATCTGTTCTTGACTTGGGGTGCGGATATGGCTGGCACTGCAAGTTCGCAGAAGAACAAGGAGCTACAAAAAATATTAGGGATCGATTTAAGTAAGAAAATGATTGAGGAAGCCCAAAAGCGCAATTCAGGAAATCAAATTGAATATCGTATTAGCGGATTAGAGGAATATGACTATCCAGAAAATGAATGGGATTGTGTTATATCTAATTTAGCTCTGCACTATATAGAGGACATAGTGGAAATATTTCAAAAAGTGTATAGGACATTAAAACCAGGTGGAATTTTTCTTTTTAATATCGAACACCCTGTTTTTACCGCAGGAGTTGGGCAGGATTGGATTTATACAGACGATGGGAAACCGCAATATTGGGCGATTGATAATTACTTTATAACAGGAGAACGAAATACACATTTTTTAGGATGTGATGTAGTAAAACAACATCACACACTTACACAGATTATAAGAGGCTTCGGTAGTTTGTGTGACAAGGGGCTAGCCTAGGCAGCAACGCTCTTCGC
>URLM01000036.1 GCA_900548775.1 uncultured Olsenella sp.
CGGACACGGTATCCGGTTCTCAGGGTGCCCCGCGGCGCCATCCCGTGTGGGGCGCTGCGCCGCGCGAGGAAGAAATATACGCCCCTTGCGGGTGTCTTGGAAGTCTCGTTTGTTTCCTCCATGTTTCCTACATAAGTGATCTGTAATCGCAGGTTACGGGTCTGGGTAACATCCCTCCACGCGTTGGTTCTCGGTGCGTTGGTCCTCAGCTGCCCAAATATTGGACCTTCCCTTGTCACTCTACGGACGCCATAGATTCCTCCTTCGGTGACATACCGGGCACGCCCTTCTTACGCCCTTCTCGTTTATGCCGCGAGATTTCGCCGGTTAGGAGCATTCCGGACGGTTAAGGGCGTCTAACCGTCTGAAACCGCGAAGACTGACGCCGTAGCAGGGGTTCCTTTCCCCATCCCTGCGGGAACACACTCTTCGGCGAGGAATTGACGCCGGGAGGCCGGTTCCCGACGGGATTCTGTACAAAGTGGACCCGCCGGAGAAGAAAGGACGCCGCAGCGGAGGGTCTTGTCCGCACTTCCTGCGGGAACACGCCTTCCGGTGAAGAATTGACGCCGGAGGGGTTGTTATCGAAGCAATCGTGTACGAAAGGCCTGTTCCGGCGAGCTTTTCTCGCCGGAAGGTGCGTTATCGCAGCGTTCACGTACAAAGTCTCAGCTCCGGCGCCGAATTCTCGCCGATGCCGAGGCTTTGTACGCAGCAGTTGGATAACCATGCCCGCCTCACCAGACGCCATTCAGAGAATCTGGCCGTTCGGGAGCCGCGTGCCTTGCCAAGATGGCGCTGCCCTTACTCAAAGACAGGGGGCAACGAAAAACCCGTTGCCCCCTGCATCGTACATATAGAGTGTGCGGACTACCTGAGACGAGTCTAGTCCTCGTTCGAACGGTAGCTGCGATAGCCTCCACGGTCGTTGCCGCTGCGGTCCGAGTTGCCACGGTAGCCGCCACGGTCGTTGCCGCCACGGTAGCCGCCGCGGTCCGAGTTGCCACGGTAGCCGCCACGGTAGCCGCCGCGATCCGAGTTGCCACGGTAGCCGCCACGGTCGGAGCTGCCGCCGCGATAACCGCCGCGATCGTTGCCGCCACGGAAGCCGCCACGGTCGTTGCCGCCACGGTAGCCGCCGCGATCATTCCCACCGCGATAGCCGCCACGGTCGTTGCCGCTGCGATACCCGCCGCGATCGTTGCCGCCACGGAAGCCGCCACGACCACCACGGTCGCCGCCACGGTCGAAGGGCTTGCGGTCATCGCGATCGTCGCGCTTCTTGGCAAGGCGCTCCTGCTCGCGCTCCTTCCAGTCCTCGCCAATCTCGGTCGCAACGCCGGCCTCGATGCGGTCGAGGAACGCGCCGAGCGTATCCACCTCGTCGTCGGTGAAGCCGTCGAGGGCGACGTTCTGGAGGTCGCGCGGCTTGGGCTGCTCCTCCTGGCCCTTCTCGCCGAGGGTGACGGACTGGACATTATCATCCTCGTCCTTGGTGACAACGACGAGGTCATCGTTAGCCATGTTTCCAAGCGTGGTGCCGAGCGAATCGGGGCTGATGCCGAGGACGGTCGACATCTCCTCGACGGAAATCTCGCTCTTGAGACGCAGAAGCGCGAGCACGCGCGCGACGTTGGCGTCGGTTGCCGCCTCCTGCTCCTTGCGGTTGTGGCGAGCAATGTTCAGCATGTGCTGGACCTCGCCGAGCTTCTCCATGATCTCTGCTCTTGTGGCCATGTACTGGTTTCTCCTGTCTTGCGTGATGTGAGGGCCGTAGCCCTTGAAGTCCGTGCCCGTAGGCTGGGAATTGCCACACCTTTTCCTTTAGAAGCAACTCATTATTGCGGCAACGCTGCCCGCATTACTCGGGATTCTTGTCCTACGCAAATTGACCACCTAGGAGAACCTGCCGAGAAGAACGGGGCCCGCCGCTCCCGCGATGGGCCCCGTTGCCGAGTCTGGTCTATGTTCTAGATGAGACAAAGGGGCTGTCCCTTTGTCTCATTAGAAGTCGAACTCGTCCAAGCGCATGGGCTCCGTCTGGAAGCGCAGCGGCTCCAGCTCGTCAACGGTGTGGTAGCCGGGCGCAGCCGCAAGCACCGTGGGAATGCGGTTCACGATGGTCGCGCAGGTGTGCTCGACCGTGGCGGGCTTCTCGACATGGAAGGTCGTGTCTGGCTCGCCAGAGATCTTCCAGTCGCAGAGGTCGCCGTCGTCAGGTCCGTACACCTTGCCGATCTGCGAGGTGACGATGTCGATTCCCTGGTAGGTCTTGGTGGTCACGCGCGTGTTCATGCCCAGGACCTTGCCCGCAGGGATGGTTGCGCCCATGGTCTCGGAGCAGGTGTCCTTCTCGGCAACATAGGGGACGTTCTCCTGGATCACCTCGCTAATGGTAAGACCCAGCTCCTGAGCCAGGCACTCGTTGGAGTTCCACACGTAGGACGGGACGATCTCTGCCGGGTGGGCAAGGGTCTTCTCGAACTCCTCGGTGGTGAGGCCAACGCCGTGCGCCTTGGCAAGCGCCAGGCCGTACTCCTCGACGTTGTAGGAGACGGAACCCTCGATCTTGGTGATCTGGTTGCAGGCACCGGCGAGAAGCCCCACGATGCGGACCCAGAACACGTCCTCCATGCCCGCACCAACGATGGTGGCGCCCGTCTCCTTGGCGATGGCGTCCAGTCGGTTGGTGGTCGCGGCCGAGGTGGTCCAGGGGAAGGTCGCCTCCTCGCAGGTGGTCACCACGGAGATGCCGCGGCTGACGCACTTCTCGACCATGGGCGCAATGTCGTCTACCAGCGAGAAGAGCGTGACGATGGCGATGTCGGGCGCGCACTCGTCAAGGACCTTGTCGGCGTTGTCCGAGATCTTGACGCCGAGCTTCACGGGCAGACCAGCGTAGTCGCCGGTATCCATGCCCACGCGCGCGGGGTTGGTGTCGATGGCACCGACCAGCTGCCCGCCGTGCTCGTGCAGGTAGCGGATGGTGTACTTGGCCATCTTTCCGCATCCGTACTGGACAACCCTGATTGGCCTCTGACTCATTGGGGACTCCTTCCCAGCAGCCTGTAATGAGACAAAGGGACAGTCCCTTTGTCTCATTCCATAGTGCCCAGGGCACTTTGCGTCGCAGCAGAACGGACGCCAAACGGTTGGTTGTCGGCCGGCAGCGGCCAGGCTTCAAATGCCGAGAGGAGCACCGCGTTGATTCCTCGCTCGACCGCAGACGCGTCCACGGTCACGCACGCCTGGGTGGTTGCGCCTGCGGAGTACTCGACACGCTCCCCCAGGCAGACAGTGCGTCCAGCCTCCGGGCCATCAACGAGGCAGGTGAGCGGCAGGCGCAGCGTCTGGAACCACTCGGGGTGCAGGGCGCAGACGACTGCGGAGGGGTCGTGCGCGTAGCAGCGGCCGAGCATGCCCGGGACCCCTGCGTGCTGGCCTATGTAGTAGTCGAACATGTCCGCGAGATAGGCCCCCGCCCTCGCGCCGGTGGCGCGCCATGCGGCTATGTTCTCGCTGGTCAGATGGATGCGCATGGTGACATCGAGCCCAACCATGGTCACGGGAACGCCGCTCTCGAAAACCTCCTTGCACGCAAGGGGGTCGGCGATGATGTTGGCCTCGGCCGCCTTGGTCACGTTCCCCGTGACGGCGAGCGCGCCTCCCATCATCACGATGCCGCCAATGCCCGCCATCGCCTGGGGGTCTTGCCTTATGGCAGCCGCGATGTTGGTGAGCGGGCCCGCGGGCACAATCGTGAGGTCTCGCCCGTAGCGCCTGGCTGCGTCAAGGATGAGCTCTACACCAGGGCCAACAGCATCTAGCTGGTCTTTGCTGGGCGTGGGAACGCCGTACTTCTCGCCAATGTTACCCACGCCGTCCGCACCGTGAATGCGCCTTGCGGCATCGCTTGGCGAGTACTGCCCCTCCCCCAGTGGGTGTGATATCCCGGCCTCTACCGGCACGTCCAGCGCGCCGAGGAGGTCGAGAAGGAAGCGGGCGTTCGCAACGCTCTGTCCCACGTGGACGTTCCCATACGTTGCAGAGATGCCCACGAGGTCGATATCCGGGCTGGCGACCGCATATGCAAGCGCCGCGGAGTCGTCTATGCCAACGTCGAGGTCGAGAAGAATCTTCTTCATGTCTCGCATCGCCCGCCTTTCTCGGTGCATGGCTTGTCTCGCCAACCATAGTGCATCCGACGGCAAGACGCGCGTGAAGACAATCGGGTGCGATAGAACCGCAACACAATCGGGGCTCGAATGTGTTGCGACCTGCATTTGTCACACATTCGCGTCCGAATGCGTAGCGACCGAAGCCGAAAAACTAGCGGGGCATCCCCTTGACCCTCACGCTGCGTGAGGGTTTATCGTCTGCTCGACATGCGAGAGGAGGCGGGCATGCAAGACGCAAAACCGCAGGGCCACACATACACGATAGGCGAGATATCGGCCATGTCCGGCGCAACCGAGCGGGCGCTTCGCCACTATGAGGACCTGGGGCTTCTCTCGCCCGAGCGAGACGAGAACGGCTACCGGCGCTACCGCGACAAGGACGTGGAGCGCCTGCAGCAGGTACTTCTGTTGCGCGCGTGCGGAATGGAGCTCTCCGCGATACGCGGTCTGCTGGAGAGTCCCGGCTATAACGCGGCGAAAGCCCTCGAGAACCACCTCAAGATCCTGCGCGCACGCCAGCGCGAGCTCGAGGCGCTGGTGGAGACAGTAGAAAAGACCATTGCGACCATGAGGGGGCAGGAGACCATGACTAACGAGGAGCGCTTCCGCGGCCTTAAGGAGCAGGCCATTGCGGAAAACGAGAAGGCCTACGGCGAGGAGGCCCGCGAGCGCTACGGTGACGAGGCGGTGGACGCCGCCAACGAGCGGGTGCGCGCGATGAGCGAAGAGGATTGGAACGAAATGCGCGAGCTTGAGCAGGCAATCATCCGGCAACTCAAGGCCGCCATGGTAACGGGTAACCCAGCCGGCACCGAGGCGCGGGAGCTGGTTGGCCTGCACCGCTGCTGGATCTGCGGCCACTGGGGCGAGGGCCGTTACTCTGCCCAGGCCCATCTGGCACTTGGCGAGATGTACCTCGCGGACGAGAGGTTCCGCGACTACTACGACTCGCGTGCAGGCGCGGGGGCGACGGAGTTCCTGGTTGCGGCGCTGCGCGCGCAGCTGGACGATGGCCAGCCTGGAGCAGAATAGGGCAGCGCGCAAGGGCAAGGCAGCCAAGCCTAAAGCCAGGCGTTGCTCGCCCCAAAGGCATTTTGCAGGTATTTTCTCTTCTCTTGTAGACGGCATTGCGCGGGGCGATGGGCTCTGTCAATTGTTAGCCCTGGCTTATATGTGACGGAACGCAGACCCCACGCGGTAGCCGCAGGCAAGCGGAGAGAGGCGCCCATGGACGCACAGAAGCGCACGCTCACGCCCTGGTTGGACTGCTGTTTGTGGTGCTGCTGGTGGCACACGGCGTAGTGAGCCACAGAAAGATTGTCCAGACCACCAGGCACGTTACTTGCAAGGCCATGAGTAAAGAGGCGCGCATTGATTGCTGCCTTGGCCTGGCCATGGTGGTGCTTCTCGCCATTGTGCTTGTGAGCGGCGGAAGCCTGATGCACGCGCGCATGGCAGAGGGTCTGAACTTTGACGACACTGTGGGCACCCCGGCTTTTATCGCACACGTCTGCGGCGCTGTGCTCTTTTTGCTCTGTGCGCTGGCTCACGTGTGGATCAATCGGGAGCGTCTGGAGAAGCTTCTTAGCCGCACGGGCGAGAAGGGCTAGCGCCGGGGGCAAGGCGTCCGGATAAAATAGCCCTTCACGCCACCAGGGTCGCAGCCAGGGTCGAAGCCGAAGCCGAATTATTGAACGTTTTTCCAGGGATTCTGAAGCTCAACTGGGGGAATGTCCTTCTCGCCAGGAATAACGCGCAATAATTGCCGAGAAGCGCGGGGCCAATCGAGACACGCGGACGCCAGTGGAGAACCGCGAGCATCCGAACTCCGGCGTCGGAACAGCACGCCGCCCCTAGTGCCCGTGGGGCACAAGCGCCAACTTGCCGCGCTCGGAGAAGAGGTCGGCGTGGACAAGACCCGCCAGCACCACGCTCAGCGGCACCAGTGCGCCAAGCAGCGACACGTACGAGAAAAGCGCGCACATCATCGTGGAAATCACGGCACCAATCACAAAGAACAGCAGCATAGAGCCATGCACCGTCACGCGGGAGCGCAGTTCCTCGTCCTCGGGGTGGCGCGAGAGCTTTGCCAGGTTGGAGCCAATCTGACGGATGTGGTTAGTCACAAAGGTGGTGGCCGCAGGCACGCCCTCCACCTGCCGGTACGTGTTGAGCTGCATGGCGCAGGTGAAGTTGAGCGTGACCTGGCAGATCTGGTCCGGCCAGCTGGCGGGCATGAAGGCGAGAAGCACCACCATCACGATCTCGAGCGCCACCAGGAGCGTGTCCCAGCGAAGCAGATTCAGACGCTTGACAGTCTTGCCCAACCACTCAGAGATGAACGACCCCATGAGGTAGGCGCTTATCGGCAGCAGAAGGTAGGCAGCCGAGAGCCGCTTGCCGTTCCCCAGCGCCATGGCAAAGAGGACCACGTTTGCTGTCTGCGCGTTGCAGAACACACCGCCGCGAAGCGCAAACGTGTAGGCCCCGTACCACCCCGCAACCAGAATCAGGAGCCAATACACCCAGCGTCTCTCGCACTCAAGATATCCCGCCCGAGTCATCCCTCGCCAGCTTTCGTCCGTTGCTCGGTTTTCACACTCGAGCTGGAACGATAGCCCGCAGCAGCCGCAGGCGGATAGCTTTGTAACGTGACGGTTGTTCCTTCTCCATTGACTTGTCAAATATGCGAGCGGAGAAGGCCGGCGGGATTGGGAGCCGCGCGGAGGAGGTCTGCGAGCCGGGGGGCACGGACTCCCTGAGACAGTGCCGCACGAATTGGGAGCCGCGCGGAGAAGGTCTGCGAGCCGGGGGCCGCTGTGGGCCACCACCTCCGTAGCCACGTGTTGTTCTTGCGCATTATTGCCGCAAGGAACCTCTCCGACGCAGCGCAGAAACATGCGGGGCCTAGCCTGTTCAGAGTTTTTGCAGGAAGCGGGGCAGGACCGCAGGCAGGAGGACATCTGCATGGCAGCATGGAGGCGCCTGGGCGATCTCATCGCCCACAATATGGTGTTTCTCGTACCCCTCTGCCTGGTGCTGGGAGTCTGCGCGCCCACTGCATTCGCCGTGCTCAAGCCCCTGGTCACGCCGATGTTCGCCTTCGTGACCTTCCAGGGCTCGCTGGGCAACAACCTCTCCAACCTCGAGCGCACCTTTAGGCATCCCGCGCCCATGCTGGTTGCCATTGCGATATCGCAGGTGCTCATGCCGCTGGTCGGCTGGATGCTGGGCGGGCCGCTCTTCTCGGACCCCAACATCGTGGCCGGCATCGTCCTTGAGTACTCGGTGCCCATTGCCGTGACCTCCACAATGTGGATCGGCATCTACGCCGGTGACATGTCGCTTGCCCTGGGAACGCTGCTCATCTCGACGCTCGTCTCACCCGTGACCATCCCCGCGACGCTCCGGCTCCTCGTGGGCGCCACGGTTGAGGTGGACACCGCTGGCATGTTCTTTGACATGCTCGTCATGATTGCCCTGCCGGCGCTCGCGGCAACCGTGCTCAACCAGGTAACGCAGGGGCGAGTAAAGACGAGCCTCTCCCCCGCCCTGGCGCCTCTCGCCCGCATCTTTGTGATTCTCGTCATCACGACCAACTCAACGAGCCTGCACGACTTCATGTTCAACCTCACGCCAGAGCTCGCCGGCGTCATGGTGTTCATTGCTGCCATGGCATCGTCGGGCTACCTCTGGGGCTTTGCCGCCACGCGGCTGATGGGCCTTGGGCGCGAGCAGGCCGTGACGCTCACGTTCTGCTCGGCACTGAGGAACATCTCGGCCGGGGCAGTCATCGCACAGGCGTACTTTCCCGCAGCGACGATGTTTCCCGTGATGACGGGAACGCTGTTCAACCAGTTCCTGGCCGCCATCTTTGGGCGGGTGTTCTCGCCGAGTGAGGACGCGACCTGCCTCCCCGAGGCGGAGATAGCGCCAGGCGCCCAGGACGCTAGCCAGGCCCGCCGTCGGCAAGGGCGCAAAACCGCCGCATGACCTCGGCGCGGCGCGCCTTGGGCAGTGGCACGACCTTGAAACTAGCCTTCTAGAAATGCGAGGCCGGCGCGAAGGCACTTCAAGCCATCCCCAATCTGCATCGAACTGCCTCTCGTTACACGAATCTTGGCGAAATTGCGCCGAACCGGCCTTCGTTACACGTAGTTTGGGATTCCCCCCATAGTATGCCCTTCCATAATATTCATCATAATTGTATGAATATTCATAGGAATACAGAGGTATGCATGCACTACCAGAGCCCCCCTACAAACCCCATGTAACGAAGGCCGGTTCGGCGCAGCTGGCCGTCATTTTGTGTAACGGGAGGCAGTTCGATGCATCCAGCAGCCATGCGCACAGGCAGGACCCTCGAATCTTGCTAGTTCGGTCCTGCTACTGCCCCAGCTGGTAGATGTAGTGCGACCCCGAAACCCACTGGTGGCTGAGAAAATCGCGCATGCAGAACTCGAGAGCCCCCTCGTGGTGGCGCACGAGCCAACCGTAGGAGTCGTAGCTGCCGTCATCGGTAAGGTAGGTTTCGCCCTGTTCGTACGCATAGGCGACGGAGCCCGTGCCAACGAAGAGGTTGGCGCCACGACTGCGCTGGACAACGTCAGGGTACGCGTGGGTATGGCCGGAGAAGAGGATGGCCCCAGGGTGCGAGAAGATGACCGAGCGAAGGTCACCGTCATTCTCGAGTGAGTTCTCGTAGCCCCAGCCTCCCGGGAAGGAATCCGTAACGGTATTGAGCAGTGGTTCGTGGACAAAGACGAACGAGGGCACGCCGGAAGCAGCATCCTCGTCGAGAAGCGTCGAGAGCCACGACAGCTGGGCGGAACTGAGCCTGAAGGTGTCGGTCGAAGTGACGTCGTAGGGCGAGACGTACTCGTCCGGACCGAGGGCGATCACGTGCGAGCTCCCAACGTAGCGGTCGTAGTAGATCGAGCTGGCGCCGGTCCTCTCGAGGAAGTTCGTGTGCAGGCTCTCGACGCTCTCTCGCGCGTGCGTTCCGTCCCCCATCTGCTCGTGGTTTCCCATCACGCAGGTGAAAGACTCTGGGAACGAGAGACCGGCCGCCTGTGCGCGCTGCTCGAGGATATCGTATTGGTACTGGTAACCATTGTTGGTCATGTCGCCGTTGAGCACGATCGAGTCGACGGCATCCCAGCGCTGCACGACGTCGTTGAGGGCATTCTCGAAGTTGTTGTCGTAGTCTGGTGCGTCATCGTCAACGTGCGTGTCGCTCATGATTGCCATGGAAGAGACAAGCGCGCCATAGGTGCCCTCGGTGACGGGTTCGGGATTCGCCAGAGACTCGGGAGCGTTGCCTTTTTCGCTTGCGGAAGCGGGGTCAGCGGACGCGATTCCCGTCACAGCCGCTGCCGATGCGCACGCAATGGCGCTGGCCCGGATGAACTGCCTTCTCGTGATGCCCATCATAGCTCCCATGGTCGCCCTCCTCATTCAGATACCTTGAGTTCAAGGTAGAGCGCGAGGCTTAAACGCCCCTTAAGCAGGGGCGCTAGGGGCCAAAAGTGCCCCAGACAACATAGGAGCGGCGCAACGCTCGACGAGAGCTTAACGGGAGATTGGGGTCGGCTGAAAGCGACAGGTGGAACGGCGTCGAGCGAACCCGGGTTAGCGAGGGGCCCATGCGGAGAAAAACGCAGTTCCGGCGAGTATCCGACGCCGAAGGGCGCACTTTAGCAGCAAGTGCGCACGGGACCTTCGCTTCGGCGAGTTATTCTCGCCGGAGGGCGCATGTTCGACGCGATTGCGCACAAAGTCGCAGCTCCGGCGCCGGATTCTCGCCGGAGGGCGCGCTACCGCAGCTGCTTCGAACAAAGCGAAGGCTCCGGCGTCAAAATGGCGCCGGAGCCTAGTGTTTGGCCGCAATCTCGTCGGAAAGAGGCTTTCGTGCGCCACACGCACGGCGCACACGCACAGCGCACGCCGCGCCGCGTGGCCCTGCGCCCTACAGGCGCTCGGCCATGTCGCGTACCAGGCGCTCCGTGCCCTTCCAGCCAATGCAGGCGTCTGTGATGGACTGCCCGTACACACCGCCGCCAACGGGCTGGTTGCCGTCAACGAGATAGGACTCCACCATGAAGCCGCGGAAGAGGCCCGCGATGCGCTCGGAGCGCCGTACGGAGTCGAGTACCTCGTCCACGATGCGCGCCTGCTCGCGCGGGCGCTTGCCGGAGTTGTCGTGGTTGCAGTCGATGACCACGGCTGGATAGTCGAACTTCTCGGGATCATACCTGTCGGCCAGGCGCTCGAGGTACTCGTAGTGGTAGTTGGGATACGTCGCACCATCCGGTCCCACGTAGCCGCGAAGCACCGCGTGCGCTAGCGGGTTGCCGGTGGTCTCGACCTCCCAGTTGCGGAAGATGAAGGTCTGCGGCGCCTGCGCGGCGTAGATGGAGTTGAGAAGCACGGCAGTGGACCCGCCCGTGGGGTTCTTCATGCCCACGGGCATGGGGACGCCGCTCGCCACCAGGCGGTGCTCCTGGTTCTCCACCGAGCGCGCGCCCACGGCCACATAGGCGAGAAGGTCGATGAGGTACTGGAAGTTGGCGGGGTAGAGCATCTCGTCCGCCGTGAACATGCCGGTCTCCTCCACCACGCGCAGGTGCATGCGGCGGATGGCCTTCACGCCCTCGAGGAGGTCGGCCGGGGCCTCGGGATCGGGGTTGTGGAGAAGCCCCTTGTAGCCGGTGCCGCGCGTGCGCGGCTTGTTGGTGTAGACGCGGGGCACCACGAGGAGCTTGTCCTTGACCTCGTCGGCGAGTCTGGCGAGGCGCGTCACGTAGTCGAGGACCGAGTCCTCGCGGTCGGCCGAGCAGGGGCCAATCACAAGCAGGCGGCGGGAAGACTCGCCGCGGATGATGGCCGCCACCTCGGCGTCGAAGGCGGGCTTTCTCGCCGCCATCTCCGCGGAGAGGGGCATCTCCTCGCGGATCTCCATGGGAATGGGCAGGCGGCGCTTGAAGTTCATGGTCATGATGGGTGGTTCCTCTCGTCATGCTCCTGGCGGCGCGTCCGGCGAGAAATGCCACCGGAGAGGCCGCGATTTGTGCTCACACAGTATGACGTGGCCGCTGGTCGGAACGATGTGGCAATCGTTCACTCGTGCGCCTTCCGTAACATGCGCACAAGCCTGTATGCGGGGACAGCGGCCGGTGGGCATACTATGGCATGTGAGAACGCGCCGGCAGACGCCGGCACCGCGACAAACCAAGGAGGCACCATGCCCTGCACCACCATTCTGGTTGGCAAGAAGGCCAGCTACGACGGGTCGACCATCGTCGCCAGGAACGAGGACTCCGCCAACGGAGAGTTCAACCCCAAGCGCTTCTGCGTCGTGTACCCCGATGGACGCACCAGCTACACCTCGAAGATCTCGCACCTCACGGTGCCGCTGCCGGCAGAGGACGGCGTGCGCTACACGGCCGTCCCCAACGCGGACCTCTCCCAGGGCCTCTGGGAGGAGGCGGGATTCTCGGCGCGCGGCGTTGCCATGAGCGCCACCGAGACGCTCACCTCCAACGAGCGCGTGCTTGGCGCCGACCCCATGGTCGTCTACCGTCCCGCCAAGGGAACGCCCGGAAGCGACGACTATGAGCCCGAGCAGCCCGGCGGCATTGGCGAGGAGGACATGGTCACCCTGGTGCTGCCCTACGCGCGCTCCGCTCGCGACGGCGCGCGCATCCTGGGCGAGTTCCTCGAGCGCTACGGCACCTACGAGATGAACGGCATCGCGTTCTCGGACGTCGACGAGATCTGGTGGCTTGAGACCGTGGGCGGCCACCACTGGATTGCCAAACGCGTGCCGGACGACTGCTACGTCACGATGCCCAACCAGCTGGGCATCGACTCGTTTGACCTGGCAGACGCGCTGGGCGAGCAGGTCGACCACATGTGCTCGCCCGACCTCGCCGAGTGGATGGACGCCCACCACCTTGACCTCACCCTTCGCGCGGAGGGCGAGGACGAGAAGGTCTTCAACCCGCGTGACGCCTTTGGCAGCCACTCCGACGAGGACCACCTCTACAACACGCCTCGCGCCTGGTCTATGCAGCGCTTCCTCAACCCCCACACCGAGAGATGGGACTCCCCGGAGGCGCCGCTTGGCCCCGAGTCAAACGACCTGCCCTGGGCGAGCGTCCCCGAGCGCAAGGTGACCATCGAGGACGTGAAGTACGTCCTCTCGCTCCACTACCAGGGAACGGCGTATGACCCATACGGCAGCTTCGGGAGTGAGGCCACGCGCGGGCACTACCGTCCCATCGGCATCAACCGCAACAGCCAGCTCTCCGTGCTGCAGGCGCGCCCGTACGGCCCCGAGGCCACGCGCTGCGTGCAGTGGCTTGCCTTTGGCTCCAACCCGTTCAACGCGCTGCTGCCGTTCTACGCCAACGTGAGCCAGACGCCCGCCTACCTCGAGCAGACCGACCCCAAGCGCGTCTCGACCGAGAGCTTCTACTGGGCGAACCGCCTCATCGCCGCCATGGCAGATGCCAACTACGCCGAGTGCGTGCCGGCTATCGAGGCCTACCAGCTTGACCTTGCCTCCGAAGGCGAGCGCGTACTTGCGGCAACGGATGCGCTCGTAGCCAAGCAGGGGCTTGGCGCCAAGGCCGCGCAGGACCTTCTCGAAGGGGCAAACCAACATATGGCCGACTATGCGCGCGAGAAGACCGACGAGCTTCTCGCCAAGGTGCTCTACGAGCGCAGCATGCACATGGCGAACCGATTCGCGCGCTCGGATGCGTAGAGTTTCAAGGTAACGGAGTGGGAGCGGGGGCGGGGCACCCCGCACCCGCCCGCACCCCCCTCGCCTCCTCACCCCTCGCCCCTCCCCCCCTCTCGTTCTTTATCGGTATCTGTGAAACGGGAACCACGTTTCCGCAGGTCGCGCGAATCGCCTTTCACAGATACCGATAAAGAATGGAGGGCTGGAGGGCAGGGTCCCCGAGAACGGAGGGGAGGGGCCCCGAGAATGGAGGGCAGGGCCCCGAGGGACTAGGGGCGCGGCTCGGACTCCGAAGCGTCGCATATCTCGGCAAAGCCCAGGCCAAGGAGCAGGCCGAATGCCGCAAAGACTGCGGGGGCCTTAATCGCCGCGTACACGACCAGCGCAAACACGATACCAACGGAACCCGCGCCCGCCGTGGCGACAATGGGAGCCAAAAGCAGGAACCCAAGCACGACCCAGCCAAGTGCGGCGAAAATCGCGCGTGGGAGCTTGGGCATGCGCAGGCGCGCGAGAGAACCGGCAACGAGCGCCACGAGCGCACCCGCCGAGAACGCGGCGATGCCGGACGAGACCGCGTACAGGTAGTTCAGCGGCATGCTGGCGAGAACCGCGGTGATGGCGGCATCGGGGTCGGCGTTGAACCAAGCGAGAAACGCGGCGCTCACGACGAGCGCGACGGCAAAGCAGATGACGGCGACGAGCACGGTCCTTCTCATGGCGACCTTCATTGCCCGGGACCTCCCTTACAGTCGATAACAGGAGGGGGCATTGTAGCCGCAGGGCATGGAGTCCTCGCGAAGGCCCGACAGGACCCCGGTGACGCCGCCCCCATCCGCTGCCGAAAAGGCGCCGGACCGCCATCGGCGGACCCCAAGCGGCTAAGATGGTGAGACACGATTACCAACCCAATGGGAGGGAAGCATGGCACGAACCAACGACGACCAGCTCAAGGCCAGGGTCGACGCATACGTGGACGAGGTCTGGGAAGACGTTGTCGAAGACATCCGCACGCTCGTGAGAATAGAGTCCGTCGAGGACCTCGCGGCAGCCGAGCCCGGCAAGCCCTACGGTCCCAAGGCAAACGAGGCCCTGGTGGCGGCTGAGGGCATCGCAAGCCGCCTGGGCCTTGCCGTGACGGACCTCGACGGCTGCATCGGCTATGGCGAGGTCGCCGGCAAGGAGGGCGCACCCTACGTGGCGACCATCGCGCACTCGGACATCGTGCCCGTGGGCCTCGGCTGGACCGTCCCAGCGCTCGACGTGACGCACCGTGAGGGCTACCTCATGGGCCGCGGCGTGCTTGACGACAAGGGCCCCCTGGTCCTCTCGCTGTGGGCCGCGCACTTCTTTGCCCGCCAGGTCGAGGAGACCGGCGAGCCTCTCCCCTACGCCCTTCGCTGCATCATCGGCAACAACGAGGAGACCAACATGGCCGACCTCGAGCACTACCTCGACTGCTGCCCCGAACCGGCCTTCTGCTTCTCGCCCGACGCGGACTTCCCGCTCATCTGCGGCGAGAAGGGCCTCTACGGCGGCAGCTTCACCTCGGAACCCATGCTGGGCGGCGTGATCGAGGAGCTGGACGGAGGCACCGTCTCGAACGCGATCCCCGGCCAGGCGACTGCCCTCGTGCGCGTTGACGCGGGGCAGCTGCCCGCGGAGGAGCACGTGGACGTCGAGGCAGCGGACGTGGGTCTCGCCCGCATCACCGCCCACGGCAAGGGTGGTCACGCCTCCCTGCCTGCTGGCACGGTGAACGCCATCTGCGTGCTTGCCGACTACCTTCTCGCCAACGTGGCCGGCCTCACGGACGCCGAGAAGCGCTGGCTGCACCTCGAGCACGAGGTCTGCCACGCTAGCGACGGCAAGCCGCTGGGCATCGCATCGGCGGACGACAAGTTCGGCGAGCTCACCTGCATCGGCGGCACCGTTCGCACCAAGGGCGACCGCTTCGTGCAGACCGTTGACTCGCGCTACCCCACATCGACCTCGGGGAGCCGTATCACGGTGGAGCTTCGGCGCTTCGCCGCGCGCTTCAACGCGACTTTCGAGGAGGGCCGCGACGTGGAGCCATTCTACGTCGATCCCAACTCGCCCGAGATACAGACGCTGCTCTCGACCTATGCGGAGTACACCGGCCGCGAGGGCAAGGCGTTCACCATCGGCGGCGGCACCTACGCGCGCCACTTCCGCCGCGCCTGCGCCTTTGGCCCGCATGAGCCGTATGCGGAGGAGCCCTCGTGGGTGGGCATGGAGCACGGCCCCGACGAGGCCGTCTCCGAGGAGAGCCTGCGCCGTGCGCTCAAGATATACATCGTGAGCATCGCGCGCCTCATGGAGCTGGAACTCTCGCAGTCCGAGGCGTAGGGGCCGCCGTCGCGCGACGCCCTTCTCGGCGCTAGCGGCGCGCCTCTCCGATGCCCTCCATGCGGCCCGTCTCGCCGCCAGTTGCCTGACCCTCGCGGTCTCGCGGCTGGCGGCGAATCTTTAGGCTCAGGTAGGTGCAGGCACCATAGAGGAGGGCGTCGGTGATGGAGCTGGTCTGCACGCTTCCCATGCCGCCCGAAGTGACGATGCCCACCACGAGCTGGACCAGCGCATAGGCGAACGAGATGGCCGAGACCCACAGGAACGGCCTGACCTTCTCGGGCTGGTTCGAGCCGCGCAGGCCGAGAAGCCCCACGAGCAGGTTCACCCCGGCAGAGGCGAGGCCGAGTCCCAACGCCCTCGGGGCAAAGACGCCAGCTGCGAACTGGGACTCGGCAAGCGTGACCATCAAGGTTGGGTCCATCTGCGAGACGGCGTACCACACAATGAGGGTGATCACGGCGTTGAGCACCGCCGTCACGATGATGACCTGCGAGATGAGGCGCAAGGCGCGCTGATGCCCGTCGAGGAGGAAGGACTCGCCACGCACCCCCTCGTCGTGCTCGCGCTGCACGCGGTCGGCGAGCGACGAGCAGATCACCACGTAGGTGATGGTGGTGGAGAGCACGATGGGGTTGAAGATGAGGATGGTGCCCGCGCCCCAGCTCCAGAGGATGGCGACGAGAAGCACCAGGCCCACCAGATAGCAGAGGAACCGGTATGGGCCAACGCGCCCGGAGTCGCGCGAGGCGGCAAGGCCCAGCCACGCCGTCGCAAGGAGCAGTGCGCCGGCTGCGAGAACCACGACAGCCAAGCCAAGGGGAGACCAGCCAGAAAGCGTGACGCCCGCGATGACAAGGCCGGAGTCCGAGGCGTACGCCTGGCCGGTGAGGGCGGCAAAGAGCACGAGCCCTCCGGCGAGAAGCACGACCCCGCCGAGAATGGCCATCACCGTGGATATGACGCTCAGCGTCACCTGCGTCGCGGTCTGGGGGATCGAGGCGACCGCGCCCTTTTCGCCCCTCTCGCCAGCCGTCCTATGCAAGGGCGACACCTCCCAGCCAGCCCCAACGCGGGGTGGAGGTGACGCCGAACTGGCTGATCCAGGAGTCCAGGCTCTGGGTGGTGATCACGCCGCTCAGACAGTGACGGACGGTCCCGTTGCCCACGTAGATGCCGATGTGACCGTACAGTCGCGCGGCGGCGGAGTAGGGCTCGGTGGGCACGGCGATGATCATGCCTGCCTGGATGGAGGACCTGTCCGAGCTCGAGCAGTACGACCAGTACATGTCGCAGGCGTTTCCGTAAAACGTGCCGATGCCTGCGTTCGCGAAGACGTTCGAGACCCACGCGGCGCAGAAGCCCGCGCCCGTGGAGCCAGTGCTATACGTGGCAGAGATGACGGCCGCCTGGGAGCCGGAGGCGCCCGAGGCGATGGCCGCGGTGCCGCCGGCGGAGCCACCGCTGGAGCCGCTCGAGGACCGGCTGCTCGCCATGCGGCGGGCCTCCTCCTGGGCCGCGAGCAGCTCGGCATTGCGCTGGTCGATAAGGCTCTGCACCTCGGAGTTGAGCTGGTCGACGAGGGCCTGAGCCTCGTCCTGCTTGGCCTGGACGTCTGCGAGCTGCGTCTCCTGGTCGCTCTTGAGCTGGCTGAGCTGGTCCTTCTGGGACTTGAGGTCAGATTGCTTGGCCTCGAGCTGGGACTTGTCGTCCTCGAGCTTGGCCTTCTGGACCTCGAGGTCGGCCTTCAAGCCCTTGACGTCCTCGATCATGGAGTTGTCCTGCTCGGACACCTTGTCGAGGTAGTAGATGTTCGAGGTGAGCTCCTCGAAGGACGTTGAGGACAGGAGCAGGTCGATGGTGCTCGCGTTGCCGGACTTGAACGCTGCCGACATGCGCTCGCCCAGGACCTGCTGCTTCTGCTCGATCTCGTCCTGCTTGGCATTGATGTCGCTCTGGGTCGACTCGATGTCCGCCTGCTTGGCGTCGATGTCTTCCTGGGTCTGGTCGATCTGCGCCGAGACGTCATCGATCTGGCCAATGGTGTCCGAGAGCTGGGAGGACAGGTCCGAGACCTCCTGGCCGATCTGGTCGAGCTGGGCCTGAGCGGCGTCTGCGTCCGACTGAGCCGCGTCGATGTCCGACTGCGAAGTGGCGAAGGCGGCGACGGGGCTGGCAAACGCAAGCGCGCCGGCGCCGATGAGCAACCTGAAGGCATCCCTGCGCGTGACGGTACGCGCGGGGGCGAGTGCGCTGGACGCACGTCGGCTGCTGGTGCCGTGAGACTGCATGAGGCCTCCTGGGGTACGAATGGAATGCGATAAGGTCATGCATGCCATTCTACCCGTTCGCCGCCGCTCGGACGAAAAACACATCGAGCAGCTGGCAGACGTCGGCCGGCGTTTGCAGGCGTCGACCGACGCTCGAACGACACCCTGGTTGACGCCCGCCCGGCACCCCTGCCGACGTGACCGACGCAAACCCCTTCGGCCTAGCGGTTCTCGATGCGCGCCACGTTGCTGATCACGATCGAGATGCTGCCGTCCTCCTGGTGCGAGAACTCGATGTAGCCCGGTCGCTCGGCCAGCTCGGAGGGGAAGGCGATCTCCACGCCTGTGTCGGTGCGGATGCGATGCGTGCGCGTGAGGCGGTTGGCGGCACCGCGACGCACCGGCACCTCCTCCGGCAGGTCGCGCTCGCGGGTGCGCTCCTCGAAGCGCTGCGCCATCTCGGGGTTGTCCTCGAAGACCTCGCGGCCAACGTCTGCGGGCTGGATGGCCTCGTCGGTGTCCGCGTGGCGGGCAAGCGCCGCCTTCGCGCGCGAGACCTCGACGGCCGGCGTGAGGCCGTACTCCTCGGAGAGGTCCTCCACGATGCTCGTGACCTCGTCGATGACCTCGTGGCTCGACGCCTCCTGCGAGCACTGCAGGAAGAGCTCGGGGATGATCTGGCGCGACTCGCCGGCCACGCTGCGCTCCTTGTCGTGGAAGTCGATGGCAAGCGTGTCCGCGTCGATGAGGACGTAGGTGTCCACCTTCTGCGTGGGGTTGGGGAGCGTGGCGTCCTGAC
>URLM01000037.1 GCA_900548775.1 uncultured Olsenella sp.
GCGCGCACGACGTCCGGGGATATCCCCAGGTACCTCCCGCACTCCTGGAGCGAGAGCCACCCGCGCTGCACGCCCTCGGGGCGCGCAGCCAGAACCGCCTTCGCCATTGCCTCCTCCTTCGCTTGACTGCGCGCGTGGCCGGCCGCCGCCCGATCGGCCACGCGCCTCCTTCCCCGGGGCCGCCCGGCCCCGCTCCCGCCCCGCCCCGGCGCCACCCGGGCCACGCAGGTCCGAGTCGCATGCCTCCATCCCGGGTGGCGCCCGGCCGGGGCGGGACCTGCTATCGCCCGGTGGGCCAGACGACGCCCACGGCGTGCTCGGGCACCGACGGGTCGAGCGCCTGCCTGGTGTCGGCCACGCACAGCTCCCGGACGTACATGAAGAAGTCGGGGTTGCCGCGCTGCGCCGCCGCAACGTGCGACGCCTCCTCGCGCATCCTGTCGAGGCCGTCGCAGGTGAGGTACGCCGTGTGGTGCCAGCGCCTGCCGTCAGCGGTCCAGGAGAGCACCCAGCGACACGCCTCGGAGAGCTCCACCGTCCTCCTCGCCATCGCAATCACCTCCCCGGGGGCTCCCGTCCGCCGCCCGCGGCTCATCGGTGCCGTCTGCCCGCGCCGACGGCGATCCCCGCCGCCAGGCAGCAGAGGCTCCACCAGATGAGCGAGAATGTCCACGAGGGCATGGCCGTCTCCCTTCGATTGGGGCTGATGCATGATCAAGAGGATTGCGTCCTGGTTCGCCGACCACTCCGTGGAGATCGTCGGCATGGCAATCGGCGTCGGCGGAATCGGCGCGCTCGCGAACGGGTTTGCCGACCTCGGGTACATGTGGCGCGACCACACATTGGCGATGGGGGCGTGGTCCCTCGCATGCCTCCTTGTCGGCGTCGCGATAGGCGACTCCAGGGGAATGTCCCGCTACCTCCGGCACAGGCACGACGAGCGGGTGGCCGCCGAGCGCGCCGAGGAGGACGAACGGGCGAGGAGGGAGGCCGCCGAGGCCCGCAGGCGCGACGGAGCCAGACGGCGCATGCTCGGGCTCTCCTACTACGACAAGCTCCTGGTCTCCAAGGTCTCGCGGGATGGGTTCCTGGACACCGAGCGGGGCTGCGACGGGGAGATCGCGTGCGAGCTCCTCCGTGGCATCTCCGACCTCGTCTGCGCCACCGAGGTGCGGGACCGCGTCTGGAGGATCCGCCTCACCGACTACGGCAGGTACGCCGTGTCCGTGTCCGGGGACATCCTCGACGAGGCGGCCCGTCCCTAGGCCCGTCTCTGCCATCGCGGTCACCTCCCCAGCAGGCCCTCGAGGAGCCCGCAGAGGAGCACGCCGCCTATCAACACGGGAACGGGACCCACTGCCGCGACCATCGCGTCGCCGGCGCGGCCGATGGCCTCGCACAGCGCCCAGGCCCAGCGCTCGACCGCCCACGGGTGCCACTCGCCGCCCATGGCTACCGCACCGCCCCAACGGCGAGGCCCACGCGCCCGGACAGCACGTCCAGGGAGCAGCCGAGCGCCTCGGCGAGCTTGAACGCCGTCTCGAGCGACGGGCAGTTAGTCTCCGCCTCGTAGCGCGCGATCGCGTTGAGGCTCACCCCGCTCTCGCGGGCGAGGTCCTCCTGGCTCCATCCCCTGTCGTTGCGCAGGGCTGCGAGCCTGTTGGAGAAGACCCTCTTGTCAAAACCGGCCATATAGCACCTCCGAAAGGTCAACTCTACGTTGAACTATTTCAGAGAATATCACTCTGCGATTAATCGTCAAGCATTTTTTGAACTTTAAGTTGAAACTAATCAATTCGAGTTTTAACATTCGGTTTAAGTTCGAGAGGAGGAGTCGATGGAAATACGTCTCAAAGAGCTCCGAAAGAGAAGAGGGCTATCCCAAGACGATATGGCTGAGAAGCTGGGGATTAAGAAAAGCCGATATGGGACTTGGGAGCGAGGGGAAAGAATGCCCTCTCTTGCCCAGGCCTACGACTGCGCGGTGGTCCTCGACTGCTCCATCGACGAGATAGCGGGCCACGACCTGCCCCAGGCGTACTCCGACCCCCGCCAGGCCGAGCTCAACCGCTGCTGGGAGTCGAGCACGCCGCAGCGGCAGGACGCCCTCCTCATGACCGCCCGCGACTTCGCGGCCTCGTCCAGGGAAGGCGCCGAACGTGATGAGCTTCGTGAGGAGGCGGTGTAGGTGAGCGGAGTGCCGATGCCGCCAGAGCCCTAGGCGAAGGTCAATTCCTGGGGCCAACAGATGATTCCGCCGAGGGATTCATGTGATGCAGCGCTTAAGGGGGTTGTTATGGAGTCGGAAGTCTCAGGTGCGCGAGGCAACGACCGCATCGGATGGGAGGACCTGGACGATGACGTCGCAAGTCTCCTGAAGATGCACAAGGATGTGCTTGATGGCGTCTACTCCAGAAGGTGGCCGCAACCTGGACAGGGCGAGTCAATAGAACTTATCTCTGACGAGGCTCGGGAGCTCAGGTTCTTCCTGGACATTCATGAGGGCAAGCGTTCGAACTCAATGCTCGTCGGGGTCGAGCGCGACCGCAAGTCCACCATGCAGAACAGGATGGCAGATCGTCTGCTGATGAGGATAGATTGGGCGGACAATCCGGAGACGCTCGTGCACAGGAATCCGGATGGCAGCACGGTCATCGGGAATCACATACACCTAGGGATTGACGGCAACCAGAGGATTCCGTGGGCCTACCCGTTCGCCGTGCAGGATGTGGTGCCGCTTTCAGATGGCATGAACGTGGCTGCGGTCTTCTGTGCGTTCCAGGATGCGTGTAGCATTACCGAGAGACTGAGCGTGGTGCAGCTGTTGGGGGTGTGAGATGAGGGAGTCTGAGGCGAACGCGATCGTTGACGACTATGCCGGGCTGATCAGGCGTGACATGGCAGTCACCCGGCAGGGGAACGGCTTCTGCGTCGTCACCCCGATGCTAAACCGCAACAACGATCTCATGAACGTCTACATGGCCGAGGTCCCCGGGCGCGGCATCGTCGTGAGCGATATGGGGGACACGATTGGCGACCTTGAGCTTTCCGGGTTCAGGATGTCCGACCAGCGCAGGGGAAAGGTCGAGGACGTTGTTGCCGGATATGGGGTGTCAATCAAGGGCGACGAGCTTTATGTGAGCGGGACGAGGGAAGAGATTGCGGCGCGGATGAACATGCTCATTCAGGCGATGGCATCAGTCGATGACATGTACGTGCTTTCGCAGGGCGGCGTCAGGCTGCTGTTCGCGGAGGACGTCGGGGCCTGGATGCTTGACCACGACATCTCGGCCGTAGAGGGGCCATCGTTCACCGGCCGCTCGGGACTCCCACAGAAGTTCGACTACGCCATCGGCAGGAGCAAGAGGAGCCCTGAGCGTCTGATTAAGACCATTAACAACCCCAACAGGTCCGGCATCCAGAACGCGCTGTTCGGGTGGGAGGACGTGAGCAAGTCGAGGCAGAACAGCGTCGGATACGTTTTCCTTAACGCAAAGAACGCAAAGGGCAGCGCAATTTCCGAGGAGACGCTGGCGGCGTGCAGGAACTACGGCCTCAACCCGATCATGTGGGGCGTCGACGAGGACAAATTCATTTCGGTCCTCGCGGCCTAGGTCACGATTAGTGGGTCACCCGTGTCCCTATAGTCGGTTTGACGGACATAAAGTGGATTTATTGACCCTATAAGGAGACCTAGGGACACACATGTCCCTAGACGGCCCGCCTGATGGCGGAGAGAGAAGAAAACACCCCCGCGTCGAAGCTTGGCGGCGAGGCGCGGGGGCCAGGCAGACCTCAGGGAAGGAGGGTGCCCGATGGCATCATCTCACAAAAGCGGGAGGCCCGTCGGCAGCAAGCGCAGGAGGCCCAACGGCAGGTGGCAGGTGTGCGTCACCCGCGGGCTCCGCGAGGACGGCTCGCCCAGGACGGTCTACGAGACCGTCGACACCGAGGAGGAGGCGGACGCCAGGCTGGCGGAGCTGGCGGTCGAGCTTGGCTCCAGGCCGGACCTCGGGCGCGGGGTGACGCTCGCAAGGTGGTGGGAGGTCTACCGCGCCACCAGGGGCGCGAGGCTCGCCCGCGCCACTCTCGACCGCTACGCGCTCTCGATGGACAAGGCGTGGGTGCCGGCGATGGGGGAGTGCGACATCTCCATGCTCGACCGCGGCCGCATGCAGGCGGTGGTGCTCGCGGCCCCGAGCAGGAGCGAGGCCCACGAGAGGGTGAAGGCGCTCTCGGCGGTGCTTACCCAGGCGGTGCGCGACGGCGTGCTGGCGGCGAACCCGCTGCGCGGCGCTGCCCTGGAGCTGCCGGGGGACGTCGGCGCGGCGGACTCTTCGGGCGTCGACTACGACGAGGACCCGTTCGGCGCGATCGAGGGCACGCGCGACGTGTGGGACGCCGGGACGGTGCTGCGCGCCATGCCGCTGCTGCGCGGGGCTCCTCTCGAGGGCTGCTGGCTCTGCATGGTGGGCGCCGGGCTCAGGCGCGAGGAGGCGCTCGCGCTCAGGTGGAGGGACGTCCGGCGCGTCGACGTGGGCGGCAGGCCCGTGGTCCAGCTTGCCGTGCACGCGGCGCTCACCAAGGCGGACGGTCGCAAGCGCGCGAAGACGGCGCGCTCCGTGAGGATCGTGGCGGTGAGCGAGCCGATGGCGTCGCGCCTGTGGGAGCTGCGCGGGAGGCCAGAGGAGCCCGTGTGCGCGGTGTCCCCCAAGACGTGCCCGCGCGCGTGGCGCAAGATGTGGGAGCCGCTCTCCGGGGACCCGCACACCCCGAAGTCCCTCGTGCCGGTGCGCGGGAGGATGCTCCTCGCGGACCCTCCCATCCCGTACATCCCGCTCTGCCGCATGAGGGCGACGCACGAGACGCTCATGCAGGAGGCGGGCGTCCTGGACTCCGTCAACGCCGCGACCCACGGCCACTCGCAGAGGGTGTCCTACGAGCACTACCAGAGGCCGGACCTCGACGCCGCCGCCGAGCGCATGGGGCGCCTGCTCCTCATCGATGGCGAGGGGGACGGTATGCGATATCCTCCGCCAAGCTCCGCCAACGTGACGTAGGGGAACATGGGTGAGAGTGGACGATAATCTGGCGTGTTTGAGAGAGAAACAGCAGGTAGAATGGCGTATCTCTCCTGCCATGCTTGCCCTCTCAAGGCGGAGATCAGCAGTTCGAATCTGCTACGGGCTACCAAGAAACCGCAGGTCATCGGCTATGCCGATGGCCTGTTTTCGTGTCTAGAACAAATGTGCGCCAAGCTCCGCCAACATGAGCGCTCGCTCATATGCAGCAAAAGGCCCTCCGGCGCCAAAATGACGCCGGAGGAAAGACTTCGTACGCTGCTGCTGCGAAAAGGGGCCTCCGGCGAGAATATGACGCCGAAGAGGGGGTCCCCGACGGGATTCCGTACGAGATGCGCCCTCCGGCGAGAAATCGGCGCACGAGAGGCCCTTTCGTACGTGATGGCTGCGACAACCATGCTTCCGGCGTCAGAATCTCGCCGGAGGGGCGATTCTGGTCGAGAAGCTTGCGAGCGCGGGCTCTTTGGCGCCGCCGAGGGAGGCCGCTGAGCAGGGCGCCAGCGAGCGTGGCACCATCGCCTGCGGCCCCGTTCCTGCGGCTACGCGCACGCGCCGCAGCCGGCGCAGCCCCCGCGCGCCGTGGGCGTGGCCGCAAGCCCGCCCTCGGCCGTCTCGCGCAGCGCGGGCGGAAGCGCAGCCCCAACGGTCGCCATCGCGTCGACCACCTCGTCGAACGGGATGGGGCATCCCACCCCAGAGAGCGCCAGCTGCGCCGAGCTCATCGCGCAGGCCACGCCCATCGCGTTTCTCACCTGGCAAGGGAACTCCACCATGCCGCCAACGGGGTCGCAGACCAGCCCCAGCGTGTTCGCTATCGCAAGCGACGCGGCGTCCAGGCACTGCGCGGGCGTGCCGCCGAGAAGCTCGACCAACGCGCTCGCGGCCATGGCGGAAGCCGTGCCAACCTCCGCCTGGCATCCGCCCTCGGCGCCCGCGACCGTCGCGTTCGTCGAGACGAGGGCCCCCACTGCCGCGGCGTTCCACAACGCACGCCGAATGGCGGCGTCCTCGGCGCCTGCAGCCTCCGCGCAGGCGAGAAGCGCCCCCGGAACTACCCCGGAGCTCCCGGCGGTTGGCGCCGCCACAATGACGCCCATCGTGGCCGAGCGCTCAAGCGTTGCCATCGCAAATGCCGTTGCCCGAGTGAGTGCCGTCCCCATGAGCGCTCCTGCCAGGTTGCTTGCGCCCCCGCACGGCGCGCTGCCGCCCTCCGCGACCCGAGCCGCCTGTCCGCCGAGAAGACCTCCGAGCGAGGTCTTTGGTTTCGTGAGCGCCTCGGTCGTCTCGCTGCGCATGACCTCGAGCACGCGCGCCATGGCAGCATCGGGGGACGCCGGGCCGTCGGAATCTCCTGCCAGCTCAGCCTCGCGCGCTCGCATGAGCTCGCCGATGGAGAGCCGCCGCGCCCCGCAGGCGGCTAGCAGCTGAGACCCACTCGCAAAGGAGAGCCCCGGCTCCACGGGCGCGCCCGCGCCGACCGCGCCGGGGACGTTGACCTGCGAGGCGAACTCCACGTTCTCTGTGTCGCCGAGAAGCTCGAGGAGGCGTGCCCCAACCGGCTCGTCCACCTCGAAGACCGTGTACGCCCTGCCGCCGCGCTCCTGCCTGAAGGTGCTCATGGTTGCGATGTTCACGTTTGCGGTCGAGAGCTTTCTCGTGAGCGCCGCAAGCACGCCTGGCAGGTCGCGGTGCTCGACGAAGATCGTGGGCATGTCGCCCGCGATGCTCACGGGCACCCCCTCGATGCTGCTCACGCGAACGCGACCGCCGCCCAGCGACTCGCCTGTGACGGAGATGGACGCACCGCCCTCGCATGTCATGCGAATCTCGACGGTATTGGGATGCAGTCCCTCGTCCCTTCCGCCCTCGGTGATGGAAAAGCCCAGGCCCGCATCGCGGGCAAGCTCGAAGGAGCGTCGCACGCGGATGTCGGCCGGCCCGAGCCCCAGCATGCCCGCGACGAGCGCGCGGTCGGTTCCGTGGCCCACGTGCGTGCGCGAGAAGGAGTTGTACAGCACGAAGTCAACGTGCTCGATGGGCGCCGGCGCAAGCGAGCGCGCCACCAGCGCAATTCTCAGCGCGCCTGCGGTGTGCGAGGAGGACGGACCTACCATGATGGGGCCGAGAACCTCGAACGCTGACATCGTGACCATCGTCGCTCCTCTCGTCTCACTGCCTTCTCGCCCAAGCGCCGGCATCGGGTGGCGCGCTTCGCAGCTGCCGGCGATAAAGCCGCGCGCCCGGGGCGAGCCTTCGCTCCCGGGCGCGCCGGTCCTACTCTGCCGCGATTCCTTCCGCGCACCTGAGCCGCGCGAGCGTGCAGCTACGCCCGAGCAGCTCGAGCGACTCGCCGAGCGGCGGCGACACCTGGTTGCCGCAGGCGGCGACGCGAACGGCGCCAAAGAACTTGCGCTTGGAGGCGCCGAGTCTTTCCGGCAGCGCCTCGAGGGCGGCGTTGATGGCCTCGGCGTGCCACGCGCCATCGTCGAGCGCCTCGAGGGCTTCGGCGGCTGCGGTCACAAACCCGCGCGCGCCTGCCTTGGCCAGGTTCTTCTCGACGGACTTCTCGTCCAGCTCGACCTCGTCGCCCTCGTAGAGGAAGCGCGCCTTGCCAACCACGTCCGGCGCCACGACGGTGCGGGGCTTCAAGATGGAGGAGAGCAGGTCGTACCAGGCGTCGTCGTGCGCAAGGGCGCCCTCGGCGGCCTCCAGCCCCGCGGAGCGAAGCTCGGGAACAAGCACGCGCTCGGAGAACTCGCGGTCGCTCATGGCCAGGTAGTATGCCTGGTTGATGGCGTCCAGCTTCTTGGGGTCAAAGGTCGAGGGGTTCTTCGAGACGTGGTCGAGCGAGAACTCGCGCGCCAGCACGTCGCGGGGCACGATGGTGGTCTCGCCGTCGAGCGACCAGCCGAGAAGCGCGAGGTAGTTCACGAAGGCGTCGGAGAGGTACCCGGCGTCGCGGTACTCCTCGACCGAGGTCGCGCCGTGGCGCTTGGAGAGCTTCTTGCCGTCCGGCCCCAGGATCATCGAGATGTGCGCAAAGGTGGGCACAGGGGCGCCCAGGGCCTCGTAGACCATGATCTGGCGCGGGGTGTTGGAGAGGTGGTCGTCGCCGCGGATCACGTGCGTGATGCCCATCATGGCGTCGTCCACCACGGTGGCGAAGTTGTAGGTGGGGGTGCCGTCAGAGCGGAAGATGATGAAGTCGTCCAGCTCGCGGGCGTTGAAGGTCACGTCGCCGTGGACCGCGTCGTGCACCACCACGTCGCCGCGGTCGAGAGGGACCTTGATGCGCAGGGTGTAGGGCTCGCCCGCGTCGATGCGGCGCCTGGCCTCGGCGGGGTCGATGTCGCGGCAGGTGCGCTGGTAGCCCTGGAAGGGGTCGTGGCGCGCCTCGGCGGCAGCCTTGTCGGCCGCGAGCTTCTCAGGCGTGCAGAAGCACGGGTAGGCCTTGCCCTCGTCCCACAGGCGCTGCGCCGCGTCGCGGTAGAGCTGCATGCGGTCGGTCTGGCGGTAGGGACCGTAGTCGCCGCCAACCTCCGGGCCCTCGTCCCAGTCGAGGCCCAGCCAGCGCATGGCACGCAGGATGATCTGGGTGTTCTCCTCGGTCGAGCGGGTTGGGTCCGTGTCGTCGATGCGCAGGATGAAGGTGCCGTGGTTCGCGCGGGCAAATGCCCAGTTGTAGATTGCGGTGCGAGCGCCGCCCACGTGGAGCTTTCCGGTGGGGGAGGGCGCGAAGCGCACGCGCACGTGTCTGTCGTCTGCCAAGGTGGTGCCTCTCACTAGTCTCTTGCTGACGTGCATTCAGCGTTCAAGTATAGACGCAGGAGACAAGCGGTGGCCGCGAGGCCACCGGCAGGCGCCGCGTCGCATCACCGCCGCACTGCCGCCGCCGCGCCCCGCTCGCCTACATGATCTTGGTCGACTCGAGCTTCTCGACGATCCAGTTGTTGAGACGAACGACCGGCTTTCTCAGCAGAAGGCCCAGGATGAGCGAGAGAACCACGTAGATGCCCAGGACGAGCATCTCCACCGCCCACGTGAGGCCGTAGAACCCGCCAATGCACTCGTGAAGCGCGGCGATGGCGTGCACGAAGGGAAGCGTGGGGTAGAAGGTCTGGAACGCCTGGGGCAGCATCTCCACCGGGAAGGTGCCGCCGGAGCCGGCAACCTGGATGACCAGCAGGAACACGCAGATCGCCTTGCCCACGTCGCCAAACGAGACCGTGAACGCGTACATGATGTTCACGAATACCACCGAGATGAGGCAGCACGAGGTCACGAACACAACCGGATCCGCGCACTGCACGCCCAGGTAGAAGAGGTCACCAAACGAGACGAGAAGCGCCTGGAGGATGCCGAGAAGGTCAAAGAGGAGAAGCCTGCCGAGGTAGCCGTGACGCGGGCGCGCGTCTGCCTGGGCGAGCTCGGCGTCCGAGACCTGCGCCTTGAGCATGGCGACCAGGACGACGGCGCCGACCCAGAGCGCTAGCGTGGTGTAGAAGCCCGCCATGGCCGAGCCCGTGTTCGCGATGGGGAAGACGGCAACGCGCTTGAGGCCAACGGGCTGCGCGAGGAAGGCCGCGAGGTCGGTCGGGTCCGCCGAGAGAATCTGGCGCACCTGCTGTGCGTCACCGGACTCGAGGGCGTCCGTCAGGCGGGCGGAGAGGTCGTCGAGGTCGTTCGCCATGCCGTTGACCTGCTCGGCGGAGGAGTCGAGCAGGGACTTCATGTCTGCGAGGTTGCCCGAGGTGAGGGATGCCGCGTCACCCACGTCGCTCACGGTGTTCTCGAGCTTGATCGAGACGGTGTTCGCCGCCGTCGAGGCGGAGTCTATGGAGCCCGCGAGGTCCGAGAGCTGCGAGCGCAGGTCGGAGTTGAAGCTGCCCTGCGCGTCCTCGATCTCCTGGGCGTCCTGCTGGATGAGGGCCTTCACGTCCTCGTGGTCCTGCTTGGCGTCGCTCACGCCGTTCTCGAGGTCCGTCGCGGAGGAGCGCAGGCGCTCCGCCATCGCGCGCTGCGTGGAGATGACCCCCTTGACGCGCGAGATCGTGGGGTCGAGAAGGGACTTCGAGCCCTCGGGCAGAATCTCCTTGAGCGACGTGAGGCTGTCGTCGAGCTGCTGGTAGGCGTCTGCGTGCGCGTCGATGCGCGTCGCGATGTCGCGAAGCTCTGAGGCGCCGTCGGAGGCGTCGGTCTGGGCGGTGTCGAAGGCCGTGTCAACCGCGCTCGATACCGAGTCGAAGCTCTGCCTGCTGGTGGAGAGCGCCTCGTCGATCGCTGCCGTCGCCGAGTCAACGGAGTCGCCCACCTCGCGCACTCCCTGCGCGGACTCCGCGAGCGCGTTGCGCACATCCTGGGTCGAGGAGTCGGTGCCCGAGAGCAGGGTGGAGGAGGAGTAGATGATGGAGCCCGCGGACGAGAGCAGGCTCGAGTAGACCCCCATGTGCGACGAGACGGTCCGCAGGTCGGTCGAGGCCTGGGAGATGGCGTCGGTGAGGTTCTTGCTTATGTCCATGAGCTGGTCGTCGCTCACGTACCCGGAGATCTCGGAGAGCGCGCCCGCGCCCATCTCGCCCAGGCTTTGGGCGAAGTCGGTCTGGATGCTGTTCTTGACGGAGGTCGCGGCCTTGTCGGTCACGATGGGCGCGATGGCGTTTTCCTTCTGGTTGCTGTAATAGACGATGGTCGCCTGCTGGATGTCGTCCGAGAAGACCGTGAGCATGTCCTTGGTGAAGTCCTCCGGAATCACGAGCGCTGCGTAGTACTCGCCGCTCCGCACGCCCTCGATTGCGTCCTCCTCGGTCGTGACCACGTAGCCGATGGTCTTCTTCTGCGAGAGGTCCGATGCCACGCGCTCGCCGAGGTTGATCTTCACGGGGATGGCGTCGCTTTGGAAGCCCTCGTCGCTGTTGGCGACGGCCACCTTGAGGTTGCCGGTGTTGCCGTAGGGGTCCCAGCTGCCCGCGATGTTGAACCACGCGTAGAGCGACGGGATGACCACGAGGCCAACGCACACGATGAGGGAGATGACGTTCTTGGTCGCGTGCATCGCGTCGATGCGGAAGATGCGCCAGATTTTCCTCATGAGCGGCCCCCCCTCTTGCCCTTGTCGCCCTTCTTGCCGTGCTTGTGCTTGCGATCCTTCTCCTCGTGGTCGCGTGACTTGTCGTGTGCCTTCTTCTTGTCGCGCTTGTCCTTCTTGCGTTTCTTGTCCTTGTCGGCCTTGACCTTGTCGTGCTTCTTGTGGCCACGGTGGTCCTTCTCGCCCTTGGACCTGGCTGTCGCGGCGGTGGCGGCGTCTGTCGGGGCGGGCGTTGTGGGCGAGACGCTCGCGGCATCCTCTGCCGCGTCTGCTGCCGCGCTCGCGGGGGTCACGGCGCCGCCTCGGACGATGGTCGGCACCTCCACCTCGGGGTCTTGGTCGCGTCCTGCGAGGTGCGGGCCGTCGATGAGGCGCCTCAGCACGAGCGTGGTCTGGGCGCCTGCGGCTTCACCGGACTCCTCCGCAGAGGCGGCGAAGTCCTCTGCCGCCTGCCTGGCCTGGTGCGCCTCCGCCACCGCGTCGCTCATGCGCCTGCGCAGCCGCTCGATGGGCGAGGAGAAGTACTCGCGGTCGAGCTGGTCCCCCAGGAGCTGGTACATCTCGTCCTTGGTGAGGTCGACCATGGCGGTCTTTCGGGTGAGTGACTCGTGGAAGTACTCGATGATGATGAGCGCCGTGCACAGGAGCACCAGGCAGACGATCCACACGATGAACCACGGGAGCTTGTTGCTCGCGGAGAACATGACCACCGAGAGACCTAGCGGAAGCGCCAGCAGCAGCACGAAGCCGACGCGAATGAGGTGCGGGTAGGCAGCGTTGAACCTGGCTGCGCGCTGGAGCAGCTGGGTGCGGTACTCGTCGTTGTGCATGAGCGCCTTGATGAGCGAGGAGAGCCGGTAGTGCTCGACCTCGATGCCGTCGCGCTCGCAGATCATGAGGTCGGTCTCGGCAAGCTTCTTGTCGAAGAGCGAGTTGATGTTCAGGAGGTGGCGCCTCCAGCCCACGCCTATGAGCAGCGCAGGGATCAGGAAGAGCAGGAGCATGAAGAGGTTGTGGCCGTAGTAGTTGCCGTAGTAGCCGGCGATGGCCTCGCGCATGGCGCGGATGCCGTAGGTGAATGGCAGCCAGGGGTTGAGGGCGCGGAAGAAGCCCGGCATCATCTCGATGGGGTAGGTGCCCGAGGAGCCTGGGATCTGCAGGATCACGAGAAGGACGCAGAGCGCCTTGCCAATGTGCTTGAACGCCACGGCGAAGGCGAAGATCACATTGACGTAGACGAAGGACTCAATCACGCCCGCGAGGACGAACGCCTTGGGGTCGAGGCACTGGATGCCGATCACGAGGTCGCCAACGGTGCAGATCACGCCCTGCAAGACGCCGAGAAGCAGGAACAGCAGCAGGCGCCCGAAGTAGCCCTGCCACGGCTCGAAGCCCCCGTCGATGCCCTCGTCGTCCACCTCGGCCTTGTAGATGGCGATGAGGACGAAGCCTCCCACCCACAGGGCGAGGTTGGTGTAGAAGGGCGCCACGCCCGAGCCGTAGTTGGCAACGGGGAAGATGGCCTCCTCGTCGAGGGCGACGGGTGACGACATGAACGACGCGATGCCGTTGGCGTCGAGGTCGAGCAGCTCACTCACGCGGTCCATGGCGCTCGAGCTCTGGATGGCCGAGAGGTCGGTGGCGACCTTGTCGAGCGTGCCCGACATCTCGCCCAGGGACTGCGTGGTCACGTCGAGTGCCGTGGAGGTCTGCTCGAGCGTGTCGTCGAGCTGCTCGAGCACGGCCTTTGTCTGCGAGATGGTGGGGGAGAGACCGCCGAGCGACCCGGAGAGGCTCTGCGCGGCGCCGGAGAAGCTGTCGAGCGCCCCGTAGAGCTGCGGGAGCGTGGTCTGGTTGAACGAGGAGCTCACGCCCGAGAGCGACGAGGTGCCGGTCTGGATCGAGTCGTTCACAGACGAGGAGAGCCCTGCCACGGCGTCGTTGGTGGCGCCGATGTCGCTCGTCGCGCGGGAGAGCTTGTCGACGGTCGTCTGCTCCTTGTCGACCTGCTCGCTGATCTTCGCCACGGCGGCGTCGAAGGCCGGCCGAGCGGACTCGGGGAGGGAGGACGAGAGGCCCTCGAGCTCCTGGACCAGCTGGCGGTTCTGGTCCACGAGCGACTGGGCGGTGGCGAGGGCGCCCTCCGCCGTGCCCTGGGCCTGGCCGATCTTGCCGGAGATGCGCCCTATCGCCTGGTTGGTGGTGCCCGAGATGGACGAGAGGCGCGTGGAGCCGTCGGCGACGGCGCCGGAGACCGAGGTGGCAAGCGAGGTGGCGTCGTCGCGCGAGGTGAAGAGGACCCCCGTGGCGTCTGCCAGGCTCCCGCTCGCCCTCGAGGAGATGCGGTCAAGCTCGTCGAGGGTTGCCTCGGCGTCCGCGATGGTCTCGCGCGCGGCAGAGACGGTGCCCTGGGCGTCCGTCATGCTCGACGAGAGGTCGTCGACGGTGCCCTTGACCCCGCGGACGCGGCTCACGATGCTCGTGGCGGCGTTGTCGGTGTCGCCCTTCGCCGAGACGGCGACGTCTTGGAGCTTGCCGACGACCACGTTGGTGACCGTCGAGACGAAGGTCTCGTTTATTTGCGTCTCGACGGTCGAGGCGCCGGTGTCGGTGACCTTGGGCGCGATGGGGTTGACCTTCTCGTTCACGTAGTAGGTGAGGTCGGGGGATACGAGGTCTCCCGTGAGGACCGAGGTGAGGTCTTTGGTGAAATCGGCGGGAATCACGATGGCTGCGTACGAGCGGCCGGCGCGCACCTCCTCGAGCGCGGTGTCCTCATCGAGAAAGACCCACTTGAGCTGGGTGTTCTTGCCAAGCTCCTCGACGACCATGTCGCCGGCGTTGATGAAGCCAAGGTCGCCCCCGGCGTCTGCCCCCTCGTCGAGGTTGACCACGGCCACGCGAACGTCTTGGGTGTTCTCGTAGGGGTCCCAGTTCGCCAGGATGTTGAACCACGCATACAGGGACGGAATCACGCAGACGCCCAGCGTGACGATGACGGCGACCGGATTGCGCAGTATTCTCTTGAGGTCTCGACAGAAGATCCGGAATATCTTGCCCATGCTCCTCCGCGGTGGGTTGTCGCTTCTCGGTGTATCTGGGAAGTGAGCCCCCGCGAACGCGAGGGGCACACCGTCCCAATCATAACTTTCTACACCTGTTGGTATCCCAAACGAGGTGCATTTAGACTTCGCAGACAGTTTTTTTGAAAACTGCTCAAAAATGAGAACCTTGATGGTAGAATCACGTCGTTGTACATGAGTCTGCGAGGCGCGAAGTGGGGCGCAAACGGGATGAGTCTGCTTGACGAGAACATGACGTCCGAGCTGGCCAATAGCTTGAAGAAGGCGAGCGGTGCGGCACGCACGACGCTCGAGGAGACGGTGACGCGGCAGACCACCAGGCTGCGCAGTAGCACCAAGACGCGCAAGAGCGCGGCGACGCGCGAGCGCATCATGGCGGCAGCCACATCGCTTATGGTCGAGCGGGGCAACACCGACTTCCAGATGAGCGAGGTCTCCTCGCGCTGCAAGATGTCGAAGGGCGCGCTCTACTACTACTTTGCGGACAAGGACGCGTTGGTCGAGGCAATCTTCGACCGATCCATCGACGAGCTGGTGGACTCCGTCGAGGCCGCCGTCGCCGCTGCCGCCTCCGCGCTCGACGCGCTTGTGGGCCTCACGTGCGAGCTCACGAACCGCATGAGTTCGGGAAGCCCGCTCGCGCTCGCCATGACGCGCGAGGTCATCGACGCCAACAACAGCGTCCTGCCTTCCATGGAGACGCACTTCGCACGCATCATCGCCATCATCAGTGCCCAGCTGGAGCGGGCGAAGGGGGAGGGGATGGTGCGCGAGGGCGTGAACAGCCGCCTCGGCGCCGTTGCCATCTCCGGCGCGTACATCTTTGCCGCCCTCGAGGTAGCAGGCCTCGGAGAAGATGCCCCCACGGGCGACAGGCTCGCCCGCTCGCTCATCGACATCGCGCTCAATGGCATGGGGACCGAGGCGGCCCACGCCGCCCTCGTGTCCGCGGAGCGTTTATCCTCGCCCTCAAGCGATGCCGAGGGGGTTGTTGCCAAGCAGCCTGCGCAGGGGTGACGAGGCGGGGTTTGCGCGCTACCCTGATGCGAGCGACCTTCTCGCCCATGCGAGACGTTGCATCTCTCAGTTATAGTCGAGCGCCGACGCGGCGGTCGCTGTTGGCACGGGTCCACCCGTGCGGAAAGGATACTGGAATGGCCCACAAGAACTACTACTTCACCTCGGAGAGCGTCACCGAGGGCCACCCCGACAAGATGTGCGACCAGATCTCCGACGCCATCGTCGACGCGATTCTCGCCAAGGAGGCCAAGCTCCAGGCCGCGGGCTACGTCGACGCGGACGGCAACCCCGCCAACGTCGACAACGTTCGCTGCGCCGTCGAGACCTTCACCACCACCGGCACCGTCGTGGTGATGGGCGAGGTTCGCACCGAGGCCTACGTCGACGTGCAGAAGATCGTGCGCGAGACCGTGCGCGGCATTGGCTACGACCGCGCCAAGTACGGCTTCGACTGCGACACCTGCGGCGTCATCAACATGATCCACGAGCAGAGCCCCGACATCGCGCAGGGCGTCGACGGCACCTACGCCCGTGCCGACGACACCGACCCGCTGGACAAGATCGGCGCCGGCGACCAGGGCATGATGTTCGGCTACGCCTCCGACGAGACCGACGTGCTCATGCCCATGCCCATCTACCTCGCGCAGCGCATGGCCGAGCGCCTGGCTGCCGTCCGCAAGTCCGGCGAGGTCGGCTACCTGCGTCCCGACGGCAAGACCCAGGTCACGGTTCGCTATGAGGACGACAAGCCCGTCGAGGTCACGGCCATCGTCGTCTCCACGCAGCACGACGCCAAGGCCGAGCACGACCAGATCGAGCACGACATGGTCGAGCACGTGATCGCGCCCGTGCTTGACGAGGTCGGCATCAAGTGGCGCGACGCCGACATCTACGTGAACCCCACCGGCCGCTTCGTGGTGGGTGGCCCCATGGGCGACACCGGCCTCACCGGCCGCAAGATCATCGTCGACACGTACGGCGGCATGGGCCGTCACGGCGGTGGCTGCTTCTCCGGCAAGGACTGCACCAAGGTCGACCGCTCGGCCGCCTACGCCGCGCGCTGGGTCGCCAAGAACGTGGTCGCCGCCGGGCTTGCCCACAAGTGCGAGGTCGAGCTGGCCTACGCCATCGGCGTCTCCCACCCGCTGTCCATCATGGTCGACACCTTCGGTACCGGCGCGTACGACGACGAGCTCATCGAGAAGGCCGTCGAGAAGGTCTTCGACCTGCGTCCCGGCGCCATCATTCGTGACCTCGACCTGCGCCGCCCGATCTTCCAGAAGACGGCCGCCTACGGTCACTTTGGCCGTAAGGACCCCGACTTCACCTGGGAGGCCACGAACCGCGTCGACGAGCTTAAGGCCGCCATCGCCGAGGTCGCCGAGTAGGTCTTTCTCGTCGCTTTTCTCGCTCCGCTAGCCCCTCCGCCCTCGCGCTGGAGGGGCTTTTTCTGGCCCCCCGGCTGGCCTCCCGGCCCCCTCTCCTTCCCCCTTCCCCTTCTTTATCGGTATCTGTGAAACGGCGGTCACGTTTCCGCAGGTCGCGAGAAACCCTTTTCACAGATACCGATAAAGAAGGGGAAGGGGGAGGGAGCTTCAGAGAGGGACCCAGTCCCCGAGCGGGTCTGCACGGGGGATTCCGTAGCTTGCGAGCAGGCGCTCGAAGTAGGGCTTGTCGCCCACCTGCGCCGGGGTGAACCGCACGACGCTTCGCCCGCCGATGGTGAGGCGAGACTCCCGCTGCCGCTCGCGCACAAAGGCACCAATCGTGTCTCCGCCCGTCATGCTCTCGTCGGTGTACTTGATAAGCCCGTCCATCTCGCCCAAGACCGTCTGCCCGTCAGGGAGCTCCCACGAGAAGTCCGCGCGGTACACCATGCCAGAGACAGGGTCTGCATAGGAGACTTGCAGCTCGGGAATGACAAACCCAAGCTCGATCATCGCGGCGCGCGCGACCGACTCGCCCCAACTCTCGGCGCGGCCGTCGGCGTACCTCGCGACGACCCGCGCGTTCCTAATGCCACGCGCGCCTTTCCTTGGGGGGGAGACCATCGCCTGCAGCTGGTCGGATGACTTGCCGGTAGCTCGCAGGTAGGAGTCCGCCACGGCAAGTGCCTCAGGAAACCCCAGCTGACGCATGCAGTCGATGACGGTCCGGCCCAACGATGTCGCTCGCATGCCATCAATCGTGGTCACTTCGCAAGGGGAGACGGCCGTTCGCCTGGCGCGTTCATGAGACTCGCAAGTGCCAGCGCCTAGCTTTGCAATCCTAAGCGGCAGCGTTGCCTTTGGAGGGATTGCCAGGGCGTGAGCGACTGCGGCAGACGCGCCGACAAAGACCCAGTCCGCATGGATGCGCGCAAGCGTGCGCATGGTGCTACGAACTTGCTGGCTGGGATACAGGGCATTCCAGGACTCGGCGCGCGCAAAGATCCCGGGGTAGGGGGAGACAAGCTCCCCCTTTCGCTCGAGGTAGCGAAGGCGGTTGAGCTCTGCCTCGTTGGTGGGGACGGCGCACAGTGCGCTGTTCTCGGCGTCTCTCAGAAGTTTCTCGCAGGCGGCTTTGGTTGTCGAACTCATGTGTGCTCCGACGGACGAATGTGTTTGGTTGGCTGAGCATAGCGAAAGTATTCGCTGCTCAAGGCCTCAATGGCCGTCAGATTTGTGTCAGATTGCGGTAAGCAGTGCACTCCTGGTCTTGCTTCTCCCTTTGGCCTTGGCCCCCTTCTCCTCTTCTCCTTCCCCTTCTTTATCGGTGTCTGTGAAACGGCCTCTGCGTTTCCGCAGGTCGCGAGAAACCCTTTTCACAGATA
>URLM01000038.1 GCA_900548775.1 uncultured Olsenella sp.
GGGATTCCATTGCCGGGGAGTGGGATTGATTTACCGGGCAACGGAATCCCGCTGCCCGGTAAATCAATCCCGCGGCGAGAGGCCGTCCTGCTCAAGCATGGTGCGCAGGACCTCGATGTCGCTGTGGACGTCGATGGACTGATCGAGCACCAGCTCGTCCGACAGCTTCGAGAGAGCGTCGTCCATCTGAGCAAATGAGCTGCGCATCTCCGTAAGCGTCTTCACGACCTCGGGGCCAGTTGCATGGCCCTCGAACTCCACATAGGACCCTGCAAGTTTGGCAGTCGTGGGCAGGTAGTACGTCGCTGCCTTCCTGAACTGCGACGCGACCTCCGGATGGTGCATGACGTATGCGCAGATGTCCTCGGTCTTGGATGCGATTCGCTCGAGCGTTGCGCGAACCTCGCCCTCGCGGACCTTCTCGGCCCCTTCCCGAATTCCCTCGACGCTCTTCGTAGCGGCGGCGAGAACCTCACGCGCCTCCTCGGGCAGGGAGAACGACTCTTCACCAGAGGAAGCCGCGACTGTTGTACTAGCCACCTGCGCAACCGGCCTTCTCCCCTGCGCCGCGCTCCACGCCTCCTCGGTGAGGTAGAGCACCCTCTTGCCGCCATCCTCGTCCAGGCGCCCCTCGGGAATGAGCCCTCGAGAGATTGCCTCATCAAGCACCGAGACGAGCTGCGGCATGGGGACGCCAGCCTCGCCGGCAAGCTCGGCCACGGAGACGCTCTGCCTATCCCCTAGAGCTTTGTCAACGCGCTGCAGCATCTGTGCGAAGTTCTTCGCGTGCGCCCCCTTGCCCACAAGCCGCGAGCCCGCTACGGCCGCTGCGACACCGAGCGCCAGTGTCACAATGCCGGAGAGAGGGCTAAAGACGAGTAGTGCAAGCCCTACGACAACCAGGGGAATTGTCACGAAGAAGAGGATCGCAAGGCCTGCCCACATGCGCCAGCGCGCCCGGCTCACGTCCTGTGGGTCGCTGATGACGTAGGGCGAGCGCTCGTCTCGCCCGAAGGCGCTGAGCTGCCGGCCAACGTCGCGGACCGCCTTCTCGATCGACCTCGAGACGCCGGAGAAGTCAAGCTGCGAGAAGGCCTCGCCCACCTGTCGCGCGGCATCGGTGCCGGCGCGCCTCATGTTGTCGAAGTCCTTCTCGTCCACCCCTGACCTCCCAACGCTAGACAAGACAAGGCGGGGACAGCCCCTCGTTGATGGGACAAAGGGACTGCCCCATTGTCTCATCTACGAGCGGAAGTTCACCTGCTGGCTGGAGTCCTTGAGCAGCACGTCGTGCGCGCCGCCCTCGACGAGCGACGTGGCCGAGACGAGCGTGAGCTTGGCCTTGTCGCGGAACTCCGCCAGGTCGAGCGCACCGCAGTTGCACATCGTGGAGCGGACCTTGAGCAGCGAGTTGTCGACGTTCTCCTTGAGCGGGCCGGCGTACGGCACGTAGGAGTCGACGCCCTCGACAAACGAGAGGCCCTTCTTGTTGCCGCCCAAGTCGTAGCGCTGCCAGTTGCGGGCACGCGCGGAGCCCTCGCCCCAGTATTCCTTCATGTAGGAGCCGTTCACGTTGACGCGGCGCGTGGGGCTCTCGTCGAAGCGAGCGAAGTAGCGCCCGAGCATGAGGAAGTCGGCGCCCATGGCCAGGGCAAGCGTCATGTGGTAGTCGTAGACGATGCCGCCATCGGAGCACACGGGCACGTAGATGCCGGTCTCCTCGAAGTACTCGTCGCGGGAACGGCACACGTCGATGAGCGCGGAGGCCTGGCCGCGGCCGATGCCCTTCTGCTCGCGGGTGATGCAGATGGAGCCGCCGCCGATGCCGACCTTCACGAAGTCCGCGCCGCAGTCCGCGAGGAAGCGGAAGCCCTCCGCGTCGACGACGTTGCCAGCGCCAACGCGCACGGAGTCGCCGTAGTTCTCGCGAATCCACGCGAGCGTGCGCTTCTGCCACTCCGAGAAGCCCTCGGAGGAATCGATGCAGAGGACGTCAGCGCCCGCCTCGACCAGCTTGGGAACGCGCTCGGCGTAGTCGCGCGTGTTGATGCCGGCGCCAACGAGGTAGCGCTTGTGCTGGTCGAGAAGCTCGTCCGGACGGGACTTGTGGGAGTCGTAGTCCTTGCGGAAGACGAGCGCGACCAGGCGGTTGTCGGCGTCGACGATGGGCAGCTGGTTGAGCTTGTTGTCCCAGATGATGTCGTTGGCGGTCTTGAGCGAGGTGCCGTCCTCGGCGACGATCATCTTCTCGCGCGGGGTCATGAACTCCGAGACGAGCTTGGCGCGATCATCGCGGGAGGGGCGGTAGTCGCGTGAGGTCACGATGCCCACGAGGTGTCCGTGGGAGGTACCGTCATCGGTGACGGGCATGGTGGAGTGGCCGGTGCGCTCCTTCATCTCCATGACCTGGCCGAGCGTCATGTCGGGCGTGAGCGTGGAGTCCGAGACCACGAAGCCGGCCTTGTAGGACTTCACCTCTCGCACCATGGCCGCCTCGTCGTCGGCGCTCTGGGAGCCGTAGATGAAGGAGAGGCCGCCCTCCTGCGCAAGCGCCACGGCGAGCTTGGGACCAGAGACAGCCTGCATGATTGCCGAGACCATGGGGATGTTGAGGCTGAGCGCCGGTTCCTCTCCGCGCTTATAGCGCACGAGGGGCGTGCGAAGCGAGACGTTCGCGGGGATGTTCTCCGCTGAGGAATAACCAGGGACGAGAAGGTACTCGGAGAAGGTGTGCGATTCCCCTTCGAAGAACGTTGCCATGCGTGCGCGCTCCTACTCTCCGCAAATGCGGTACTGGTAGCCACCGTTGCGGGCCATTGTAGCATCCAGGGGGGCGCCCTTTGGTCCCGCTGGTCGAGCTGCGAGAACCAATCACAGGTGGTGGTCGCGTTTTTCGGACGGTTGAGGATTTCCTGGACGGTTAGGGAACGTTAAACGTCCGGAACACGCGGAACGGCAGTGTACGGAACCTTGCTTTCGGCGTCATTTCGACGCCGGAGGGCCCTTCTCGTGGACGCGTCCCCTCCGAAACCCTCGTTCCGGCGCGGTTTTCTCGCCGGAGGGCGCGTCGTCGCAGCGATTGGGTACGGAACCTCAGCTCCGGCGTCATTTCCTCGCCGGAGGGCGAGTTTCTGCAGCTGCGACGGAGATAAAAGAGACTTCGGCGAGGATTCGACGCCGGGGGGCGCGTCTCGTACGGAATCCCGTCGGAAACCCCCGCTCCGGTGCAATTTCTGCTCCGGAGGGCCCTTCTCGTACGTAATCCCGTCGGGAACCGACCTTCCGGCGTCATGTCGGCGCCGGAGACCGCCCTGCCGCAGCCGCGGCGCCCGCGCAGCCCCTAGTTGCTCGCTCCCTCGCTTAGCACGTCCTCGACGTTCACCGCGATGTCGTGCTTGGTGGGAATCCACTCGACCTTCTTGAAGAGCGCAACCACGGCCATGGGGATGTAGGTCATCATGAACAGCGGGAACGTGAACAGGTTCGTAATGATCATCCAACGCTTGCTCTTGTGGCAGTGGATGTGCTTGCGCTCCGAAATGGTCGTGATGACGGCGAGCAGGAAGAACACCACGTACATCGAGGCAAAGGTCATTATCAGCGACCCCACGCACATGGAGAGCTCGGCCTGCGTGGCGATGAAGCCGTGACTCAGGCTGCCCACGATGAGATAGGTCGCGTTCACAAAGGCCGAGAGGAGCGTGAGGATCATGCCTGGCGCGATGGTCATGAGCATGTCGTACGACGCAAAGCGCCCGTGGCGGATTCCGTGGAACAGGTCCCGGCAGTACGAGAAGAACACCTGGTAGAAGCCCTTGGTCCAGCGCAGTCGCTGCACCCAGCTGGCCTTGAAGGTCACGGGCTGCTCGTCGAAGAACTCGGCCGGCGCATAGCCGATCTGGATGTTGTTCGCGCAGCAGAAGGTGGAGAACTGGATGTCCTCCGTCAGGGTGTGGAAGTCCCACCCGTGCATGCCCTTGATGATCTTGCCCGAGACGAGCCAGCCGGACCCAGAGATGGCGCAGCTCGTGCCCACCATCATGCGGGCGTTGTTCAGGAACTTGGCCTCGCGCATGAACCACAGGGCGTTGGCCGCCGAGATCCAGCTGGAGTCGAAGTTCTTTGAGTTGCGATAGCTCGTGCACACCAGGTAGCCGGCGTCGAAGGCGTCGTTCATGATGCGGACGTAGTTGGGCGAGACGAGATTGTCTGCGTCGAAGACAAAGAAGCCCTCGTGCTTGTCGCCATACTCGTTGAGGATGCGGTCAAAGCCATAGTCCATAGCCCAGCTCTTGCCGCGTCGCGCGAGGTCGTTCCTGTCCCAGACAATGGCCCCGGCGCGCTCCGCCTCCTCGTGGGTGTTGTCGGTGCAGGCGTCGCACACCACAAAGACATCCATGAGCTCGTGCGGGTAGTCCTGGGCAAGAATCGACCGCACGAGGTTGCCAATGACCGGCTCCTCGTTGTGCGCCGAGATGAAGAAGGCATACCGGTGCAGCTTCTTTGCCGCAGGCAGCTTGACCGCGCCGCGCGCCGCCACGCGGATGAGATAGACAAACTGGTAGAAGTACGCCAGCGTGAAGAAGAGCCACACGATCATGTTGAAGATAACGATGGGCGTGAGTCCGATCCTGTTGAACTCCATAGCAAGCTCTCTCTCACGTTGCCGCGCACGTCAAGCAATACGCACGCGGGACGGCTGCGTTAGTTACACCCCAAGCTGGGGGCAGACGCGCTCCCCCGCCTCGGTCCGGCCCATTGAGGTATCCTTCAGCGATTCTAGTACAGAGCGCAGGTCCTCCGGCAGCTCGTCGGCAAGCTCAATTGTCTCCCCAGTCACGGGGTGGTCAAAGCGGATGTGCCATGAGTGCAAGAACTGCCTGGTAAGACCTAGATTCTGGCGCAGGTCGCCGCGGCCGTAGAGGGGGTCTCCCACCACGCAATGGCCAATGTGGCGCATGTGGACGCGAATCTGGTGCGTGCGCCCCGTGTAGAGGTGGCACTCGAGGAGCGTGTAGCCGTCGTCCCTGCGCCCCGCCTCGAAGCGCTCGAGCGTGGTGAAGGTGGTGATTGCCTCGCGCGCGCCGGGGTCGTCCGTCACCATCATGCGCAGGCGGTCCCTCGTCGAGCGCGCGATGCCGCTCTCGATGGTGCCCTGGTCAGGTGCCACGTAGCCCTGCACGAGGGTCACGTAGCGCCGGTCGAGGACGCGAAGGCGAATGAGGTCCTGCAGCGCCTTCTGGGTCTCGTCGTCCTTGGCCGCAACCATGAGGCCGGAGGTGTCCATGTCGAGGCGGTGTACGATGCCGGGACGGTCTTCGCCCTGAAGACGTCCCAGGTGGGAGTAGCCGCAATGCGCGACGAGCGCGTTGGCCAGCGTGTCGTCCACATGCCCGGGGCTGGGATGGCACACGAGACCGGCCTGCTTCGAGAGGACCATGAGGTACTGGTCCTCGAAGCGAATGTCCAGGGGAATGTAGGGATTGGGGGCGAGAACCCCCGACACCGGCTCCGCCTCGGGAAGCGTCACCTGCAGGCGGTCGCCCAGGCAGAGCCGCTCGCTCTTTGACGAGACGGGCGTGGCGTTGAGCGTGACATGACCATCCTCGACCAGACGCGCGCACGCGCTTCTCGACGGCATGCCATCTTGCGCTGAGAGGAACGCGTCTATACGGGCACCATCGCCCTCCGGCCCCACGAGCAGGGAGACGAGACGATCAGGCATCCTGTCTGTCTCCCACCTTGGGGGAGGCGGACGTGCCGGGGTGCTCGGAGCCCTCTGACGCACTTGCAGGGGCGTCGACCATCACGAGGTAGAGAATCACGGAGACCGCAATCCCCACCGTGACGAAGATGTCCGCGACGTTGAACACGGGGAAGTCAATGAAGGAGGTGGCGAAGAAGTCAGTGACATAGCCAAAGATCATGCGGTCAATCATGTTGCCCACGCCACCGCCACAGACGCAGGCGACGGAGACCACGAGCGGCATGGGCAGGCCGTCGTGGGACCACACGAGCCAGATGCCAAACGCGAGCACCACGGCCGCAAAGACGATGAACACGGGGCCGGCGCCCTCCCCCAGGGAGAACGCCGCGCCCGTGTTCTTAACGAACGAGAGGTCCAGGACGCCCGGGATGAACTCCTGCGGCTTCCCGGAAACGAGAGACGCGCGCACGGCGGCCTTCGTGACCTGGTCGACGAGGACCGCAAGGACGCAGACGACCCAGAACACGACGAGCCTTGCACCCCGCCATGACCGCGATCCATGCATTGCGTCAACCGTCACGAAAGCCCCCTACGTACCTCTCCGTAAACCTACCTAGCAGCGACAGACGATGCTAGCCCTGCTCGGACGCACCCTCGACAGCGTCGTGACAGCGGCAGCACAGCCCGTCCTCGCCAAGCTCGCGCCAGTTCCAGCACCTGGGGCAGCGCTCGCCCTCGGCGTGGGAAACCTCGGCGAAGAACTCGTCGCCTGCGACGACCGTGACCGCGGAGCACACGAGGGGCTCGGCGAGGTCGACGCCGGTCGCGGTGAGCGCCTCGAGGGCGTCGGCGGGCACGGTGAGCGCCGCGCGTGCCGCCTGTGAGGTCTTCTCGGGAATGACTCCCTCAGAGGCAGCCTCCTCGTATGCCTTGGTGAAGGCGCCCCTCGCCTCGACGAGGGCCTTGTGAGCCTTGAGCAGCGGCTCGTACTCGGCGGCAGCCATGGGGGCCTCATACCAGTCGAGAAGCGCCGCGTGCTCCTGGTTGTCGCGCATGGAGGCCGGCAGGTGCGGCATGGCCTCGTCGGTGGTGTAGACCAGGATCGGCTGGAAGTCGTGGATGAGCATCGAGAGGATGTAGGCCCAGGTGGTCTGCGCGGAGCGGCGCTCGGGCGAGTCAGTGGCGCCGCAGTAGACGCGATCCTTCGTCGCGTTGAGGTAGCCGTTCGAGAGCTCGGTCACGTAGTCGTAGAGCGTGCGGAAGACCACGTTGAAGCGGTAGCCCTCGTACGCACGTGACACGGTGTCGTGGACCTCGCACATGTGCGCGAGCGTGATGCGGTCGTACGGCGTGAGGTCTGCCACGGGGACACCCTGGGTGGCGGGGTCGAACTGGTCCTCGATCTCGCCGAGCAGGAAGCGGAAGGTGTTACGAATCTTGCGGTAGGCGTCGCCCACGTGGTCGAGGATCGTGTCGTCGCAGGGGACGTCGGTCGAGGTGTCGACGGAGGCGACCCACAGGCGCAGCACGTCGGCGCCACGGGTGTCGCACTCCTTGTTGGGGTCGATCACGTTACCGAGCGACTTGGACATCTTGCGACCCTGGCCGTCAAGCGTGAAGCCCTGGGAGACGATCGACTTGTACGGCGCCACGTCGTAGGCGCCCACCGAGGTCATGAGCGAGCTCATGAACCAGCCGCGGTGCTGGTCGGAGCCCTCGAGGTACATGTCGGCGGGGAACTTGAGGTAGCCGCGGTGCTTGCACACGGCGGTGTGCGAGACGCCGGAGTCCCACCACACGTCGAGGATGTCGGTGTTCGCCTTGAGGTTGTGGCCGCCGCACTTTGGGCACACGCAGGCGTCGCCCAGGTAGCTCGCCGGGTCCTCGGTGAACCAGGCGTCGGAGCCCTTCTCGCGGAAGAGCTCGATGACCTTGTCGAGCGTGGCGTCGTTCATGACCGTCTCGCCGCAGTCCTGGCAGGTGTACGCAGGGATGGGCACGCCCCAGTTGCGCTGGCGAGAGATGCACCAGTCCGGCCTGCCCTCGACCATCGAGGTGATGCGGTTGCGGGAGTGCGCGGGGTAGAAGTTGACCTTCTCGAGCTCGCGCAGGGCGTCCTTGCGCAGGCCGGTCTTGTCCATCGAGACGAACCACTGGCTCGTGGCGCGGAAGATGACGGGCTGCTTGCAGCGCCAGCAGTGCGGGTAGCTGTGGTTGATGTCCTCGTGGAGGATGAGCGTGCCGCGCTCGTCGAGCCACTCGATGATCTTGGGGTTGGCGTCGTTCACGTTCATGCCGGACCACGGGCCGCCGGTCCCCATGCCGTCGCCCTTGTAGAAGTTGCCGTCGTCGTCGACGGGCATGACCACGGGGATGTTGAAGCGCATGCCGGCGTTGTAGTCGTCCACGCCGTGGCCGGGAGCCGTGTGGACGATGCCGGTGCCGTCCTCGAGCGTGACGTAGTCGGCGTAGATGAACTCGCCCTCGACGCCCTGGTCGCCGAAGATGGGCTGCTTGTACTTGTTGTGGCAGAGCTCCTCGCCCGTCATGCGCCAGACCTCGCCGTCGGCGCGGCGCGCGAGCTCATAGGACTCGTAGCCAAACTTGGCGCAGTCCTTCTCGACGAGGGCCTCGGCCATGATCTCGGCGCGGCCGTCGACCACGACGGCCACGTAGTCCGCCTCGGGGTGCAGGATGACGGCGTCATCGGCGGGAAGGGTCCACGGGGTCGTGGTCCAGATGTCAACCCAGAGGTTGTCCTTGTAGGCCTCGAGGCCGGCGGGCACGGTGGCCATCTCGAAGCGCACAAAGATGGCCGGCGAGACCTCGTCGCCGTACTCGATCTCCGCCTCGGCGAGCGCCGTGTGGCAGTGGGTGCACCAGTGCACGGGCTTGCGGCCGCGATAGATGGCGCCCTTGTCGAAGATGGCCTTGAAGATCTCGACGTCGGTGGCGTCGTAATCGTGGACGTAGGTGAGGTAGGGGTTGTCCCACTCGCCCAGCACGCCCAGGCGCTTGAAGCCCTGACGCTGGGTGTCGACCTGCTCGACCGCCATCTTGCGGCAGAGCTCGCGGATCTTGACGGTGGGGAGCTGGTTGAACTTCTCGGTGCCCAGCGTCTCCTCGACCTTGTGCTCGATGGGCTGGCCGTGGCAGTCCCAGCCAGGAACGTATGGGGTCTGGTAGCCGCGCATGGACCAGTAGCGGTTGATGATGTCCTTGCTGATCTTGTTCTGCGCGTGGCCCAGGTGGATGGGGCCGTTGGCATACGGGGGGCCATCATGAAGCACGAACTTCTCGTGCCCCTCGTTCTTCTTGAGGAGCTGCTCGTAGAGCTTGTCCTCGTCCCACTGGGCGAGGCGCTTGGGCTCGTTCTGGGCGAGCGACGCCCTCATGGGGAACCCCGTCTTGGGGAGGTTCATCGTCTTCTTGTACTCGTTTGCCACCTGGACACCCTCCATCTCGCGGGCACAAAAGAGCGCCCGTCCCTCCTGCTGGGACGAAGCGCTCGTTTCACACTTCGCTTGTGACCACCCAGCGAGCGGATCTTCCGCCAAACTCGGCTGGCCTGTGTCGGCGGCCACTCCGTCGGCGCCTACTTGCGGGCGAGAAGCCCCCGCTTTGGGGCCGCAGCTCCGGGGTGATCTTGCGACGGACGCCAAGGCGGGCTCCCACCATCCCCGCTCGCTTCCCATGGCGCTGTCCGAGGCTACCTGTCCCCTTCACAGCCTTCGGGGCTGCATGATAGCACGTTCGCCAGCCCCTTTCGAGCGCTGGCGGATTTCCCCGAGAAGAGCACGGTGCCGCACGGACGACCACGTCCGTGCGGCACCAAAGCCTGATCTTGTCACGGGGCGGTGCCCCCGGGCTTCTCGCCTGTCGTACGCCCTGTGCTACTGCACGCCCTGGGACGAGAACTGCGGGGCGAAGCCGTCGTCGCGCTTGAGCATCTTCATGAACTCCTCGCCCGTAATGGTCTCCTTCTTCTGGAGGTAGTGGGCGATCTCGTGCAGCTTGAAGCGGTTGGCCTTGAGAGTCTCCATCGCCTGGGTGTGGCCCTCCTCGACAAGCGCCTGCACCTCGGCGTCGACCTCCTGTGCCGTCCCCTCGGAGCAGGTGAGCTCGGCGCCACCGCCGAGGTAGCGGCTGCGCTGCTGGCCCAGGGCGACCATGCCGAACTTGTCGGACATGCCGTACTGGGTGACCATTGCGCGCGCAATCTGGGTTGCCTTCTCGATGTCGTTCGAGGCGCCGGTGGTCATCTCGTTGAAGATGAGCTCCTCGGCCGCGCGGCCGCCGCAGAGCACCGCGATCTTGTCCTTGGCCTCCTTGCGCGTGGTGAGGAAGTGCTGGTCCTCCTCGACCTGCATGGTGAAGCCCAGGGCGCCCGAGGTACGCGGCACGATGGTGATCTTCTGGACGGGCGCGGAGCCGCTCTGCATGGCGGCGACGATGGCGTGACCGGTCTCGTGGTAGGCCACGACCTCCTTCTCGTGCTCGGAGAGGACCGTGGACTTCTTCTTCTCGCCGGCGATGACCACGTCGACGGACTCCTCCAGGTCCTCCTGCGAGACGCGGTTGCGGCCGAAGCGCACGGCCCGAAGCGCCGCCTCGTTGATGATGTTCGCGAGGTCTGCGCCGGAGGCACCGGGCGTGGAGCGGGCGATCACGCTGAGGTCGATGTCGCGGTCCATCTTCACGTCGTTGGCGTGGATCTTGAGGATGGCCTCGCGGCCGGCGAGGTCGGGCAGCTCGACGGGGATGCGACGGTCAAAGCGGCCGGGGCGGAGCAGTGCGGGGTCGAGCGTCTCGGGGCGGTTGGTCGCGGCGAGAACCACGATGCCCTTGTGGTTGTCGAAGCCGTCCATCTCGGAGAGGAGCTGGTTCAGGGTCTGCTCGCGCTCGTCGTTGGAGTTGAGCGACATGTCGCGCTTCTTGCCCACGGCGTCGATCTCGTCAATGAAGACGATGCAGGGGGCTTTCTCCTTGGCCTGCTTGAAGAGGTCGCGCACCTTGGCGGCACCGCGGCCCACGAACATCTCGACGAACTCGGAGCCGGAGATCTGGAAGAAGGGCACGCCTGCCTCGCCGGCGACGGCCTTGGCGAGCAGCGTCTTGCCCGTGCCCGGAGGGCCTACGAGCAACGCGCCGCGGGGGCACTTGGCGCCAATCTCGTTGTACTTGCCGGGGTTCTTGAGGAAGTGGACGATCTCCTGGAGCGACTCCTTGGCCTCGTCCTGGCCGGCGACGTCCTTGAAGGTGACGCCGGTGTCCTCGCCCTTGACCTCCTTGGCGTTGGAACGGCCAAGGCCGCCGCCCATGCCAAAGCCTCCGCCGAAGTTCATCGATGGGCCATCGTCGCCCATCTGCTTCTTCATCTGGCGGTTTGCCCACCAGCCGATGAGGAACAGACCAACAAGCGGCAGGCCGTAGGCAATGAGCATGTAGATCCACAGGTCACCCGACGTGTCTGGGATCGACGCCGTCATGTCCACGCCGTGGTCCTTGAGCGTGGTCGCAAGGGAGTCGTCGTTCGGCCAGGCGGTGGTCTTGTAGATCTTCTGGGAGTCTCCCGTGCCCTCGGTGTACTTGATTGTGTTGTTGCTGGTGTCGATCTCGGCGGAGACGACCTTGTTGTTGTCGACGTCCTCGAGGAACTGAGAGTAGCTGGTCTCGGTCACCTGAGAGCTCACCAGGTTGGGGTAGAGCGTCTGGCTCACCGCGAGGTACACCACGATCGCGATGAGCACGTAGATCAGCATCGATCTGCGTCTCTTGTTGTCATCCATGTCCATCTGTGGACCCTTTCGTCCGATTCCGTGCATGAGCCTGCCCCTAGCGTACCCATTTGCCACGTCTCCATAAATAATGTGCGGCACCTTTCACGGGTGCCGCACGGGCATGGCTGGTACGAGAAGGATTGCCCGGCGCCCCTCGAGGGGCCGGGCTGGACCGGGGCTATCCCCTCTCGGGAAGCATGCCGGTGCGGTATGCGTCGAGAAGCGCCCGCAGGTCTGCTACCTGTCCGCGAATCTGGACACCCGTGTCCGTGTCGCCAATGGTCTTTGGCCTGGGGTAGATCTCAAAGCGGTCGTCGTCACTCATGATGTCGGCATTGAGGTCGAGCACGTCGGCGATGGTGCCAAAGGGCCGGTGCGCCTTGATGCGCATGCCCCGGGGGTCCGAGATGAGGGTGTAGCCCGCGATGCCCGTGGTCTTGTGGTAGGCCTGGCAGAAGCCACCGTCGATAACCACGAGAAGGCCGCCCGCCTTGATGGGGCTCTCGCCGTCCGCAGCGTGCACGGGGGTGTGGCCGTTGATGATGTGGCCATGAACCGGGTCTGCTCCAAACTCCGTGAGGATGCGCCGTGCCACCTCGGGCTTCTCGGTGAGCCTGAAGTATGGGTCACGCGGTTCCTCCCAGGTGGAGCGGTCGGTGAGGTAGGTGCGCTCGAAGGTCTTCACCACGCGTCCCGAGAGCGGCGAGTAGCGCCCGCACCAGAGGTACCACATCCAGTCGAGGGAAACCTGGTCGTGCTCATGCCAGGCCTGGCGAGCAAGGCGATCGGCGTAGTCGTAGTACTCGCGTCCGGCGAGGAGACGGTCCTGGTGGCGCACGGCGCAGAAGGTGCCGTCCTCGTTCATGGGGACGCAGGCATGGAAGATCGCGTTGCCGTTGCGCACCAGGTAGGCTGACCCGTGATCGTAGAGGAAGCCAATGTGGGCGCGCAGCTTGTCCGAGGAGCGCACGGCGTCCATGAGGCCGTCCATCACGCGCTTCTCGTCTGCCGAGAGCTCATAGGGGTGGGCCGGATCGAGCGTGGGGAAGTCTCGCGTGCGCATCTCGTACGTGGTGCCGTTGAGCTCGAGCACGCCCCGGGACGCGTCCACATGCCCCAGCAGCAGCCTGTCTTCCATGTGCCAGTTGGGGTGGCGCATGATGACCTGGCCCTCGAGCTTGAAGAGGATGACCGAGATGGCCTTCTCCATGGGCGTCATGCCATCGTCCTGCGTGTAGATAGCCTCCGAGAAGAGCGCCAGCTCACGCAGGCTCACGCCATAGGCGCTCTCGAGGATCGAAAGGCTCTCGTAGTGGATGTTGTTGCGAATCACGGCGGCCAAGCACGCCGCCGAGCCCGAGGCCGCGCCCATCCAGACGATGTCGTGGTTGCCCCACTCGACGTCGATGGAGTGGTAGCCCATCAGTCGGTCGCAGATCTTGTCGGCATGTGGCCCGCGGTCGAAGATGTCACCCACCAGATGCATGTGGTCCACAGCCAGGCGCTTGATGAGCGCCGCAAGCGAGCAGATGAAGTCGTCGGCCGATCCGGTGTCGATGATCGTTTCGATGATGCGCTGGTGGTAGGCAAGGCGCGCCTCCCGCTCGTCAGGCGAGATGTGCAGGAGCTCGTCGATGATGTAGGCGTAGGCCACAGGCATGGCCTTGCGCACCTTGGAGCGGGTGTAGGAGCCGGAGAGGCGGCGGGCGAGACGCACGAGGCGCATGAGCGTGATGGCGTACCACTCGCCTGTTGCCGCGTCCTCCTCGCGCAGGCGGCGGAGCTTCTCGACCGGATAGTAGACGAGCGTGCAGAGGTCGGCCTGCTCGCCCGCCGTGAGCTCGAGGTTGAAGACCTCCTCCACGCGCTCGCGGATGACACCCGAGCAGTTGTTGAGGATGTGCTCGAAGGCCTCGTACTCGCCGTGGACGTCCGAGACGAAGTGCTCGGTGCCCTTTGGCAGGTTGAGGATGGCCTCGAGGTTGATGACCTCGGTGAAGGCGGCCTGGGTGGTTGGGAACTTCTCGGAGAGAAGTTCCAAGTACTTGAGCTGGGCGGGATCTGTGTCCTGCATGTGGTGTTCTCCCTGCGACGGTTGCATCTTTTCAGTGTGCGCTGGTCTGGGGAGATGAGCGCCGAGATTTCGGCGAGAAGGCCATAGTCTGGTCCGTCCGCGCCGGGACGCCGATTCCGCGATTCTTCGCCGTTTAGGCAGGCCTAACCGTCCGGAATCCGCGTGGTTCAGCGGTGGCGCGGTTTCTCGCCGTTTAGGCAGGCCTAACCGTCCGGAATCCGTGCCAAGAAGGAGAAGAAAGGAGCCCCCGCACCGTCTACCGCCGGCGCGCGAAGAGCTCCCAGAATGCGACCGCCGAAGAAGCGGCAACATTGAGTGAGTCCACGCCGTTCGACATGGGGATGATCACGGAGCGCCCGACGGCGTCGAGCGTCGGTCGCGTGAGCCCGTAGCCCTCGCAGCCAAAGAAGAGCGCGACCTTCTCGGCAGAGGACACAGACGGGTCGTCTATGGGCACGGCCCCCTCCTCGAGTGCCATCGAGAGGCACGAGAACCCCCGGCCGCGCAGGTCGCCGACGATCCCCGCGGGCCAGGCGTCATCGTAGACGCGGGCCCAGGGGACCTGGAACACCGTCCCCATCGAGACGCGCACCGCTCGCCTGCCAAGCGGGTCGGCGCAGCGCGGCGAGAGGAGCACGGCGTCCGCGCCAAGCGCGGCGGCAGACCTGAAGACCGCCCCAACGTTGGTGACGTCGACGAGGTCCTCGAGGACGGCGACGTGTCGGGCGCCGAGAAGGGCCAGCTCAACCGTGCGCGGATGCGGACGGCGCATGGCGCAGAGAAGCCCGCGGTTCACGTTGAACCCGGTGAGGCGCTCCATCTGCTCGTGCGGCAGCACGTAGGAGACGCACCCCGCGCGCTCGATGAGGTCCGTGCAGGACTCCAGCCTGGCGTCGTCCACCAAAAACGAGAGGGGCTCGAGGCCAGCGTCCAGCGCGACCTCCACGACCAGCCGCGACTCTGCGATGAGCACGCCCTTTTCGGGCTCGAGCTTGCTTCGCAGCTGGCGGTCGGTGAGCCGAACGTAGGCGTCAAGGCGCGTGTCCTCGGCGCTCTCAATGCGTATGACCTGCGTGTCCACGTGCGCGGTCCTCCTCGAAACGACCTCGGGCAGCCCCTCCGGGCCGGCTGGCGCAAAGCCCGCACGGCCTTTGAAGCTTTTCTCGTGGCAAGCGCCTAAGGCGGGCGCCAGGCCACCCTGGGTTACTATAGACAAACATGACCAACTTACCGAGGCGGCAAGCCGCCTTGCATCTAGGGAGAAACGGCCTTTACCATGGGAAAGTCCACAGAGGGCGGGCACTTTGCCAATGCGCCCGAGAAGAAGCGCTCGAAGCGCGGCCCCGTCATCGCGCTCTTCGTCATTCTCGCAGTACTTGTAGCCATCTACCTCGGTGGCGTGGCGTACTTCAACTTCTTCTTCATGCCGTCGACCACCGTCGACGGCCAGGACGTCTCGCTCATGAGCGTGGAGGACGTCGCAAAGTCGCTCGCGGCGACAAAGACGGCCGGCTGGAAGGCCAGCGTCTCTGGTGACGGTATCTCCTTTGAACTCACCGGCGTCGACGTCTCCCTCGCCTACGACGGCGAGAGCGCGGCCAAGGCCGCAATCGCGCAGCAGCACCCGCTCGCGTGGCCGGTCGAGCTGGCGCAGCACGCAAGCCAGGACCTCTCGACTGGAGACGTCGCAACCTACGTGAGCTTTGACTCCTCGGCCGTGTCCTCGGCGCTTGCGAATGCCGTGAGCGCGGTTGCCGCGGCAGACGATGGCACCAACACCACGGGCATCACGTATGATGCCGAGAAGAAGCTCTATGTCGCCTCGGACACGGCGCAGGCCAGCCGCATCGACCAGGCAAGCGCGTCTCAGTACATCGGTGAGAAGGTCTGCTCGCTCGCGACCTCCATAGAGCTTGGTGACGAGTCGCTCCAGGGCGGTGAGTCCGTCGATGCCGCTGTCGACCAGGCCAACGCCCTGCTCGGCGCAACCGTCACGCTCACGTTGGGCGGAACCGAGGTCACGACCGTCGACGCCAGCCTCATCTCCCAGTGGGTGAGCATTGCCGACGACCTCTCGGTGACGCTCGACCAGGACGCCATCACCACGTGGGCGAAGGGCGACCTCTCCGCGAAGACGGACTCCCTCGGAACGGCGCGCACCTACACGCGCCCCGACGGCGTCCAGGAGTCCGTAGTCGCAGGCGGCGCCTATGGCTGGTCGATCAACGGCGAAGAGGCGGCCCAGGACATCTACGACAACATCATGTCCGGCTCCCCCACCACGCTCGAGCTTCCCTGCTACCAGACGGCTGCGACGTACAACCCCGGTGGGCAGGACTGGCCCACGCGCTTCATCGACGTCGACATCTCCGACCAGCACGCCATCTTCTTCGACTCGGACGGCTCCGTGATCTGGGAGGCCGACGTCGTGACCGGCCAGCCAGACCTCAACCGCGGCACCACGCAGGGCACCTGGACCATCACGAACAAGGAGAGCCCGTCGACGCTCATCGGCCCCAACGACGAGTCCGGCAACCCCCAGTGGGTGAGCCACGTCGACTTCTGGATGGGCGTCGTGGGCAACCTCATGGGCTTCCACAATGCGCCGTGGCGCTCCGCGTTTGGCGGTGACATCTACCTCACCAACGGCAGCCATGGCTGCATCAACCTCTCGTACGAGAAGGCAGACCAGCTCTACTCGCTGTGCGACGTGGGCGATGTGGTCATCATCCACGAGTAGCGCAGGGTAGCGCAGCCATTCGGTGCCGTAGGCGTATGCAACGCGCCCTCCGGAGTCATTTCGACGCCGGAGGGCGCTTTCTCGCAGCTGCGACGGAGATATAAGAGACTTCGGAGAGAATCCGGCGCCGGAGGGCCCTTCTCGTACGGAATCCCGTCGGAAACCCTGGTCCCGGCGTCATTTCCTCGCCGGAGGGCGCATCTCGTACGGAATCGCTGCGGTAACCCCGGCTCCGGCGTCATTGTCTCGCCGGAGGGCGCGTTCCTGCAGCTGCGACGGAGATATAAGAGACTTCGGCGAGAATCTGGCGCCGGAAGGCGCATCTCGTACGGAATCCCGTCGGAAACCCCGACTCCGGCGTCATTTCCTCGCCGGAGGGCGCGTCTCGTACGGAATCGCTGCGGTAACCCCGGCTCCGGCGTCATTTTCTCGCCGGAGCGTGCATTTTGGCAGAGGAAGCCTACGGAGCTACCGCCTCGGCGTCGAGAAGAGCGCGAAGCCCAGCCGTCCGCCGCTACATGCCCCAGCCGCGTCCGCCGCCAGGCATGCCGCCGCCAGGCATGCCGCCGCCCATGCCCATGTTGCGCATCATCGACTGCATCTGTCGGCGCTGCTTCTTGCTGCCGCCCTGGGTGGCAGCGCGCATCTTGCCCATCATCTTGTTCATCTCGCCCCACTGCTTGATGAGCTGGTTGACCTCCTGCACGCTGCGTCCGGAGCCAGCGGCAATGCGCTTCCTGCGCTGGCCGTTGATGATCTTTGGCCGCGCGCGCTCCTCCTTGGTCATGGAGTGGATGATGGCCTCGATGCGCGTGAGCGAACTCTCGTCCACGCCACCCTGCTGGGCCAAAGCACGGTCGCCTCCGGGAAGCGCCGAGATGATCTTGGTTAGGCCACCCATGCGCCTGATCTGCTGCATCTGGCCGAGAAGGTCATCCATCGTGAAGCCCTCGCGCAGCATGCGCTCGGCCGCGTCGATCTGCTCCTGGTCGGCAACCTTCTGCGCCTGCTCGATGATGCCGTAGACGTCGCCCATGCCAAGGATGCGCTTGGCCATGCGGTCGGGATGGAAGACCTCGAGGGAGTCGGGCTTCTCGCCCATCGAGACGAACTTGATGGGCTTGCCCGTCACCGCGCGAACGGAGAGCGCGCCGCCGCCGCGGGCGTCGCCGTCGAGCTTGGACATGATGACGCCGTCGAAGTCCACGCGCTCGGCGAAGGTCTGCACCACGTTCACGATGTCCTGGCCGGTCATGGCGTCGACCACCATGAGGATCTGGTCGGGCTTGACGGCTTGCTTGATCGCGACGGCCTCCTGCATCATCTCCTCGTCAATTTGCAGGCGGCCCGCAGTGTCCACGATCACGATGTCGTTGAGGTGGTCGACGGCCTCGCGGATGGACTCGGTGGCAACCTTGACCGCGTCCTTGCCGTCGCCGCGATAGACCGCCACGCCAATCTCGCCACCGAGCGTGGCCAGCTGGTCGGCTGCCGCAGGACGGTGCGTGTCGCAGGCGGCGAGCAGCGGAGAGTGGCCCTGGCCCTTCAGGAGGTAGGCCAGCTTGGCCGCAGCCGTGGTCTTGCCCGAGCCCTGCAGGCCCACGAGCATGATCACGTTGGGCGTGCGGTTCTGCGCCAGCACGAGCTTGGA
>URLM01000039.1 GCA_900548775.1 uncultured Olsenella sp.
GCGATGGGCTCGTCGAGGAGAAGCAGCTTGGGGCTCGTGGCCAGGGCACGGGCGATGGCAATGCGCTGACGCTGGCCACCGGAGAACTGCGACGGGAAGCGGTCCACGTAGTCCGGGTTGATGCCCACGAGGTACATGAGCTCGCCGATGCGCTTGTTGATCTTGGCCTTGTCCCAGCCCTGGGCCTCGAGGGGCTCGGCCAGCACGTCGTAGATGGGCATACGCGGGTCAAGCGAGCTCATGGGGTCCTGGAAGATGATCTGGAGGTTGCGGCGCAGCTCGCGGCGATCGCGGGCGTTCTTCAGCTCGGAGGTCTTCTTGCCCAGGACGGTGATCGTGCCCTCCTCGGGCACCACGAGGTCCATGATCTGCATGAGCGTGGTGGACTTTCCCGAGCCAGACTCGCCGACAAGAGCCAGCGTCTCGCCCTCGTGGATGGTGAACGATGCGTGATCGACCGCGGTCATGGTTCCCTTGTTCCTGCGGATGAGGCCCTTGCCCTGGATGGGGAAGGTCTTCACCAGGTCCTTGACCTCGAGAACCACGGGGCGCTGGTCACGCGGGACGTCGGCCCACTTGGGCAGCAGCGGCTCAAGCGCCGGATAGACGTCGGCGTAGGTGAGGTGCTTGTCGCGAATCTGGTCCATGTGGTGGCACGAGACCAGGTGGCCCTCCCCCTCCTCGAGGGGCAGAAGCTCGGGCTCGGTCACACGGCACTCGTCGGTCGCCATGGGGCAGCGCGGCGAGAAGGGGCAGCCCGCGGGAATGGCCGCAAGCGAGGGCGGGTTGCCCTTGATGGGCACCAGGCGATGCTCGGCCGCCATGTGGGGCTTGGGCACGGCGCCGAGAAGGCCCATGGTGTAGGGTTGAGAAGGACGCTCGAACAGCGTGTCGATGCTCGCACGCTCCACCGCACGACCGGCGTACATGACCATCACGTCATCTGCCGTGCCGGCAACAACGCCCAGGTCGTGCGTGATAAGCACGACGGCGGCACCGGTCTCCTTCTGCGCGACCTTCAGGATGTCTAGGATCTGTGCCTGGATGGTCACGTCGAGGGCCGTGGTGGGCTCGTCGGCAATGATAATGTCGGGGTTGTTCGCAATGGCAATGGCAATGACCACGCGCTGTCGCATGCCGCCGGAGAACTCGTGGGGATACGCGTCCAGGCGGTTCTCCGGGTCGGTGATGCCCACCAGGGTGAGCAGCTCGATGCAGCGCTTGCGCACCTCGTCCTTGGGCATGTCGGGATTGTGGATGAGGAGCGCCTCGGCAAGCTGGTCGCCAATGGAGAACATGGGCGTCAGGGCCGAGAGCGGATCCTGGAAGATCATCGAGATGCGGGCGCCGCGGATCTTAGACATCTCCTCGTCGCTCTTGCCGATGAGCTCCTCGCCGTTAAGCTTGACCGAGCCCGAGACGTGCGCGTTGTCATCGAGAAGCCCAATGAGCGAGAGCGCCGTGACCGACTTGCCCGATCCGGACTCGCCCACGATACCCAGGGTGCGACCGCCCCAGAGGTCAAAGTTCACGTCACGCACGGCGTGGACCACGCCGGCCTCGGTGTTGAAGGAGACGCGCAGGTTGCGAACGCTCATGACGGGGTCGCCGGTTGGCGCACCCTTGGGCCCGTTTGCCTCGAGCAGCTCGTAGCGAAGCGTGTCGTCCATGGTTGTGGTGCTGGTGGTGTCAGACATGCGTACGTCTCCGTCTACTCGTGGTGTGACCCGGCAGCGGTGCCGGCGGCAGCAGCGGCGGTCTTCTCGGCCTCGTCCTTCTTGGACTCCTCGTCGGCCACCTCGCCCGCAGCGCGGGAGTAGGGGTCAAAGGCGTCCCTCAGTCCGTCGCCAATGAGCTGCATGCTCACGCACAGGATGATGAGGACAACCGATGGGATGAGGACGATCCACGGGGCAGAGAGCATGGCCGAGGAGCCCTGCGAAAGGATGTAGCCCAGCGAGGTATCGGGCGCCTTGATGCCCAGGCCCAGGAAGCTGTAGGCCGTCTCGGAGTTGATGCCGCTAATGACGCCAAGGACCGTGTCGATGACCAGGATCGAGCCCAGGTTGGGAATCAGGTGCCGAATGATGATCTTGATCGAGGGAACGCCCATGTACTTGGCCGCGCGCACGTAGTCGCGCTCGCGCAGCGAGAGCGCCATGGTACGCAGCGTTCGCGCATAGCCAATCCAGCCAAAGGCAGTGAGGCCAAGGATGAGCATGAGCCAGCCCTGGGTGCCGGAGGCGGCGCGGACGATCATGGCAACAAGAAGGAAGCTCGGGATGACAAGCAGCATATCGAGAAGCCACATGCCGATCTTCTCGCCCCATCCGCGCGCATAGGCGATGGCAGTGCCCACGATGGCCGAGATGGCAGTGGTGAGGATGGCGTAGGTGAGGCCGATCACAAGGGAGCGGCCAAGGCCGTGCACCACGCAGGCAAAGAGGTCAAAGCCGCCACCATCGGTGCCAAACCAGTGACGCGCGTTGGGGGCCACGTTGATGGCCGTAAAGTCTGGGTCGGTGTAGTCGTACTTGCAGATGAGTGGCCCAAAGATGGCGAGAAGCACCAGGATGCCCAGGATGGTGAGGCCAACCACGGCGCTCCTCTGCCTGAAGAACCTGCGCGCGATGAGGCTCGCGTAGCTTATGCGCTTGACCTCGCTGGGGCCGGCAGCGTCGGCCTGGAGTTCGAGCTGGGCATTGGTGAGCTGCTCGTTCTTGTTGTTCTGCTCTTCCATTGCCATCTCCTAGCTCATCTTGATTCTGGGGTCCAGGGCCGCGGCAAAGAGGTCCGCGAGCAGGGCGCCCACAAGCGTGCAGGCGCCCGAGAAGGCGGCGACCGCAACGGCACCGTTGATGTTGTTGTTATTGATGCAGTTGATGAAGTACTCGCCCATGCCGTGGATGGCGAAGATCTTCTCCGTCATGACAGCGCCGGTGAAGATGCTGGCGATGGAGAACGCCACGTTCACCGAGGTGGGGATAAGGCTTGCGCGCAGCGCGTGCTTGCGGATGGCCTGCTTCTTGGTGAGGCCCTTGGCGCGTGCCGTGCGCACGTAGTCCGCGTGCATCTCATCCAGGAGGTAGGTGCGCTGGTTTAGGTGGTAGCCCACGGAGCTGATGATGGTGAGCACGATGGTGGGCAGAAGGATGTGCTGGAGGAAGTCAACGAGGGCGATGAAGAAGTTGGGGCCGTCGTAGCTCGAAAGGCCCGTGACGTAGAAGATGCGCTGCCCTGTCTGCTGGTTTATCTCAATGGCAAAGAACACGATGAGGATGGCCAGGACGACCGTGGGGATGACGAGAAAGACCGAGGCCAAACCGCTCCAGAACCTGTCCTGCCATTGGTACTGCCGCTGCGCCGTATAGACGCCCAGGCTCACGCCGATCACGATGGAGAGGATCGTCGAGAGAAGCATGAGCTTGACCGAGGCGCCAATGCGGCTGGAGATCTCGTTGTTCACGGAGTCGCCTGCGGGCGAGAGACCCCAGTTCCACTCGGTCACAATGTTGGTGAGCCAGCGCTGGTAGCGCTCGGTAACCGGGGTCTTGTCGTTGAGGTTGGCCTTGTCCAGGGATGCCTCGATGGACTCCTGGGAGGGCCGCGGCGTACGCGACTCGTAGTTCGAGCGCGGGCTCATGAAAGCGCACGCGAGGAAATAGGTAAGCGAGGTCGCAACGAAGATCATCACAATGTAGTTGACGATCCTCTTGGCCAGGTACCCTAGAAATCGTGCCATCGAAACTCCTTTGTGCCGTTCGCGCAACCAAAGGGGGATGCACGGCAGCCTTCACCTGCGCGCCCCTTGGGGGTTCCGCTCGCCCGAGCCATATTGAGCGAAGTCCCCCTGGCACAACGAAAAGGGACGACATTTCACCATATGGCCACCCACATGTCGTGTGCCACGCAACGCCATGTGGGTCAGACGTGGCACGACACAACATGGGGTAGTCTAGCACCACGGCTTGGTTACACAATGGAAAAGAGTATGCAAACTAAACGACCAGAACGCCCCGCACCAGCAACCAACGGTCACAGTGCGGGGCGATTGCAATCAGTTTTGATGCTCTGCTAAAGCTCGATGGATGAATCCTTGATGGGGAACGGCTGACCGTAGTGGCAGGCGCAGAAGTGTCCTCCCCCAAGGTCGCGGAAGTCCGGGCGCTCCTTGGAGCACTTCTCGGTGGCAAGCGGGCAGCGCGTGTGGAAGCGGCAGCCGGAGGGCGGGTCGATGGGTGATGGCGGGTCTCCGGCAAGGATGATGCGCTTGCGCGAGTGCTGGATGTCGGGGTCGGGCACCGGCACGGCCGAGAGAAGCGACTGCGAGTATGGGTGGCAGGGCTTCTCGTACAGCTCCTTCCAGTCCGCGTATTCCATGAGGTTGCCCAGATACATCACGGCCACATGGTCGGAGACGTGCTGGACCACCGAGAGATCGTGCGCGATGAAGAGGTAGGCCGTCCCAAACTCCTGTTGGAGGTCGGACAGGAGGTTGAGCACCTGCGCCTGGATGGAGACGTCAAGGGCAGAGACCGGCTCGTCGCAGATGATGAGCTTTGGCTTCAGGGCAAAGGCACGTGCAATGCCCACGCGCTGGCGCTGTCCGCCCGAGAACTCGTGCGGATAGCGGTTGATGTGCTCGGGGTTCAGACCCACCATGTCGAGAAGAGACGCCACGTACTTTGTACGCTCGACCTTGTCGGGCATCACGTTGTGGATAACGAGGGGCTCGGAGACAATCTCGCCGATGGTCATGCGCGGGTTGAGGCTCGCGTAGGGGTCCTGGAAGATGTACTGCATGTCGCGCCGCATGGCCTTGAGCTCTTTGCGGCTCATCTTCGTGACGTCCTTGCCATCGAAGGTGATCTTTCCGGAGGTGGGCTCGATGAGGCGCATGATGCACCGACCGGTAGTGGACTTGCCGCAGCCGGACTCGCCGACAAGGCCAAGGGTCTGGCCGGGATAGATCTGGAAGCTCACGTCGCTCACCGCAGAGACCTTGCGCTTCTCGCGAGAGAAGACGCTCGAGTCTACCGGGAATTCCTTGGTGAGGTGCTCGACCTTGAGAAGGGGCTCTGTCATTACGCCTCGCCTCCCTTCTCGACATGCGCGGGCGCCGCTGCCGTGGTCCTGCTCGTCTTGGGGGCATTCTTGGTGACAAAGTCCTTGTCAAGCGAGTAGTGGCAGCAAGAGTAATGGTTGGGGCCAACCATGATGCGGCCCGGGCGCTCGGCGCGGCACTTGTCCGTGGCATACGGGCAACGCGGCGAGAACGCACAGCCAGATGGCAGCGTAACGAGCGAGGGCGGGTTGCCCTTGATGGGCGTGAGCGGGTGCTTCTCGGTCATGACCGGGTCTGGGATCGAGCGGATGAGGCCCCAGGTGTAGGGATGCGTGGAGTTGTAGAAGATCTCATCGGCCGTACCAAACTCCACGGGGTGCCCCGCGTACATGACCATGATCTTGTCGGCAACGTCGGCAACAACGCCCAGGTCGTGCGTGATCATCACGATGGCGTTGCCGTTCTTCTTCTGCATCTCGCGCATGAGCTCGATGATCTGCGCCTGGATGGTCACGTCGAGGGCCGTGGTGGGCTCGTCGGCGATGAGGATGTCGGGGTCGCAGGCAAGCGCCATGGCAATCATGACGCGCTGGCGCATGCCACCGGAGAACTGGTGCGGGTAGTCCTTGACGCGCTGCTCGGGGTTGGGGATGCCCACCATGTCGAGAAGCTCGACGGAGCGCTTGAGCGCCTCATCCTTGGAGTAGCCGCGATGCAGGCGCAAGCCCTCGCCCAGCTGGCGGCCAATGGTGTAGACCGGATTCAGCGAGGTCATGGGGTCCTGGAAGATCATCGCGATGTCGTTGCCGCGGATGTCCTGCATCTGCTCCTCGCTCATCTTGAGGAGGGACTGGCCACGGTAGCGAACGTCACCCCCCTCGATGCGTCCCGGGGGCATGTCGATGAGGCCCATGATGGTGAGGTGCGTGACGGACTTGCCCGATCCAGACTCGCCCACCACGCCGAGCGTCTCGCCGCGGTCGAGGGTGTAGGACACGCCGTCCACGGCCTTGACCACGCCGTCCTGCGTGTGGAAGTACATCTTGAGGTCGTCGACCTCAAGAAGGTGCTCTCCTTCGGGGACGGGCTGGTCCTTGAGGTGCATCTGCACTCTAGTCTTCTTCTTGAACATGGCTTAGGCATCCTTCATCTTGACGTCGAGGGCATCGCGCAGGCCATCGCCCAGAAGGGTGAAGGCGAGCACCGTGGTGAGAATCGCGAGGCCGGGCATAATCATGAGCCAGGGCTGGGTGGCCAGGTAGGTTGCGCCGTCCTGAATCATGATGCCCCAAGAGGGATTAGGTGCCTGGACGCCCATGCCCAGGAAGGACAGGGCAGCCTCGGTAAGGATTGCGGAGCCGATGTTCATCGTGGCGTAGACCACGATGACTGCCACGGAGTTGGGGAAGATGTGGCGGGCGATGATGCGCGCGTCGGAGGCGCCCATCGCACGCGCCGCGTCAACGTAGTCGTTCTCCTTGACAGTGAGGATTGCCGAACGGAACACGCGGGCGATGGACGGCCAGCCCAGGATGCCGATGGCGATAAACACGTTCTGAATGCCCGGCCCAATGACCGCGAGCATTGCTATGACAAAGAGCGTGTACGGGAAGGCCAAGAAGATGTCGGCCAACCTCATGATGATGGTGTCCCAAATGCCACCGTAATAGGCGGCAAGTGCGCCCATGATGAGGCCCAGCACGGTCGAGATGGCAGTTGCAAGAACGCCGACGGCAAGAGAGATCCTCGAACCGTAGATAACGCGGCAGAGGACGTCACGCCCCAGCGTGTCGGTGCCAAAGGGATGCTCAGGGGACGGTGCGAGCCTGGAGTTCTGCGCCATGGTTGCCGAATCGGTCTCGGTTGGGTTGCCAAGCGTGCCTGGAACCCAAAGGTCTGCCGTCAGGGCGACAACGACGACAAAGCCAATCCAAATCATGCCGATCATAGCAAGCTTGTTGCGCTTCAGCCTCTTCCAGGCATCGCCCCACATAGTGCGAGACGAGGTCTGGGCATTGACGGCTGCAGCGGCAGCCTTTGCGGAGAAGATTCCGAGGGTGTTCTCGTCATTGCCCTTCTCTGGCGTCTGTGTGGTGTTTTCAGCCATGCCTGCCTACCTCTCGTTCTTAGGTGCGCCAAAGCGGATGCGCGGGTCAAGGAAGGCGTAGCTCACGTCGACAATCAGGTTGATGACCATGACCACAACAACGATGACCGTCACCGATCCAAGCACCAGCGGCCAGTCGCGCTGGGTGATGGCGCGATAGGTCTCGTAGCCAACGCCCGGCCAGTTGAAGACCGTCTCGGTGAGGATGGCACCGGCAAGAAGGCCGCCAAAATCCATGCCAATGTAGGTGACCACGGGGATAAGCGCGTTCTTGAGGGCGTGGTGAATGACGATGTCCTTGCGAGAGAGCCCCTTGGCCTTTGCCGTGCGGATGTAGTCCTGGTTCATGACCTCAAGCAGCTGGGAGCGCATGATGCGGGCCGTGTATGCCATCGAGATTGCAGCCAGGGTGAACGCGGGGAGTATGTAGTACACCCAGTCTTGAAACTCGGCATACGGGCCACCAGCGCCAGATATTGGCAAATAGAAGGCGCCGCCAGTGGCGTCCTTGAGGAACACGCCAAAGAACAGCTGTAAGAGCATACCTAACCAGAATGCGGGCATTGAGACAAACAGGGCCGAGAGGAACGTGACAAATATGTCCCAGAATGAGTAGCGTTTGAGTGCGCTCACTATGCCGGCACCTATGCCGAGCACCGCCTCCATGATGATTGCCACAATGGCAAGCCTCACGGTGTAGGGGTACTTGTCTGCCAGAATGCTCGAGACCGACTGGCCCGACTTCTGGTAGCTCACGCCAAGGTCCCCGTGGAGAAGGCCACCAACGTAGAGGAAATACCTCTCCCACATGGGGGTTTCGATGGTGTTGCCGTTCTCGTCGTACTTGATTGTGCCATCGTCGTTCGTCTCGATGAGGTGGAACGAGGCGCGCAGGTTGTTCTCGGTGACGGGGTCGAGCTTCTTGTCGCCGGCAATCAGCCTGATTGGGTCTCCCGGAACAATGTTCTCGAGGGAGAACAGAATCAGTGTGACTCCCAAGAACACCGGGATGAACTGCAAAACGCGCTTGATGATGTATTTTCCCATGGTCACTCCCCTGCCGCCACATGGGACGAGCCAATAGATGCCGATATAAAGACAGGGCGGGACACCGGAAACCCGATGCCCCGCACGAGCTCGTGGGGACTAGGCCTGGACGCTAGCCTCGCCTAGGTGGGCAATGCCTGCCGGGTCGTAGTACAGGCTCTGAATCCTCTCGGAGCCAATGTGGTCGTGCGCGTAGAACATGATGGGGATGACCGGCATGTCCTCGCCCAGGAGCTTGCAGGCCTTGCGATACTCGGACTTGCGCTCCTCCTCGTCGGTGACCTTGCGGGCGTCCTCGACCAGCTTGTCGAACTCAGGGTTGGAGTACTTGCCGTAGTTGTTCGACGAGGTGCTGTAGAAGTTGGGGTACAGGAAGTTGTCCATGTTGGGGTAGTCGGCGATCCAGCCCATACGACCAAGCTGGAAGCCACCGTCATCGAGCGCGGTGAGGTAGGCAGCCCACTCCTGGGAGTTCTGCTGAACGGTCACGCCGATGGCCTCAAAGTCGCCCTGGATAATGGACATGATGTCCTCGTGACCGCCACCGGAGTTGTAGGAGAGCTTCACCGTGAGGTTACGCTTGCCGTCCGCGTCTGCGGTGTAGCCAGCGCTATCAAGAATCTCCTTGGCCTTCTCGGGGTCGTAGTCGCAGTACTCCCACGTGGAATCAGAGGAGTCATCGATAAGCGGCGGGAAGCAGCTTGTGGCAGGCTTACGGGAACCCTCAAAGAGGGTGTCGCAGATGTTCTGGCGGTTGATGGCAAGGCTGAGTGCCTGGCGAACCTCCTTCTTGCCAAGGTTCTCGTCGCCCATCTCGCAGATGAGCCAGTAGGTTGAGGCCTCGGCACCAGTAAGGACCTGCTTCTTGGGGGTCACGGTATAGCCGTCGTCAGAGGTGCCATACTGCTGCTCGACCTCGGCAAGACGGCCGGAGGGCACGGAGCAGAAGTCGATGTTGCCGGCCTGGAACTCCTTGAAGGCGGTGTCCGGGTCCTTCTGGATGGAGAAGTTCACGGCATCGAGCTTGGCGGGGGTGCCATAGTAGCCGTCGAACTTCTTGACGTTGATGTACTGGCCGGAGACCCAGGTGCCATCCATCTGGAAGGGGCCATTGCCGATGGGGGCAACGAGGAAGCTGTCGGGATCGTCTCGTGCCGCCTTAGGGACAGGCACGAGCGCCTGGTGGGCGCAGACGAGCGGCCACTCGGACATAGGGGTGGTGAGCTCGAAGACGAGCGTGTTGTCGTCGGGGCAGGTGACACCGGAGATCTCGTCGGCCTCGCCCGCCTGCATCTCCTTGGCGCCCTTGACGGGGTCGAGGTGGTAGGCAACGTCCGAGGGGGTCTTCATCGTTGGGTCGCAGATGCGCTCAAAGCCGCGCTTGAAGTCCTCTGCCTTCACGGTGTCACCGTTGTGGAACTTGCAGTCCTTGCGGATGTGGAAGGTCCACTGGGTCGCGTCGTCGTTGGACTCCCAGGACTCGGCCGCCGCCGGCTCAAGCTCCTTGGTGTCGTAGTTGTACTTGGTGAGGGAATCGAACAGGCACTTCGCGACCTGGGTGCCCTCGGACTCCTGCGTGTTGTAGGGGTCGATGGCAACGGGGTCGTTGATGTAGTACTTCAGCACGCCGCCCGTGCTGGCTCCCGCATCAGAAGAAGAGCCACCCGAAGTCGCACTTCCAGAGTTGTTCTTGCCGCATCCCGCGAGACCGGCCAGTGCGGCGGCTGCGACGCCACCCTTGATGAAGCCTCGGCGAGAGACTCCGCCAAATCTGTCTTCCATATGCTCCTCCTCTTCCACACCAACTTGAATACCAAAGCACCAAGTCCCACCTTGATGTTGTGACCCAGCGTAGCGGGCTATTGTTTCTAAACAGTGTTCATCAAGGTCAAACAGTCCACATGTAACGTTAAGAACGTAAATAGAAAAGTTTATGAAATGTCAATGTAATTACCCGTTAACGCAACTCCAAATTGCCAGGGGTCCCGCCCCGCTTAAAAGGAGCGAACGGCATCCGGAGTAATCCGCTCGGCCACGGCAACCGCAACCTCCGCCGTCATCTTTACGTCATAGAGCGTGCACAGCGCGGTTCCCGAGTGGACGTAGCGACTGGGGACGCCAGCGACCACGCAGGGAATGTCAAGCATGTGGGTGGGGCCGCCGTCGGTGCCGCCGCCCTCCCGCACGCTCGTTTGGCAGACAAGTCCCGCTTCCGCCGCACATTTGAGGACAAAGCGCTGGTAGCGAGGGTTCGTAATCATGCAGCAGTCAAAGTAGCGAAACATGGGGCCATGGTGAAAGGCAGTCTGGACGTCATCGGGGATGGTAAACGTGTCATCTGCCGGGCAGCCCTCAAACATGAAGGCGACCATGGGACCGAAGTGCAGCGCCGCTGCCAGCACGCCGCGCTCCCCCACCTCCTCCATCGAGCTCACCGAGGCAACAACGTCAAAGGGTAGATCCGTGCGGCTAGAAAGCTCGCGCAGGGCGAGGAGCTCTGCGGTGACTCCTGCGCGGCAGTCGAATGCCTTCCCCAACGCAACGCCAGTTTTCTCATTGTACTCGAACTTGGTGGCCGGGACAAAAGGCTCGCCCATGCCCATATGGAAGACATTTACCGCCTCCTCCTTGGAGGTGGCGCCAACGTCCAGGATGAGCTGCAGCTCTCCGGAGGCGCGCTCGGCAGCGCTCATGAAGTGGGGCGGCTTCACGCCAATCACCCCGTGAACCCACTCGCCAAGCGTGTTTCTCACCAGCACATCCTGGCCGGTGAGCACGTTGGGCGAGAAACGGCCAAGCTCAACGAAAGTCATCGTGCCGTTGGAGCGGATGGACTTGACCATGCCTCCAACCTCGTCGCCGTGGGCATCGAGCATGAGCACGGGCTTCTCGCCTGTAAAATTCTTGGGGGTGACGAGTGCGTCGTGGACGCTGTTGGTCTCGACCTTTGCCCACCCTTGGCAGAAGTCGCGCACGACCTCTATGGTCTCGTCCTCGAAGCCCGAGGGGGACTTTGCGTTAGAGAGCCTGCCGAGAAGGTCCACGACCTCGCTATCGTTGAAATCCATTGCCACTTGCCTCTCTCCTGGGAGCCAATATCGCGTACGTGCTGACGTTACTTGTCGCCATTGCCGCCGTATGCCTTGGTAGTGCGGACGGGCATGGGCGCGGGAAGCGGCGCGCGCTTGAGGGCGCCTATGAAGTCGACGAGGTAGCTGGCCACGCCGTCCATCATCTGGTCTCCCCACTCCGGGTTGGCATTCGCTGGGTCGTCTGGGCCAATCCAGCCGTTGCCGGCGTAGCGGCAGGCGTCACGCGGAATGGCAACGTGAGCGCCCTTGAACTCAACGTTGTCCCAACCAGACGTGGGGAGCTCGTCGGAGATGTCGTTAGCAAGCGCCATGGGACCAAGCTCGGAGGAATCCACAAGCGAGGGGTCGACGGCCATCACCGCAGCCGTCTCCTCTGCCCCGCCATGGCCACCGCCCCACGCAGGGTTGAGCTCGCCTGCCATGAGCCACCAATCCGCCCTTGCCGCGAGGCACCCTCGCCTATTGAGCTCCTCGCACACGCTTGAGATGGGCTTGATGTTGGGGCCGTGGCCGTTGATGAAGAGGAACCTTCTTGCCCCATAGTCGTAGAGCTGCATGCTGAGCGTCCGGACAAGCGAGCGGAGAAGGTCATAACCTATCGAGAGCGTTCCCGGGAACCCCAGGAGGTCATCCGCGTTGCCAAAGGGAATCGTGGGCGCAATGAGCACGTCCTCGCCAAGGGCGGCATCAATCTTTTCCAGCAGTAGATTGGGTGCAAGGGTGTCTGTTCCCAGCGGGTTGTGCCTCCCGTGCTCCTCCGTGCTTCCTATGGCCATAACGACAAGGTCGTTTCCCCGCTCAAAGTAGTCTTCCACGGCAGGCCAGGTACTCAGCTCGATGCGCATTTCTCCTCCTTGTTGTCCGCCCGTCCCTAGGCAGGCGGGAGCGTCTGGTACAGATGCAGCTATGCGGCGTGCGCTACTGGTCGAGGTGCTCCGTTGCCCGAGAGAAGTCGATTGGCTTGGGCAGCGTCTCCGCCTCGAGGGCATGCGTGAACTCCTGTAGCCACGCCGCAGTGCCCTCAAGCATCGCCTTCCCAAGCTCGGCGCTTGCGCCGCGCGGATGGTCCTCGTGGCCTTCGGCAACCCAGCCGGAGCTTGCAAACCGGGCGAGCCTGCGCGGGAACTCCACCTCGGCACCGCCAAAGCTCACGCTGTTCCATCCCGTGGATGGCATGTCATCCCCAATGTCGGGGAGCAGGTTCTCGTCTGTCACCTGCGACATGTCAACGGAGGCCGGGTCTATGGCAAGGTTGGCGCTGGTCTCCATGGCACCACCGTGCCCGCCTCCCCACGCGGGATCAAGCTGCGGGGCCAACCTCCACCAGTTGACAACAGCCGCAAGGCAACCGGCATCGTTTAGGTCCATCGACGCCATAGAGAGAGATTTGACGTTACCGCCGTGGCCATTGAGGAAGACAAAGCGGCGCGCACCGTAGGCACGTAGCTGCCTCGTGATGCTCGACAGGACGTCGTAGAGCCCTTGGACACCAAGGCTCACCGTGCCAGGGTACCCAACGAGGTCATCCGTTGCGCCATAGGGAAGTGTTGGAGCCACAAGATACGTCCCGTCGCGCTGTTCCAGCAGCTCAAGGATCTTGTCTGGCGCCATGGTATCGGTGCCCAGCGGATTGTGTCTGCCGTGGCACTCCGTCGAGCCAACTCCAATAATCACCAGGTCGTGCTCCTTGAAGTAGTCACGAACCTGCGTCCAGGTGCTTCTCTCCATGTACATGTGGCATCCTCCTTGCGACAAGCCTTTATGTCACCAGCATAGGCTTGCAAGCGTTTAAGGATGCCAACTCGATGGTTAAATGTCCCACTTGTTAACCAAAGAATGTGGTGCTGATAAAAAAGGGACGGAGGGCACTCGCCGCTCCGTCCCGCATGAAACCGTTTTCCGAGAAGGCCTAGCCAACCAGGCCGATGGTCCCCGTGGGGAAGGTCACCGCCATCACGATGACGCACACCACAAAGATGACGGAGGTGATGACTGTGAGCCTGTCGAGGTTCTTCTCCCAGATGCCAGAGCCGGCGGAGGCATTGTAGAGCGAGGAGGCAATCATGTCAGACACGCCCGTGCCCTTGCCCGAGTGCATGAGGACGAGAGCCACGGTGAGCAGGCCGGAGATGAACAGCAAGACAAGGAGGATGACGTTGAGGACGTTCACGGATTCTGGCTCCTTCGAGAGCGGATGGGCTGTACGCAATGCTATTCAGCATAGCATATGGTGATACGCGTGTTTTATCGTTTTTCTCATTTCACAGCTCAGATGACATCCGGCGAGCGGCGCGATGAACAGCGCGAGTTCCATGGGTGATACAGTCTTCTCCGGAGCTTACCCGAGGACTTTGGAAGGGAGCAGGAATGGAGAGACCAAACGCCTGGAAGGGCTATGGCGAGAAGGACCTGGCGCAGCTCACTGAATTCTGCGAGGGGTACCGAAAGTTCATCTCTGAGAATAAGACGGAGCGAGAGTGCTGCTCAACCGCCATCGAGCTTGCGGAGGCACATGGGTATCGCCCGCTTGAGGAGGCTGTCAAGGCAGGCGAGGAGCTATCGGCCGGCGACAAGGTCTACGCGTCGGTTCGCGGCAAGAGCCTCATGCTTATCGAACTGGGCACGGAGCCCCTTGAGCAGGGCGTCAACATCCTTGGTGCCCACATCGACTCGCCCCGCCTGGACGTCAAGCAGAACCCGCTCGAGGAGAGAAACGACATCGCCACGCTTGACACGCACTACTACGGCGGCGTGAAGACCTACCAGTGGGCAACCCTGCCTCTGGCAATCCATGGCGTTGTTGCCAAGAAGGACGGGAGTGTCATCAAGGTCGTGATTGGCGAGGACCCCTCGGACCCCGTCTTCTGCGTCTCCGACCTTCTCCCCCACCTTGCCCGTGAGCAGATGCAGAAGAAGGCGTCCGAGCTCATTGAGGGCGAGCTTCTCGACGTGATTGTGGGCAACCGCCCCAGGGCAGCTGGCGACGGTGCCGAGAAGGACCAGGACAAGGAGGCCGTAAAGGCAACCGTCCTTGATATTCTCGCCGAGAAGTACAGCATCACCGAGGAGGACCTGCTCTCTGCCGAGCTTGAGATTGTGCCCGCAGGCCAGGCGCGCGACATGGGCCTGGACCGCTCGATGATCCTGGGCTACGGCCAGGACGACCGTTCCTGCGCCTACCCCTCGCTTCTCGCCCAGTTGGCGTGCGAGGCGCCCAAGCGCACCGCCGTCACCATCCTTGTTGACAAGGAGGAGATTGGCAGCCGCGGCGCCACCTCGATGAGCAGCCGCTTCTTTGAGGATGTCATGGCCGAGCTTATCGAGGCAGCCGGACAGGGTACTCCCCTGGCGCTGCGCCGTTGCCTCGAGCGCTCTCGCATGCTCTCGAGTGACGTCTCCGCAGCCTTCGACCCCAACTACTCCTCGGTCTTCGAGGCAAAGAACTCGTGCTTTCTCGGGCGCGGTCTCACATTCAACAAGTATACGGGAGGCAGCGGCAAGTCTGGCTCCAACGATGCCGACGCCGAGTACGTTGCCCTCATCCGTCGCGTGATGGATGACGCAGACGTCCGCTTCCAGACCGCCGAGCTCGGCCGCGTTGACGCCGGTGGCGGTGGCACCATCGCCTACATCCTGGCCACCTATGGCATGAACGTGATTGACTCCGGCATTGGCGTACTTTCGATGCACTCCCCCTGGGAGGTCACGAGCAAGGCGGACATCTGGGAGGCCTACAAGGGCTATTGTGCCTTCCTTGCGCTGGAATAGCGGACAGCACGGGCGAAGCTTCTCGCCATTGGAGACAGTGCCTCTTGATGGGTGCGAGCAGTCATGCTCGCACCCATTCTTGTGAGGTTCGCGAGCGAGGTGCGGCCATGCGACTTTCGAGTTGCAGTCGGCGAGCGGTGGGCAAATCAGGCCAAGAGTATCAATACTGCAAAAAATTGCTTCAGGCGTGTTTCAGTCCTCCCCCACTTTCCTCCAACAGGACGAACATCTTTCTCGAAAAGCGGACGCTGCGGTCATGCCGTGTCCGCATGGGGACAGACGGCGGGAGGAAAAGATGGGTCATTCGATGGATCGTCGCACCTTCATCAAGGGAGGAGCTGCCGCGATGGCAGCCGCAGGACTTGGTGCTTGCGGACAGCGCTCGTCTAGCAGCGGAGAGTCATCCAGTGGGGAGGCGGCATCGGGAGGAACCATCAACTATGCAATCACGAACCCCACGTCGATCGACCCCTTTGACATCGAGGAGTTCAACGGCGCGGCTGTTGCTTCTCAGCTCTTTGACCAGCTCACGGTCTACGACTACGACACAGAGGAGCTGAAGCCCAGCGTTGCCGAGTCCTGGGAGTCATCTGACGACGCCGCGACGTGGACCTTCCACATCAAGCAGGGCCTCAAGTTCCACGATGGCACCGACGTCACGGCCAAGTCGTTCCAGTACGCCTGGAACCGCATCTGCAACCCCAAGACCACCACGGCGCCATCTGTGGTCTCGTACCACCTTGCCATGGTTAAGGGCTATGACGACGTGGTCAACGGAAACGTCGAAGAGCTTGAGGGGCTTTCCTGCCCCGACGACTACACCCTCAAGGTGGAGCTCACCGGCCCTTACGCAGACTTCCCCTTTGTGGTGTGCTGCACGCCCCTCTCGCCCATCCCCGACTGCGCGAAGGACAACTACGACACCTACTCCAAGGCGCCGGTTGGCAACGGCCCCTTCAAGATGGATGGCACCTGGAACGATGGCCAGTACATCAACATGAAGCGCTACGAGGACTATGCCGGTGTCAACTCCGTCAAGGTCGACGCCGTACACTTCAACATCTACAAGGACACCGACACGGCATTCCGCGAGTTTGAGGCTGGCAACCTCGACCTTTGCGACGTTCCCGCGGGGCGCGTCAAGGAGACGGTCGAGAAGTACGGGCAGTCGGATGACGGCTACACCGGCACCCCCAACAAGCAGACGATGGTTGGCGAGGTTCTGTACACGGAGTACCTTGCGTACAACGTGAACGACCCCATCCTCTCCGACAAGAGGGTGCGCCAGGCAATGTCTCTTGCCATCAACCGCCAGAACCTCTGCGACACCCTCTACGAGGGATTTGCGCAGCCCGCAGGCGACATTGTCCCGCCGGGAATTAAGGGCAACGACGAGACCACGTGGCAGTACTGCGCCTATGACGTTGACAAGGCTGGTCAGCTCCTCGACGAGGCAGGCTATCCCGCCGGCTCAGACGGTATGCGCGGCATCGACCTCACCATCATGGTTTCCTCGTCCAACAAGACAAACGAGTTCGAGGTCCTGCAGGGCGACTGGAAGGCCGTGGGCATCAACGTAACCATCGACCAGAAGGAATACGCGTCGATGCTCGACGACTACGTTGCCGGCACCTTCCAGCTTGGATCTCGTGGCTGGACCGCAGACTATCCCACCATGGACAACTTCCTGCAGCCGCTCATGTACACCGGCGTGGGCGACAACGTCTCCCACTACTCCAGCGCCGAGTTCGACGCCAAGCTGGACGAGGCGAGAAAGACCGTGGACGAGGACAAGCGCGTCGAGCTCATGCACGAGGCGGACGCCATTGCTGCCGAGGACATGCCCATCATCCCCATGCTCCACAAGACCCTGAACAAGGTGACCTCGAACAAGTTCACTGGCATCAAGGTCGATGCCGCACGCCTGCCCGAGCTAAGGGACGCAACGCCCGCGCAGTAGCTGCATTTGTCATCATGTAGTAGTCCTGGGCCCACCGGTTGATGCCGATGGGCCCAGATCATTTTCTACGAGAAGACCGCGGACACATGCGCTGCCATATCTCACGTTCCGGCGCCAAAACGGCGCCGGAAGAACTCTTTTGTACGCGATAGTTGCGGCAACGACCCTTCCGGCGCTAAAAGGGCGCCGGAGGGCGTATCTCGTACTGGATTCCGTACGAAACAACCGCTCGGGCGTCATTTTCTCTCCGGAAGGCGCATTTCTGCAGAGAAGGTCTCCGTGCAATCGTGGAGAGAAGCCTCGACGTTCTCGCCTAGCGCTCTATCTGGCCCGGCAGCGGAGACTGAGCGAAGGCGTCGAGAAACTTCACGGCCCAATCCGCAAAGGAGGTGAGCATCTGCTCTCCCCACTCCGCAGACGCCTGCTTGGGATCGTC
>URLM01000040.1 GCA_900548775.1 uncultured Olsenella sp.
GCAGCGACGGCAGACGCGACGCGCTTGTCGAAGGCACCGGGGATGATGTAGTCCGCAGCACGGTGCTCGTCGTCCACCAGGCCGGCGATGGCGTAGGCCGCAGCCTCCATCATGTCGTCGTTGATGTCGCTCGCACGCACGTCAAGCGCGCCGCGGAAGATGCCCGGGAACGCCAGCACGTTGTTGATCTGATTGGGGAAGTCCGAACGGCCAGTCGCCGCCACGGCAGCGCCGGCGGCAAGCGCCTCGTCGGGCATGATCTCGGGCACGGGGTTCGCGCAGGCAAAGATGATGGGGTCCTTGGCCATCGAGCGCACCATGTCCTGCGAGACCAGGTTGGGCTTGGAGACGCCCACAAAGACGTCCGCGCCCTTGAGGGCGTCGGCGAGCGAACCATGGACCTTCTCGGCGTTGGTCCAGGTAGCGACCTCCTGCTTCACCGGGTTCAGGCCGTCGCGACCCTCGTAGATGGCACCCGTGTGGTCGCAGATGATGATGTCCTTCACGCCCATGCGCTTCATGAGGCGAGCAATGGAGATGCCCGCGGCACCGGCGCCCGAGAAGACCACCTTGACGTCGCCGAGGTCGCGGCCGGTCAGGCGGCACGCGTTTATCAGCGCGGCGCAGGTCACAACCGCGGTGCCATGCTGGTCGTCGTGGAAGACGGGGATGTCGCAGGTCTCCTTGAGGCGACGCTCGATCTCGAAGCAGCGCGGCGCGGAGATGTCCTCCAGGTTCACGCCGCCAAAGCTACCGGCAAGCAGCTGCACCGTGCGCACGATCTCGTCCACGTCGTTGGAGCGGATGCACAGCGGGAAGGCGTCCACGTCGGCAAAGGTCTTGAAGAGGGCGCACTTGCCCTCCATGACGGGCATGCCGGCCTCGGGGCCAATGTTGCCCAGGCCGAGAACTGCGGAGCCATCGGTCACAACGGCGACGAGGTTCCAGCGACGGGTGTACTCGTACGAGAGGCTCGGATCCTTCTGGATCTCCAGGCAGGGAACAGCGACGCCCGGCGTGTAGGCCACGGCAAGCTCCTCCGGCGTGCTGATCTGGGCCCTGCTCACGACCTCGATCTTGCCGTGCCACTCCTTGTGTGCGTCAAGTGCGTGCTGCTTTGCATCGTCAGCCATCTTGGCTCCTTCGACGAAAGGGGACAACTTACACGACCTTTCTATCTTAAGCCATCGACAGATGTCCAGAGCACGTTACCCGGCCTATACTTCTTTGCAAACGGGCGTCGGAAGGATTGGCATGAAGGCGAACGACATCAAGGTGGCCGCATCCATCTGCGCGGGGGTCATCGGCTACAGCTACGCACTCAAGTTCGCAATGGCGGGCCTTGAGGTCTGGGCACAAAACCGCACGCCGGAGTCCAGCAAGCTTGCGCAGCAGCGTGTGCATGAGAGCCTGAACTCCCTCGTAAACAACAGCGTCTACACCGAGGAGCAGGCGCAGGAAATCGCGTCCCGCATCCACTACACCAACTCCGTCGCCGAGGCAGTGAAGAACGCGCAGTTCATCCAGGAGAGCTCGGCGGAGCACTACGAGGTCAAGTGGGAGATTGTTGAGCAGATCGAGGCCGCCGCAGCCCCGGACGCAATCATCGCAAGCTCCACTTCGGGACTTCTCGTGACCGAAATCGCCAAGAACGCAAAGCACCCCGAGCGCTTCTGCGGCGGGCACCCCTACAATCCGCCTCATCTCATCCCCCTCGTTGAGATAACGCGCGGCGAGAAGACCACGGAGGAGACCGTCGCGTGCGCCAAGGACTTCTACCAGCGCATTGGCATGGAGCCCGTTGTGCTCCAGAAAGAAGCCCTGGGCTTCATCTGCAACCGACTCCAGATGGCGCTCTACCGCGAGGTGGCGGATCTCGTGATGAACGGCGTGTGCTCGGTCGAGGACGCGGACAAGGCGGTGACCTTTGGTCCTGGCATCCGCTGGGGCATCATGGGGCCGTCCCTTGTGTTCGAGCTTGGCGGCGGAAAGGGAGGCGTCTCCGGGCTCATGAACCACCTGCGCGACTCCACGACGCTTTGGCTCCAGGACATGGCAGACTGGAAGGAGTTCCCAGCCGAGTGGGCTGACATCGCCCAGAAGGGCGTTAACGAGGAGCTCTCGCACCGCACCCCCGAGACGGGCAACACTCCGGAGACCCTTGCCGAATACCGTGACCATATGCTCATCGAAGAGCTCAAGCTCCATGGCAAGCTCTAGGGAGCGCCAGCACATGACACAGAGCGTCCTCATCAAAGACACCACGCGAGAAGAGCGCGAGGAGATCGTGCGCCGCGGGCTCAACTTCTGCGGCGACGGGTCCTGCGAGCAGTGCGTCGGCTGCTCCATGGGCGTGGGGTCAATCGACGCCATGTACAAGCCCTACATCGACGGCAAGCTGGAGCTGGCAGAGGTCAACATGCTGCACGCCGCCACCACGTTCACGCTGGGAGGCGGGAGAAATGCAGACATCGCATCCGCATCCAGCGCCGAGACGAGCAAAGAATAGCCGAGGTTCAATGCACGCACGCACACCCAAGCACTTCGTCCTCGAGGAGCGCCTTGAGCGCTACGCAGACTACATCGAACCGGCGCCACAGGACTATGCCGGCCGCTGGGCCGAGGCATGCCACCCCCTGAGCGGCACCGCCATCCCAGCAGACGGCGCGGAGCAACCAGGACGCTTTCGCGAGGTACGCCTCGACCTGGGCTGCGGCAAGGGCGCCTTCACGGTGGAGGCAGCGCGCCGCGAGCCGGGCGTCCTCTTCCTCGGCATGGACGGCGAGCCCCTCTGCATGGCGTACGCCGGCGATCTCGCCGCAAAGAGCGGTCTCGAGAACGTCGTCTTTCTCGCCTGGGACGGCCATCGCGTGACAGAGGCCTTCGCCCCCGGCGAGCTCTCGCGCATCTACCTCAACTTCCCCACGCCGTTCCCGCGCAAGCGCCAGGCGCGCCTTCGCCTCACCGACGCCACCTGCCTCATGGACTACCGTCGCATCCTCGCGCCACAGGGCACGCTGCGGCTCAAGACCGACAGCCGGCCCCTCTACCTCTTCACGCTCGAGGAGCTTGCCGCTGCCGGCTACAAGGTGCTCTGGACCAGCGAGGACGCCCGCGCAGACTTCCCCGACGACCCCACAAGCGGCTACGAAGAGCGCCTTGCCGCAAACGGCGCCAAGGTCTTCGCGCTGGAGGCAACGCCGGGACCAGCACCCGCGAGCTTCTCGCCCACGCCGCAGCGCGGCCTGGTGGAGTACCTCCCCCAGGACCTCGCGGACCTCGACTACGTTCCCTTGGGCATGGAGGCCACGGTATGGAACATGCGCAACCGCGAGGCGAAACTCTGGGCAAAAGGCCACAAGGGCAGCAGCTCCGCCCAGAACGCCGACTAGATGCCCCAGCAGAGAAGCGCCGCCTTGCATGATGGCAAGGCGACGCAGCTAGATGGTGGCGTTGCTCGCGCGCCTATGCGGTGGCGCCAGCCCAATGTGCGTTCACGCAGGACTGCGGCGCGGGCACAAAGCCCTCGAAGATCACTGGTGCACCCTCCTCCTCGGAGGCAAGCATGTCTCGCTCGCTGCGGATGGTCCACGTGACCAGCTTGCCGCCGAGAAGCCCGCACACCAGGCGCACGGCGGGTTGCTTGCGGTCATCAAACTTGTACGCGATGAAGTCCGGCTTGGCGGCAGCGTTCCCGAGAAGTGCGGTTGCTCCCACGCACAGCGGCAGAGGCAGCGCCTTGGCGCTCGCGCCGGCATCCCGCCCAAGGAAGTCCATCGAGAGCTGCCCGCGGATGACCTCGGGGCGGTTGCAGCGAAGCCACACGAGCACTGCGGGATCGAAGCTCTCGATGCAGTAGCGCACGTCGAAGGTGTCCAGGCACTCCATGACACGGCTGGTGAGAAGGTCGGCGTTCTCGCAGTACGTCTTGACCTCGATGATGAGCGGCGCGGGCATGGGACCCTCCCCGTTCCACTCGAAGATGCGCAGGACCTCGCCGAGCGTGGGAATGCCCTGGCCTGTCCCGTTGAGGCGAAGCTCCTCGAGCTGCGGGCGCGTGAGCTCCTCGACCGTGCCCTCCTTGCCCGTCATGCGCTTGAGGTCCGAGTCGTGGATGACCACCAGGCGGTCGTCCGCCGTGAGGTGAACGTCCAGCTCAACGCCAAAGCCGTACTCGCGGGCGCGTCTGAAGGCCGCGAGCGAGTTCTCCGGGGCGCCAAGCGTGTCGTCGTGAAGGCCGCGATGCGCGTAGCGGTAGCGCGCGAACTCCTCCCAGCGCTCGTCGACCGACTTGTCCCCCGTGCGCGGTGCCATCCCGCACACGGCAGCCGCTCCCAGGCCTGCGGCGATGCCGGCGGCAAAGAGCGCCGGATGCTTGCGAATCATGCAGGTTGTCATCGAAAGTCCTCCCCCCCCCGATTCCAGCGACACAGAACGCAATGCGCCTAGGATAGCGCTAGTCCGTGTCAAACGCCTCGAGGCCGCGCTTCTCGACCAACTTCGAGTCGCCGTGATGCACGAAGAGCATGGTCACGAAGCTCGCGGCCACGAACACCGTGGCGTAGATGAAGAGCGAGCGGTAGCTCACGTTGTGCATGAGCCAGCCGGCGGCGATGGGCGTGACCGTCTGCGCAGCCATCGAGAACGTGTAGTAGAGGCCCGTGAACTTGCCGGTGTCGGAACCCTTGCACATCTCGACCACCATGGGCAGCGAGTTCACGTTGATGCCTGCCCAGCCCATGCCCAGGACAACCATGACCACATAGAGCGCGGGCGAGAAGCCCATGCCGGCGAAGGTCCAGGCGGCGCAGAACGCAAAGCCGCCGCCGAGGAGCACGATGCCCCCGAGGATGGTGCGCTTGCGGCCAACGCGGCTGGCGATGGCCCCCACGGGGATGTACGAGACGATGGCGCCCACGTTTGCCACGATGAGGCAGCGGCTTGCCTCGCCGAGCGCCATACCCCACTCTGCCTGCGCGTACGTGGTGAACCAGGTCTCCATAGCGTTGTAGCCAATGAACCACAGCGCAATGGAGGCGAGAAGGAACCCCAGCGAGCGCTTGACCGGAGCGGGGAGCACCTCCTTGCCCGTGGCGGCGTCCTTCTCGACGAGGTTCTCCTCGGGGTGCTTTGCCTCGTAGGCCGCGACCTCCGCCTCGAGCTTGGGCTCCTTCACGGTGAGAAACACTATTGCCACCGAAGCCACCATGATGGTCGCAACGATCACAAAGAGCGGCAGGTAGTCCACGTGGTCGAGGCCGGCGGTGCGGCCCTTGTTGTAGAGCACGGAGGCAATGCCCAGGTAGATGATGCCGCCCACCGCACCCATGAGGTTGATGATCGCGTTCGCGGGCGAGCGCAGCGGCTTGGGCGTGCAGTCCGGCATGAGCGCCACGGCGGGACTGCGGTAGGTGCCCATGGCGACAAGCACGAAGAGCAGCACGCCGATGAAGGCGGCGAGAAGGGCGCCGGAACCGTCCGCGTAGTACGCGTTGTCGATGATGGGCAGGAAGACCATGCCCACCACGGCAAGTGCGGTGCCGACGAGTATGAAGGGCATGCGGCGGCCAAGGCGGCTGTGGCAGCGGTCGGAGAGCGAGCCGAAGAACGGCAGGAGGAAGAGGGCGAGGACGTTGTCGGCAGCCATGATCATGCCCGAGAAGGTCTCGTCCAGATGGAACGTGTTCGTGAGCATGAGCGGCACGACGCTGTTGTACATCTGCCAGAACGCGCAGATGGAGAAGAACGCGAAGCCGATAAGGACGGTCCTGCGGACGTTGAGTTTCACGAGGTTCCTCCTAGCGCCGGGCTGCCGTGCACCTTCGATGCTAGCCGGGTGGGGGCGCGGCGGGGGTGCTCGGCCGTCGGCGGTCTGGCGGGCGGTGCGGGGAGCGCGGGGACGCGGGGCGACGGTTGCGACGTCTTCCTCGCCATAAGGCGTTTCTCGTCCGCCGCAGTTGCAACGATGCTCGCTCCGGCGTCATTTCGACGCCGGAGGGCCCGTCTCGTACGTAATCCCGTCTGGAACCCGTGCTTCGGCGTCAGTTTCTCGCCGGAGTACATGCTTTAGCAGCAAGTGTGCACGAAACCTTCCTCCCGGCGCCCATTTCTCGCCGGAAGGTGCATTTACGCAGCTGGGGTGAACGAAATCCTACTTCCGGCGAACTTCTGACGCCGGAGGGGCTCTTCTCAACGTTACATCCACGACAACGTATCCTCCGGCGTCACGCCTCCCCAAGTGGAATCCGACACGCACCACCACTGTCGGGTGATACTGTAGAAGCTTGCACACTCAGCCCCGCTGCCGGTGACCCCAGCCGGGACTCGTAAAGGAAGGCCACAAACGATGCCCAGAATTACACCAGGAAACAGGCTTTACCTATACAAGCTTCTCTCGTCCACCCTCGGGACCAACCGCCAGGCGCTCCTCTCGCACGTGGAGGAGGTGCTCCAGGAGGACGGCATCGCGCCGCAGGACCTCGGGCAGAACGACATCCAGTCGCTCATGGAGGCGCTTCCCGAGTTCGTGCGCCTCACCGTGTTCAAGAAGGGGCGTGTCTACGCAACGATCGTGCCCAACGAGGAGTACGACGGATACCTGGAGCGCGCGGGACAGTCAAGTTCCGGCAGTGCCGCCGAGAAGAGCGGGAAGGGCAAGCCGTGGAAACGTCGCAAGGGCTCGCACGACCCCAAGCCCACAAAGCCCCGCCACATCGAGCAGCCCGCACCAGAGCCTGAGCCCACGGCAACGGCACCGGAACCTGCGCCGGATTCCGCATCTACGCAGGAGGTCGTGTTGGAAGCCACGGCGGCGACAGAGCCGGAGCCGCCTGCCGCGCCAGAGGCGGACGCCGCTGCGGAGCCAGCGCCGCAAGAAGCTCCCGTTGAGAAGAACCCTGCCGAGAAAAGCAAGCCGCAGGCAGGGGCCAATGAGGGCGATTCACCCGCAGCAGCAGCGGCTGAGAAGGACGCCCCCTCGACCGAGGCATCTGCCGGCGCGGGCATCAGTCTCACCATCACCTACGACCCCTACGCGGACATGGAGGCTGACCTTGCGGCAGCCAACGCACGTCCCGAGAAGCCAGAGGTAGCCACTGCCCCGGCGCCCGCACCGGCTCCGGCTCCCGCCGCTACACCGGCGCCCGCGCAGGCCCCAGCACCTGCGCCAGTCCAGGCACACGTCACCACCTCCGCCACCGCGCCAAGCCCAGAGCCCCTCCCCCATCAGAACCTTCCCGAGCACTTCTCGGCAGAGGTCCACTGCAAAGACGAGCTTCTCCGCATCCTCTACCAGAAACTCCCCATCGACGCCGACGTAAACCGCACGCTCGACGAGGACTGGCGCGTTGCCCGCTCGACGGGCACGCTCTCGGGCACGAGGAGCCGGGTCACATTCCCGCTCCGCTACCTTCACGAGGATGGGTCCGGTCCGGTAGAGATCACAATCCGCCGCACGTCGCGGCCCTCGTCCGGCAAGCAGTGGAACCTCGCGCTGGTGGACGGCGACGACGGCACTGGCGCGGTCCACGAGCAGGTAGGCATCGAGGGTCTGCCCGCAGCAGACGAGGGCGCGTGGAGCGACCTTGCAGGAAGCCCTCGTCAGGCTGCGGGCACCTCGCCCGTGAGCCCGCTTCGCGAGTTCGCTCAGTTCGCGGTCATCGGCTCCTGGGAGCGCACGCTGGGGACGCTTGCCACCATGGTGGCGCCCGAGCGCTGGAACTTCCCCGGCGAGGGCGTGGGCGCGCCGTCCCGCTATGGCGTCCTGCGCGAGTACCTCACCGTAACCTTCCATCGTGCCGTTGAGCAGGACCGCGTTGCCACGGCGGCAGACGGCTCGCTCGCAGCGTTTGACACGGGGCTGCTCACTCCCTTTGGCGAGGACGTCTACGCGGTCTTCTCGCCCAACGCGGGCGACATCCCTTGGAGGCTCGACGGATTTGCCACGGCAGGCTCGGGCGAGCTTGGCGCCCGCCTTGTGGCGACGCTTCCAGATCTGCCCCAGCCGGCTAGCTACCTCGAACGCGTTGAGGACGTTGTATGCCAGCCCGGTCGCATGCTCATCCTGGACACCGAGGCGCTTCTCGGCGAGCAGGTCGGGCGCCTGCCACGCGCCTTCCTCGCCGACCAGCTTGCCGACAGCCCCGAGGCGTCTCGCCTCCTGCGCGAGGGCGTGGACGCGGGCAGCGGCCGTCTGGGACGGGGCGCATGCAGGGACCTGGCGCGTGCAATAAAGGCAGACCCCAGCCTCTACCGACGCATGGCCAGGGCACTGCAGGATGCCACGTCCCTCTCGCTGCGCCTTGCACAGGCAAGCTTCCGCATGGCAGCGCCGGCATACGACCCCGCCACGGGAACAACGCGGCTCCTTCTCCCGCTCTGTCTCGTGGACGACGGCGTGGCCGACTGTGCGATTTCACTTGAACTCATGCCGTCGGGCGCATACCGGGGGGCTGCGATTCTCTCGCTGTCTCGCGCGTATGCTTGTGCGCGCGTAGTGAGCCGTGACCAGTCCGCATGGCTCTCGCCGGAAATCGTCCTGTAGCCTTGGTCGACTAGACTGGAACCACAGACTAGGCTTGGGCCGCAAGGGCAACGAAGGTCCGTAACAACACCCCGCTGGAGGCACGCATGTCGAAGATCGAAATGAAGACCCCGCTCGTCGAGATGGACGGCGACGAGATGACCCGCATCATCTGGCAGATCATCAAGGACGAGCTCATCTGCCCGTACGTCGACCTCAAGACCGAGTACTTTGACCTGGGCCTCAAGCACAGGGACGAGACGGACGACCAGGTGACCATCGACTCCGCCGGGGCCACAAAGCGTCTGGGCGTTGCAGTCAAGTGCGCAACCATCACCCCCAACGCCCAGCGCGTGGAGGAGTACCACCTGCACCAGATGTGGAAGAGCCCCAACGGCACCATCCGCTCGATGCTCGACGGCACCATCTTCCGCGCACCCATCGTGGTCAAGGGCATCGAGCCTGTGGTCAAGTGCTGGAGGCGACCCATCACCATTGCCCGTCACGGATACGGCGACGTGTACAAGAACGTCGAGTACCGCGTGCCCGGTGCCGGCAAGGCTGAGCTGGTCTTCACCGATGCCGAGGGCCACGAGGAGCGCCGTCTGATCCACGACTTTGACCAGCCCGGCGTCATCCAGGGCATGCACAACGTGGACTCCTCAATCGAGGGCTTCGCGCGCAGCTGCTTCGAGTACGCGCTCTCCACGCACCAGGACCTGTGGTTTGCCTCGAAGGACACCATCTCGAAGATCTACGACCACCGCTTCAAGGACATCTTTGCCGACATGTACGAGGCCGAGTACAAGGAGCGCTTCGAGGCCGCCGGCATCACGTACTTCTACACCCTCATCGACGACGCTGTGGCGCGCATCATGAAGAGCGAGGGCGGCTTCATCTGGGCCTGCAAGAACTACGACGGAGACGTGATGAGCGACATGCTCTCATCCGCGTTTGGCTCGCTTGCCATGATGACCTCGGTGTTGGTCTCGCCCCATGGCCAGTACGAGTACGAGGCCGCACACGGTACCGTTCAGCGCCACTACTACAAGTACCTGCGCGGAGAGGAGACGTCGACCAACTCGGTGGCCACGATCTTCGCGTGGACCGGCGCGCTTGCAAAGCGTGGAGAGCTGGACGGAACGCCTGAGCTTGTCGACTTCGCAAAGCGCCTGGAGCGCGCGACCGTCAAGACCATCGAAGATGGCCGCATGACCGGTGACCTCGCACGCATTACAACGCTGAAGAACCCGACCACGCTCAACACGCGCGACTTCATCCTCGCCATCCGCGAGGAGCTTGAGGCCGGCGCGTAGGAGACGCATCCCAGGCGCCAATATCGCACGTGGGGGGCGAGGCCGCAATGGCCTCGCCCCCCGCGCGCTCTATGAATGCTCGTAACGAAATCTAGAGCTTCCTACACCAGCGCCTTGGCCTTCGCGAGCAGGGCGCGGACGTCGTCGGTCCTGGTGAGACCGGTCTCCTTGTCGATGATCGAGCTGTAGACGTGAGGGATGACCTTCCTCACGCCGGCGTCCAGCACGACGTGCATAATCTCGTCGAAGTTGTCGAGGGTGATGCCGCCCGTGGGCTCGAGCACGAAGTCCTTGCGCGCGCATGCCTCCGCGAGCGCCCTCAGCTCGTCCTCGCAGCGGAGACCGCCCATCGGGAAGAACTTGATGGAGTTGCCGCCCATCTCGCGGACGATGTCGATGGCCGTGTCGGCAGGAACGAGCGCCGGCGCCTTGGAGTCCTTGGAAATGGGGCCTGTCGAGACCTTCACGAGGCCGGGTACGCCAGACGGCGCACACATCGCATTGATGTGGCACTTGTCATTTCCAACGTTCGTGCGGGTCGCGCTGACCTGGCAGAACGCCTGGTTGAAGTGGTTCGCCTTGACGCTCTTCGCGACCTCGGCGACCATGTAGCACTGCTTGGGGTTGCCGCCACCCAGGCCTACCGAGAGGTTGCCATCGAGAACCTCCATATAGCGCCCCATGTCCTCAACGCACGTGGGGACGTCCGGGTAGTCTGCGGTGAGCACGCCGACCTCGACGTGGTGCTCCGCGGCCTCGTATATCTCCCGAGCGTTCTCCAGGCTCCCGCCCAGGACGTTCAGGCAGACGCGGTCGTTATAGTAGTTGATTGCCATGATTTATCCCTCCATGATCTCTCTCAGTCGCTCCGCAATAAGCTCCTTGTCGCCGTCGAGCATCGGGCGTGGGTCGAGGTCCAGGAGCCCGAGGTTGAGAAACTCGATGCGCGCCCAGACGATTGGGTCCCCCGCACGCAGCTTCTCGTTGACCGCCTGCATGGTGATCCCGGCGGGAGCCCCCTCTCCGAGGGACACGCGGCAACGGTAGATCGCTCGGCCCGCCTCATCCCGAACCTTCTCGGCCCTTAAGCCGGGAATCCCGTTGACAGCGCCGACAAGCCAGTCGACCTTTGCCTCATTGGCTGCAGCCTCTGCCTCGTGGTTACGGGCGTCGTACTGGTCGAGGGCTGCGAGGAGGCCGACGATCTGCTCCTTGCCCACCTTCATCGCGCGACCGATGCCTGCGTATTGCTTCCGGACATTGGCCACGATGTCTGCCCGCCCGGTCACGAATCCGGACGTCGTCGCCTCGATGGCCTTGGCGCCGCTGTACGTCACGGCGTCCGCCCCGAGTGCGATGTACTTTCGGAGGTCCTCCTCTGCGGCGCAGTCCATCAAGAAGGGGAGTCCGTGGGCGTGCGCGATGTCGCGCATGACCTCAGGGGCGACCATGCCCTTCTGCACACAGTGGTGGCTCTTCACGTAGAGGAGCGCCACGGTCCTGTCGCAGATGGCCTCCTCTATGTCCTCAGGCCTCACCTCGTTGGCCTGACCAGCCTCCACGGGCACGCCGCCACCGAGTCTAATCATCGTCGTCACGGGGGCACCATAGTTGATCGAGTGCCCCTTCTGGAGGACGACCTCGTTTTGCAGGCCGGACGAGTCGGGCAAGCGCATCATGTCCGACCAACGGCCGCACGTAACGAGCGCCGCGATCGTTAGCGCTATCGCGGCCGAGGCGCACGAAGTGGGGCAGGAGTCCTCCGCGCCGGTATGCCGGGAAATGAGCTCGCCGGCGCGCTTCATAAGGTCCTCGATGACCACGTAGGACTGGCCGCCCTCCTTCGCTGCCTCGGCGACCCGGTCGCTGAAGGCCGAGACCCCGAGCACCGTCACCCTACCGGACGCGTTGACAACGCGCCTAAGACCGAGGTCCTGGTAGATTCCCAAATCAAACCTCCTAACCGAGCAAAGCGCCCAGAATCATCGCACCGAGAATGGCTCCACCGGTCATTTCCTTGCCCATCTTGTAGAAGATTGCAGCGCCAATGATTGCGCCAATGCCCGCATACACGTTGTAAGAAGCAGCAGAGATCATAATGAGGGGAGCGAGGTAACGACCGGTTGTGTTGCCTGCGCCCATCATGATTCCGGTTCCGCCAACTGCAACTCCCTCGGGCATGAACTTTCGAATCAGAATGACCACGGCACCAATCGCAGCACCGATAATCGCACCGATAATCAGGGCAATAAAGAAGTTCGAGAACGGAAGCTCCCATCCCATAGAGAGGAAGAGACCAGGAAGACCGATGCCTACGCCTGTCATGAGCGAGCCACCGATATCCATCAGGCCGACCAGCGGACCCTCGAGGATGCGGGCGATTAGAAATCCTGCGGCAAAACCTGCAGCGGCAGTGAAGTCACCTGTGTCGATACCGCCCTGGAGCATTGCAACAATCGACACCTCGTTGAAGGCTCCAGTGTGGAACTTGAGGTACATGAAGGTCCCGGCGAAAATCGCCGCTGCAGCACCCATAACCAGGAGAATGAAGGTTGAATCCTTCATCATGAACTTGCTAAATGCAGACATCTTTGGCGCCTCAGCGACCGACTGGTCGTTTGCTTCGTTTGCCATAGTCAGATCCTCCGTTTCTAGAAGTTGTTGAAGAAGCCGCGGAAGTAGGCAATTGCGATAAACATCACGACAACGATTGCGATGAGGATCTTAACTACATTGCTCTTGTAGCCATTCTCATCTGCAGTCTTGCCAATCAGAATACCGAGGACAATTCCAGGAATAGCGTTGCCGCTCACGAGCGCAGAGATGCCACCGAGGACGGTTCCCCAGATGCCGGTGCTCTTACCACCATCAAGCGCCGCGAGCCAGAACACCGCAGGCATGACTGGGTTGATCAGCCACGTAGTTGCGGGCACAAGAACTCCAGAGGCAACGTCAGAGAGCTTCTGAGGAATAACCGAAGACAGGGAGTTCAGGAAGGTAACGAGAACCGCGCCTACGCCAGCGCCGGCGATTGCCATCTTGCCGGGATCTTGAACGGTCTCTTCGACATTCTTATTCCTCGTCAGGAGAATACCGGCTGCCCAGTTAGGAATGATGCGATGCATGACGTCCTGGGTAAGCGCACCTGCTGCAACAGCAGAAGCTGCAGAGGAGAAGAGAAATCCCAGGCCAAATGAGAAGTGCGCAACGGGATCCCCACCGCATGCGTTCATCTCGCCGAGAGTTCTAAACGAACCCATTGACTGAACCTCTGGAGCATGGAACATGCGGGAAGCACCCGCTGCGATGCAAGCGCCACCAATGGCTCCGATGATGATTGAATAGATAACGATTTCAACCATTAGACCTCGCCCCTCTCGAACTTCAAGTACTTTACGTTCACCTTTATGCTTGCCGTGACGTCATAGCGCGTTCTCTCCCTAGGCATAAACACTCCCAAGAAATGCTCAGTGAACTCGTTCTTGACGACTCGGTCGAACACCACGCTTTCCGCGGTCATCTGGACTATCGGAGCCTCAATCTCCGAAAAGACCTTGTTTCGTAGCGCCTTGAACAAATCGTTGGAGGCATCGACAAGGGTCTCACCTTGGGCATGAACCCGTATCGTGCGAACGTCCTCTGCCAGGAGTTCCTCTCCCTCAAGTGCGCCCAGCTCCTCATCAACGCCCTTCTCGAACACGGTATCCATGACTTTGCCGGCAGCCCGAACCGCGTCTTCCTTACTCGTCATGGGTCTCACGCCATGCCTGGACTATCTTCTCGCCAAGCTCCTCGACATCCAGAAAGCCTAGGCCGATGACCTTGTTGCCTTCCTTCACGGCCGTATAGGCAGCATCGGTGCTTCGAAGCTCGGAAACGGCAGGCCATCCATACTTGGTGTGAGCGGTCAGAGCGCCAGCGCCACCAGACCCGCAGAAGCTAACGCCGAGGTCGGCGCCCTTCTCGTTCATCACATCGCCAAGCTTCATGTCTGCGGCCATGCCGGGGATAACGTAGGCGGTTCCGCCAGCCTTTTCGACCCCGCGGGCTACGGCCTGGCCCTTTCCAAGCCTGTGCCCAATTACAACCAGAGGACGCTTTTCTTCGCTCATTGCATGCCTTCCTTTCTCAACGCAACTTCGATATGAGTAGCAAGGAGGAAAATCTCCGACTCGCTAATCCCCTTCGACTCGTCTCCATAGGCGAGTCGAGCTACCTCACGGGCAAGGTCGAACGCATGGGAAGAAACCTCTCCGAAAGCGTCTTCGAGACCCTCTGTAAACTCACCCGTTTCTATTCGACGCTTCAGGGCATCAATGTGGTTGCGGAACATGGGCTCCTGCGTGCCATCGAAAACAACGCCCTGAGACGATAGGAAGCTTTCGACACGATCGACCGTCGAGGACAAATCAAACGTTTTATAGGAGGCCACAGGAGTGGATTTAGTGGCGGTATCTTTCAATGTCCTCCCCCTTTGAATAAACGCTCTCGATAACCTCGACCTTCTTCTTAAGGGAGATGGTGTCTCCGGTTGAGTCTGTGACCACATCATCTGAATCAGTGAGGGAGACAATGTTGACGTCGCCAATCATGCCCGGCTTGAGCTGGCCCAGCCCCTTGAGATGGAATTGTGCGGCGGGGGCGCTCGTAACCTTCCTTACGGCGTCAGGGAAAGACTCTCCAAGGCTTATGAGCTTGCTCATAACAGCGGCGATGCTGTAAACGGGACCCTCGTAATTCTCAACATGAAGATCGGTGGAAATCGTGTCGCAGTCGAAGCTGAGGGCAAGTGCCTTCTCATATGTTTTGAAGCTGAAGCTCTCTATTCCATGGCCAACGTCGAACCGAACTCCACGGGCACGTGCATGCAGTGCCTGAGGAAGAATTGTGCCTTCTTCCGTAACAATGCCACCGGGCTTGCCGTGGTACGTATGAGTGATTCCATCGCCCTTCTCAAGAAGATCAAGGACGTCATAGAGGGCAGGTGGGAAGTTGCCCACATGGACGAAGAGCGGAAGTCCCAGCTCATGGGCAGTCCGTGCGGCGACGACTATCGGACGCAGGCCCTCTTCCCCCACAACACTCGATGATGCGCGTGCCTTGATGCCCACAATGTTGTCGGCATGCTCACGCGCAACTCGTTCGCAGGCTTCGACATCAATCTTTGATGGGTCGTTGAGCTCGTGGCCTCGAAGAATTCCCTCCTTAGAGATGTTGAGAAGGGTGAAGACTTTCGTCTGCGCCTTATCGATATAGTTTCTCTTGAAGTCATCGTACGTATCGGATCCGCTGCTGCCTGCGTCGAGAACCGTAGTGGCCCCCCGCTCAAGCCCAAGCACATCGGGCTCCAGCCCCAGGAATGACTTTGGGTAGACGTGAGTGTGAATATCGATGAATCCTGGGGTGACGTAAAGCGAAGACGCATCAATTACCTCGCCTTCCTCAGGAAGGCCCTCTCCAACTTTGGCAATTCTGCCATCTCTGAGAATCACGTCTCCGCGCTCGCCCATTAGGCCATTAACTGGCGAGAGGAGCATTCCGTTCTTTATAGTTACCGATCTCACGTTAACTTCTCCCTTCACTGAGGCCAAGCAATAGCACTCACCCGGAACAGTGTTGATTATTATCCCGATACAATTCTCGTGTGTCTCGATTGTGTTTAACGGTCGTTTCGAGACTGCAAGCGGTATCGAAACGGGGGAAGGCACGGAAGAATACTAAAGTGTGTGGAAGGGCCGCTTGCTATATCCGCGCTTAAGTATCGACGAGGAATCATGTACAAGTACGAAGAGATCGTTCGGGACATCGAGGAATGCATCGCAGATGGCACTCTTAAGCCGTATGCGAAGCTTCCTCCCGTTACAGAGCTCTGCTCTGCATACGGAGTCAGCAAAAGCACCATCAATCAAGTGCTCCAAACTCTGTCTGATGAGGGCTTGATATCGCGCAGGCAAGGATCAGGCATATATGTCAAGGCAATTGAGACCAGCTCGATAGGCTGGAAGGTTCCCAACCAAGTTGTTCAAATTGCCCCGAGAGCAGCGAAGATGCCAAGCAATGACTCCATCGACGTCATTGATTTCAATGTCATTAGGCCAGAATCCCGAATTTCTCGTCTGCTGGGAATCAACGGGCAGTCATTCTTGTACTTTGTGACGCGCATGCACCGCAATGGACCGTTACCCACTTGCATGGAATATGTTTATCTTCCCATCGAGTCTGTTGGCAGTCTCTCTCTGGCCGCTGCCGGCGGAGACGTCACCACTGAGGTTACGAAGCACTCTGGAGTGCCTGTTGGGAGCTTCGAGAAGACCGTACGTTCGGTATTGTCAACAAATGACGAAAGGGCAAGGTTAAAGCTCGAATATGGGACACCACTCCTCGAGGTCGAAGAGGTGGGATACCTTATGGACGGCAAGCCCTTTGGCGTCTTCATAAAAAGATTTCCCGGCGATCGCTTCGAGTTCAAGGCAACAGGCAGCGACGCCAGCTCTTCTGGAAGCTCGGGAAAAGGGCTCTAGCAAACCAGGGTTTGTCCCACGCTTTCGACAAACAGCACTTAAGCCGGCAGCGAGTCCAAGTCCCACCGCCTGAGATCAGCGACCACAATTCTCAGATGGTCTTCAATCATTGAGACACCTATCTGCTCAATCTCCGGAGGGAGGGGCTCCGATTCGACGCCAACTATCTCACGTCAATTCGCACCGATCGTGACCATCTGCCGCCGCTCGAAATCCGCCAAAGCCTCGGCAACGTCATCCACCAGCACATCGGCACCCGCACGAACGGCCTCAGGCGCGCGGTTAAACGTATACGCCACATCTGCCTCGCCAAGAAGTGGCAGGTCGTTGAAGGAATCACCGATGCCGCCAACCAGGCCAAGGCCCAGACGATCACGCGCAATCGCGAGTCCGACGCCCTTGGAGCATCCCACCGGTACAACGTCCACGGAGTCGAGGTTCTGAAACGCCGCAACCCTCCCGCCAAGCCGCTCTCCCACCCCGGCAACAAAGCTCGCAGCCCTTTCTTGGCTGGCAAAGCCCAGCGAGACAACCTGGACCGATTCGCCGCGCTCCCCTGGCTCAACCGAGAGCGCCTCATCAACGGAGCTCACGACCCTCAGCCGTTTGAGAAACGCCTTGGGCAGCCCGGGAATGCTGCTCTCCCCAAGAACAAGATAGCCTGATTTCACAGCCAGGAATGACGGTCGCGACGTCTGCCCATGCGCAACGTCCAAGACCGCCCGCACGTCGTCATTAGGTATTTCTCGCGAGAACAGCGTGTTTCCCTCGGCATCACTCACGCACGCTCCGCTGCTCGTGACGGCGAAGTCAAAGCTGAGGGCGTTCCCCGCATCGTCGAGAACGGCACCGAGCGG
>URLM01000041.1 GCA_900548775.1 uncultured Olsenella sp.
GGTCGCGGGCGGCGGGGATGTCGGCAAGGCCGAGGACGTCAGAGAGCATCTTGTCTCCGTACTGACCCTGGAACTTGATGTTGTGGACCGTCATGACGGTCTTGACGTTGTTGCACTGCGGGGCGCCGCGATACAGCTCGCGCAGGAAGACGGGGCACAGCGCTGTCTCCCAGTCGTTGCAGTGCAGGACGTCGCAGGCAAGCTCGGGCACCTTGACAATGGCCTCGCAGATGGCCTTCGCGAAGAAGGCGAAGCGCTCGCCATCGTCGAAGTAACCGTAGAGCCCGTCGCGCTTGAAGTAGGCCTCGTTGTCCACAAAGTAGAAGTCGAGACCCTGAAGCTCGAGCTTCTCGATGCCGCAGTAAACGTTCCTCCACGCCAGGGGCACGTAGAAGTCCGCGACATGCTTCATGCGGTCCCTGTACTCCTGGGGGATGGTCCCGTACTTGGGCAATATGACTGCCGCCTTAGCACCGGCGTGCTTGAGCGCGCGCGGGAGGGATCCCGCCACGTCACCCAGGCCGCCAGTCTTGGCGAACGGCACCGCCTCTGAGGATGCGAAGAGAATCCTCAGCTTCCTGCGGTGTGCGCTTGTTGGCATGGTTCCCACCTTTACTCGCGACCCTTTTCCTTGATGAGGACGTCCTCGGGGGTGCCACGAAGCTCGGTGCCTGCTGGGACGACGTTGTTCCTATCGACAATTGCGTTCTCAACACGAGCGCCGCTCTTGATGACGCAGTCCTGCATCACCACGGAACCGCGAATGGTGGCGCCGCTCTCAACAATGACGTTGCGACCCAGAATTGAGTCGCCCACGTTGCCAAAGATGCGGCAGCCCGCGGAGACAAGCGAGTTAGTGACGTGGGAGCCCACCTCGAACTTTGCGGGCGACGTGTCGTGCGCCTTGGTCTTGATGAAGCGGCCCTCAGGGAAGAGCTCAGCGTTGATGCGCGGGTCGAGCGCGTCCATGTTGGAGCGGTAGTAGCTCTTCTTGTTGAAAACGGCAGCGGCATAGCCGTCAAAGTTGTACGCCTGAACGTTCACGCGGCCGTAGTCGTTGCCCATGGCCTCAAAAAGGTCGAGGTAGTCGGTGGCAGCGTACCAGTCGAACATGTCGAGCAGCAGCTGGCGGCTAATCACAAAGCAATCGAGGAAAGCGGTGTCGCCAAACGAGACGCCGTGCTTCACGCCCGTGACGCGAGAGCCATCCAGCTCGAAGCCGGTGACGTCGGCATCGTTGCCGTTTGCCTGCTTGGTAAGCACGGTGATGTCCGCGCCGGACGCCACGTGTGCGTTGTACAGATCGTTGAGGTCCATGTTGTAGACAAAGTTGGCGGTCGAGAAGATCACGTAGTCAGACTTGGACCTCGTGAAGAAGACCTTGTTGTGCACCAGGTCGCGCAGCAGGAAGCGCGCGCCGGTGCGAGAGGTGCCAAAGGCAGAGCCAGGGAGGACAAACAGGCCGCCGTTCTTGCGGTCGAGGTTCCAGTCCTTGCCAGAGCCCACGTGGTCGATGATCGAGCGGTAGTTGTAGGGCATGACCATGCCCACGGTGCGCAGGCCAGCGTTCACCATGTTGGACAGGGGGAAGTCCACCAGGCGATAGCGGCCGAGGAACGGCATGGACGCAACCGGGCGGCTCTCGACGAGCGCGCTCGGGGACTTGGCCGAGTAGTTGCACGTAATGAGGCCGATGACCTTTTCCATTGCTTACTCCCCCTTCCCGACAACGACGTCATTCCCAATGACGGCCGTGTCCTTCGTAGAGTCGACGCTACCGAGGTTCACGTTCTCCTCGACGACAGAGTTCTCGCCCAGGATCGCGCGAACAACGTGCGCGCCGTTCTTCACGACGGCACCGGGGAGCAGGACGGAGTCGACAACCGTGGCATGCTCGCCAACGTAGACGTCGACCGAGAGAATCGAGTGCTTGGCCTTGCCGTAAACCTGAACGCCGTTTGCGACCAGGCAGTCATCGACATCGCCATCGCGGCCCACGAACGCGGGCGGCCTCGTGGAGGCGTTGCTCATGATGGGGAAGTCCTCGCTGTACAGGTCAAAGGCGGGGTTGGGGCCGAGAAGGTCCATGCTCGTCTCGTGGTAGCTCGAGATGGTGCCCACGTCGCGCCAGAAGCCGTTGAACTCGTAGGTGTAGAGGCGCTTGCCGTCGGCCAGGAGCTTGGGGATGATGTTCTTCCCGAAGTCGTGCTCGGACGTCTGGTCGACGGCGTCCTCCTTGAGGGAGCTCTCGAGGAGGTCGGCGTTGAAGATGTAGATGCCCATGGACGCGAGGTTGGAATCGGGCTTCTTAGGCTTCTCGGTAAACTTGAGGATGCGCTCGTCATCGTCCTGGGTGATGATGCCAAAGCGCGAGGCCTCCTCCCAGGGCACGGGCATGACGGCGATGGTGAGGTCGGCGTTGTGGCGCTTGTGGTTCTCGAGCATCTTGCCGTAGTCCATGCGGTACAGCTGGTCGCCCGAGAGGATGAGCACGTACTCGGGATCGTTCTGGTCGATGTAGCCCAGGTTCTGCGTCACGGCGTCTGCCGTGCCCTCGTACCAGGCGCCGCCGGTCTGGGTGGCGTACGGCGGCAGGATGGAGACGCCGCCATCGCGCTCGTCGAGGTTCCAGGCCTCGCCGGTGCCAATGTAGGAGTGCAGGAGGTACGGACGATACTGGGTGAGCACACCCACCGTGGTGACGCCCGAGTTCGCGCAGTTGGAGAGTGCGAAGTCGATGATGCGGAACTTGCCCCCGAACGAGACTGCAGGCTTTGCGACGTTACTGGTGAGCGCGCCAAGCCTGCTGCCCTGCCCTCCGGCAAGAAGCATCGCTATGCATTCCTTCTTGCTCATAAGGTCCCCCATTCCCTTCTAACGTCCCAACAGGTGCACACCATGTCTTCCACCCGCAGACCTGCGGGGTAGTTCCTACGCCTCAATATGCCAGATGTCACTCATGTACTCGCGAATGGTTCGGTCACTAGAGAAGTATCCGGCCTTGGCGGTATTGTGCAGCGCCGCCTTGTTCCACGCAGCGCGGTCTCCGTAGGCGGTGGTGAGCTCGTCCCAAGCGTCAACGTAGGAGCGGAAGTCACGCAGGACGAGGTCTGGGTCGTTGCTCACCATGAGGTAGTCGCGGATGCTCTCGAAGTTGCCAGAGAGACGCGAGAGTGAGCCGTCGGAAAGCATGTCCACAACGCGACCAAGGCGATCGCGGTCGGCGTTGTACTGATCCCAGGCGAAGTAGTGGCCGGAAGCGCGCAAGGCCTCGACCTCCTCGGTGCGAAGGCCAAAGATCTTGATGTTCTCGTCGCCCACGAGCTTGGCGATCTCGACGTTGGCGCCGTCATAGGTGCCCAGCGTGATGGCCGCGTTCATCATGAGCTTCATGTTGGAGGTACCGGAGGCCTCGGTGCCGGCAGTCGAGATCTGCTCGGAGATCTCTGCGGCAGGGTAGATGAGCTGCGCGCTCGACACGGCAAAGTTGGGAACGAAGGCGACCTTGATCTTGTCGTTCACGCGCTTGTCGTTATTCACCACGTCGGCAACCGAGTTGATGAGACGGATGACCTCCTTTGCGAAGGTGTAGCTCTGGGCAGCCTTGCCCGAGAAGATGAACGCCGTGGGGCGCGGATCAAAGTGCGGATCCGCGAGGATGCGGTTGTAGACGTCCAGGATCTTGAACACGTTGAGGAGCTGGCGCTTGTAGGCGTGGAAGCGCTTGACCTGCACGTCGAAGACCATCGAGCAGTCGAGGTCGACGCCGGAGGTCTCGCGAACGTAGTCAGCAAGGCGCTGCTTGTCGGTACGCTTGGCCTTCTCCATCTCGTCCAGGAAGCCGGCATCCCCCTCGAATTTCGTGAGCTTCTCCAGCTCGAAGGCATCATCCAGCCAGCCCGTGCCAATGGCACCGGAGATGAGACGCGCGTAGGGGGGGTTTGCCTCGGCGAGGAAGCGGCGGTGAGAGACGCCGTTGGTCTTGTTGTTGAACGTCTCGGGGTAGAGACGGTAGAAGTCCTTGAGGACGCCCTCCTCCAGGATGCTTGTGTGGAGCGCGGAGACGCCGTTCACCGAGTGGCTAAAGATGATCGAGAGGTTTGCCATGCGAACCTGGCCGTCCCAGAGGATGGCCGTGTTCTTGAGCATCTCGCCCCAGTCCTCGAAGGTGTGGGGGAAGCGCTCGCGATAGCGGCGGTCGATCTCCTCGATGAACATGTACAGGCGCGGCATGAGGGCGCGGAAGGTGTCGACGGGCCACTTCTCCAGCGCCTCGGGCATGACCGTGTGGTTGGTGTAGGAGATGGTCGCCTTGACAATCTTGAAGGCAAGGTCGAAGTCGACGCCGCGCTCGTCCACCAGCAGGCGCATGAGCTCGGGCCCGCACATGGCGGGGTGCGTGTCGTTGGTGTGGATGGCAACGTGGTCGGCGAGGTGCTCCCAGTCCGGGCCAAAGTCGCGCTCGTACGTGGCGAGGATGGTCTGCAGACCAGCGGAGACAAACAGGTACTCCTGCTTGAGGCGCAGGATCTTGCCGTGCTCGCCGGAATCGTTGGGATAGAGGATCGTGGAGATTGCCTCGACGTCAGAGCGGAACTTGTTCGCCTTAGCGTAGTCGCCGGCGTTGAACGCATCGAGGTCGAAGTTCTCCTCGTAGGGCTCGGCGCTCCAGAGGCGCAGGCGATTGACCTTCTTGGTGCCATAGCCAACGATGGGCACGTCATACGGGACGGCGCGCACCTTCTCGCCACCCTCCTGGGTGAACCAGTAGCGGCCCGTCTCGTCCTCGTGGCGTACCACCTGACCACCAAACTGGACGATCACCGTGTCTGAGTCACGACGGGACTCCCACGGGAAGCCGTTCTCCAGCCAGTTGTCAGTCTTCTCGACCTGTCGGCCACCCTCGATGACCTGGCGGAACAGGCCGTAGTGATAGCGCATGCCGTTGCCGTAGCCCGCAATGCCCTCGTGTGCCATGGAGTCGAGGAAGCAGGCGGCGAGACGGCCAAGGCCACCGTTGCCCAGGCCGGGGTCTGCCTCCTGGCGGCAGATGCTCTCGAGGGAGGCGCCCATGTCCTCCATGCCCTTGGCAACAAGGTCATGGACACCGAGGTTGAGCAGGTAGTTATCGAGCAGCGGCCCAAGGAGGAACTCGAGGGAGAAGTAGTAGACCTTCTTCTCGCCCTTCTGATGCGTTGCGATGCCAACGTTGCGCGACTTCTTGGCGATGAGTGTTGCGAGCACCTGGTAGCGCTCGAGCTCGGTGCAGTCCTCGAACTTCTTGCTGAGGTCTGCCATGCAGGCCTCGCGATACTGCTTCTCAAAGTCTGCGGTGTTCTTGAAGATCATTTCCTGTGCCATGCGACTCCAATGCCATGTCTTGCGGGGCGAGAACGTTCGAACATCACATGAGAACGTTCCCGTCTCATTATACGGATGCGTTCGTCACGCGCGCCATACCAACGGGCAACGCGCGCGTGACGAACGCTGGTTTACTTTGTTTTTGGTGCCTTGCTGGAAGCCGAGCGACGGGCCGTGGGCTTCTTGGCAGCAGGCGCGGACTTGGCCGCGGCCTTCTTGGCCGCCCGAGCACTCGAGGAGCCCGCCCTGCTTGCCGCCTTCTTGGCCGCAGGCTTCTCGCCCGCGTCCTTCTCGGCGACGGACTTCTTGGCCGCCGACCTCTTGGCAGCGGCGGGGCGAACTTCCTTCTCGGCCGCAGGCGCGGCCTTCTTGGCGGTGCCGGTCGCAGACCTTGCGCGCGTGCCAGTGGCGCGACGCTTCCTCAGGGCTCCGGTGCGATGCAGGACGAGACCGCCGAGTGGCGGCACGCGGATGATGACGGACTGCTCGCGGCCGTTCCACGGGGTCTCGCTCGTCTCGAGCTTGCCGATGTTGACCACGCCGGACCCGCCGAACTGCTCGGCATCGGAGTTGAAGAGTTCCTCGTAATAGCCCTCCTCCGGAACCCCGAGACGGAAGTCCTCGCGCGCGTTGACGTCAAAGTTGATGAGGATGACCAGGTCGTCCTTGGGGTCGTCGCCCTTGCGGATAAACGAGATGATCGACTGCTTGGCGTTGTCGGCATCAATCCACTCGAACCCGTCACTCGTGTAGGAGCGCTGCCAGAGCGCGGGATGCGCGTTGTAGAACGCGTTGAGCGCCGCAACAAACTGCTGCTGGTGGCGGTGGGTGTCGTACTGCTCGGCCAGGAAGTACTGGATGCCCTCGTAGTAGCGCCACTCGATGAACTGGGCAATCTCGTTGCCCATGAAGTTGAGCTTGCCGCCGGCATGCGTCATCTGGTAGAAGGCGAGCGCCCTCATGCCGGCGAACTGGCGCCAGTAGTCACCGGGCATGCGCGTGATGAGGGAGCACTTGCCGTTGACCACCTCGTCATGGCTGAGCGGAAGCACGAAGTTCTCGTTGAACTGGTACATGGTCGAGAACGTGAGCAGCCTGTGGTTGCCGGGACGATAGGGGAAGTCGGTCTGCATGTAGTGCAGCGTGTCGTTCATCCAACCCATGTCCCACTTGAAGTTGAAGCCGAGGCCGCCGTCCTCGGGCGGATAGGTCACGAGCGGCCAGGCGGTGGACTCCTCGGCGATCATCGAGACGTCTGGGTAGTACTTGCCAACCGTGGAGTTGCACTGTCGCACGAACGCGATGGCTTCGTCGTCCTCCTCGGTTCCACGAGAGTTGAACTTCTTGAGGCGCGGGTCGTCAACGCCGAAGTTGAGATAGAGCATGGAGGTGACGCCGTCCATGCGGATGCCATCCGCGTGGTACTCGTCGATCCAGTAGAGCAGGTTGGAGATGAGGAAGGTGCGCACCTGCCCACGGGAGAAGTCGAACTTGTGCGTGCCCCAGTTGGGGTGAATCTCGTTCTCGTAGAGCATCTCGCCATTGAACGTGGCAAGGCCCTGCTCGTCTGCGCAAAAGCCGCCGGGCACCCAGTCGAGGATCACGCCGATGCCGGCCTCGTGGCAGGCGTCGACGAAGTGCTTGAACTGCTTGGGCTCGCCATAGCGTGCGGTGGGCGCGAAGTAGCCCGTCACCTGGTAGCCCCACGAGCCGTCAAATGGGTGCTCCATGATGGGCATGAGCTCGATGTGCGAGTAGCCCATCGAGCGGACGTAGTCCACCAGCTCGACGGAGAGGTCGTCGTAGGAGTAGAACTCGCCGCGCTGGGCGGGGAACGGGTCGCCGGGGCCGGGATAGGTGCCGTCGGGACGCGGGTCGCCTTGCGGCTCGTCTCCGTGGCGGCGCCAGGAGCCAAGGTGCACCTCGTAGATGTTGAGAGGGGACTTGAGCTTGTCAGCCTTGGCGCGCTTGGCGAGCCACGCCTCGTCTCCCCACGAGTAACCGCTGATGTCATACGTACGGGAAGCAGTGCCAGGCGCCTTCTCGGCAAAGAACGCGTACGGATCTGCCTTGTAGAGGCGCTTGCCAGAGTTTGTCTCGATAACGTACTTGTAGAGGGACCCCATCTGGACACCGGGGGCAAAGCCCTGCCAGACATCACCGGTCTTGGTCTTTGTGAGCGGGTTGGCGCCCTCATCCCAGTTATTGAACTCACCGATCACGTGCACGCTCTTGACCTGGGGCGCCCAGACGGCAAAGTGGAAGCCTTCGGTGCCGTTCTCGTCGACGGCCTGGTGCGCACCCATCTTGTCGTAGCTGCGGTACCACTCGCCCTTTGCTAGCAGGTAGAGATCGTCGTCGCTCAGGTACAGAGAACTGTCACGAGTCTGCATGCTCGCTCCTCACGCGTCGTTTTTTGTCCCCCATGGGGTGTGACGTGCGGTTTGTTTGTCGCCAACCCCGTTTTCTCCAATTATATTCCATAAACGCAAGGCATCCGGGGTCGCACAGGTGTTGGGCGAATGACTGCGGGAACGGTTCCACATGGGGGTGCGAGCGGCGCATTGGCGCGTGCGAGCGGGGGCTATTGAGGTAGCGGCGGCAAACAGCATGCGTCGGTAGGTTCGAGCGCCTGCCACCCCCAATTGCTGTCCAATGAGTATCATTGTCGGCAGACGAGAGGAGCGGCCATGCCAAGAGAGTCCAAGAAGTCCAAGCGCGAGCGCGCCACGGAGATCTGCCGCCGCATGGGCGAGCTGTACCCCGGCGTCAAGAGCGCCCTCACGTTTTCGAACCCGTTCGAGCTTGTGATATGCGTGCTTCTCTCGGCGCAGACAACCGATGCGGGCGTGAACCGCGTGACGCCCGAGCTCTTCTCGCGCTGGCCGGACGCCAAGTCCATGGCAGCCGCCGATCCCGAGGAGGTTGGGGAGGTCATTCACTCCATCGGCTTCTGGCGGGCCAAGTCCAAGCACTGCGTGGAGACGGCGCAGATGATCGTCTCCGAGTTTGGCGGAGAGGTCCCCGGAACCATGGAGGAGCTCTGCCAGCTGCCGGGCGTGGGGAGAAAGACCGCCAACATCGTGCTCAACAAGGCGTTTGGCGTGGTGGACGGCATCGCCGTGGACACCCACGTATTCCGGCTGGCAATGCGCTTCGGGCTCACCCGCGCGACGACGCCCGCTGCTGCCGAGAAGGACCTTCTCGACATCATCCCCCGCGAGCTGTGGGGCAATGTCAACGAGGAGTGGATCCACTTTGGGCGCGATGTCTGCACGGCGCGGTCGCCCAAGTGCGCCGGATGCCCCATGGCGGACGTGTGCCCCAGCGCGGGGAATCCCGACCGCTACAGGAAGTAAGGGGCGCGTGCGCTGGGGCGACGGTCTCGCGGCGACGGCCTTGCGGCGACGCCAGAGGGCACGTTTTCGCAGCCAGCCCGTATCAAAGGTCCCTTCCGGCGAGAATCTGACGCCGGAGGAGGGGTTTAGACGGGATCCCGTACGAGACGTGCCCTCCGGAGAGGAAATGACGCCGGGAGATGAGTTCACGACGGGATTCCGTATGAAAAGCGCCCTCCGGAGAGGAAATGACGCCGGAGTGGGGACTTCGGACGGGATTCCGTACGAAACGCCCCTTCGGGCGCCGTTTTCTCGCCGGAGCGTGAGTTTTCGCAGGCGAGAGGAGCCCAGGGTCCACTTCCGGCGCCCTCCGACGCCGGAAGGTACGTTCTCGCAGCAGCTGCGCACAAAAGAGGCCCTCCGGCGCCACGATGGCGTCGGAGGGCCGTCTGTTTGCGAGAAAGCCGGGGAGTCGCTGCCGGCAACCTACGCATTGGCGAGGGCCTGGTCGAGGTCGGCGATGATGTCGTCCACGTCCTCGATGCCGATGGAGAGGCGGATGAGGTCCTCGGAGAGGTGAGCCGCCTTGAGCTGCTCGGCCGTGAGCTGGGAGTGCGTGGTGGAGGCGGGGTGGATGATGAGGGACTTGGCGTCGCCCACGTTGGCGAGGTGCGTGAAGAGCTTCACGTTGTTCACCACGTTGAGACCAGCCTCGCGTCCGCCCTTGACGCCGAAGACCACTACGCCGCCAAAGCCGTGGTGCAGGATGCGGCTCGCAACCTCATGCGAGGGGTCGTCCTCGAGTCCGGAGTAGCGCACCCAGGAGACCTTGGGGTTCTCCTTGAGGTACTTGGCAACGGCAAGCGCGTTGTCGGCGTGACGCTGAACGCGAAGAGAGAGGTCCTCGATGCCGAGGCCGATGAGCTGGGCCGCGTATGGAGAGAGGGTGGGGCCAAAGTCACGAAGCTTGTTGGCAAGCACGCGGGTGGCGAAGGGAGCGGCAGGGGCGGCGTCTGCAAAGACGATGCCGTGGTAGGAGGGATCGGGCTGGGCGAGGGTGTGCCACTTCTCGGGATCCTGCTTCCAGTTGAACTTGCCGGTGTCGACAACCGCGCCGCCCAGCGTGGCACCGTGGCCACCGATCCACTTGGTGAGGGACTCGATCACGACGGCCGCGCCGTCCTCGGCGGGACGATAGAGGTACGGCGTCGCAAAGGTGTTGTCGACAAAAACGGGCACGGGCGAGGGCAGGGAGTTGGCCGCCTCGACGATGGCGGGGACGTCCGCGACGTCGACCAGGGGGTTGCCGATGGTCTCGACGTACCAGAGCTTGGTCTTGGGGGTGGTGGCGGCGACAAAGGCGTCGATGTCGTTGTTCTCGACGAAGGTGGTCTTCACGCCCAGGTCACCGAGGGTGTGCAGGAAGATGTTCCAGGTGCCACCATAGAGGGAGTCGGATGCAACGATCTCGTCACCGGCGCCGACCAGGTTGGTGAGGGCGAGAATCTCGGCGGCGTGGCCGGAGGCAACGGCAACGGCGCCGGTGCCGCCCTCGATGGCGGACACACGGGCGGCGACGGCATCGGTGGTGGTGTTGGTCAGGCGGCCGTAGACGTTTCCGGGACGAGAGAGGGCGAACTTGGCGGCGCCGTCCTCGGCATCCTTGAACTCGAAGGCGGCAGAGGCATAGACGGGGAGCGCCGCGGAGCCGGTGGTGGGGTCGGGGGACCAGCCAGCGTGGACCTGCAGGGTGTTGAAGTGCTTCTCGGGATCCTTGGCGAAGTTGGGGTTGAGTTCGAAAGCCATGATGATCTCCTTAGGGTGGTGGCGCTGCTGCGCCGACGTTAGCGGGAAGCGGGGAAGCCCGAGACCAGTCACCGCGCGTGCGGCGTCTCTTCTCGGGCTACGGCATCTGCCTTCCCGATAACGCTGTGTATGTCGTCTTCTTTTCCATGAGCTGCATGTTATCGCTTGCAACCGAGAAGTCCACCCAGATAGATACAGTGGATGCACGCAACTGGTTATCGTTTCAATAGATATGCTTTGACCTGGTAATTCTCCCACCTGGCACGCCTTCGTCCCACTCCCGCACACAAAAAAGCACCCGTTCCGGCGAATGCGGAACGGGTGCGGTCGACGCAACTGAACGCAAGGCTAGTAGTTGATCGCCTGCTCCTCGAAGTAGCTCTGCGGGTGGTTGCAGACCGGGCAGACCTTGGGGGCCTCGGGGCCAACGTGCAGGTGGCCGCAGTTGAGGCACTTCCAGACCTTGACGCCCGGACGGTTGAAGACCTCGCCCTTCTCGACGCGCTCGGCGAGCTTGTTGTAGCGCTCCTCGTGGTGCTTCTCGACCTCGCCGACCAGACGGAACTTGACGGCGATCTCCTTGAAGCCCTCCTCGTCGGCGGTCTCGGCGAAGCCCTTGTACATCTCGGTCCACTCGTAGTTCTCGCCGGCCGCAGCATCCTTGATGTTGGTCAGGGTGTCGGGCACATCGCCGCCGTGCAGGTACTTGAACCAGAGCTTGGCGTGCTCGGACTCGTTGCCGGAGGTCTCGGTGAAGATGTCAGAGATCTGGACGTAGCCCTCCTTCTTGGCCTTGCTGGCGTAGTAGGAGTACTTGCGGCTCGCCTGGGACTCACCTGCGAATGCTGCCTCGAGGTTCTTCTTGGTCTGCGAGTTCTCGAAATCGACTGCCATTACTGCTCCTCTCCTTCCCCTCCTGGGGAAACAATGGGCCACATAGCCGTGCCCCGCCTGCTCGCGCAGGCAGTACCCATGGTAGCATCAGGCGCACCAAATGTTACCGTTATTATGACAAAAACCCTCCTTCGAGAGCTCTGCCAGCAACGTCTGGGCGACCGATGCATCCACCTCACTTCTACCCGCTGCGACCTCCTCGCGGGAAAGCTCCACAGATAGAGTATCAAGGTCCACGCCGCCTCGCGGGTCTGCTCGGTGAGCGAGGAGGATGCGCAGGACCTCCGCACGCTTTTGCCGGTGGGAGCCCTCGAAGCGCGACTGACGCACGTGCGAGCGCGAGCGGCGCGAGGGGTTGGGGACCGTTGCCTTGAGATGCGCGCCATAGTCGAGAAGGGCGTAGTACCACGTGCGTGGGTCGTCTTCCGCGTTGCTTGCATCCTTGGGGCAGGTGGCACGCACTATGGGCACCAGGGATGCGTCCGCAACGGCATCCTCTTCGGGGAAGAACTCGTGGAGAAGGACGGCGCGCACGTTTGTCTCGAGGTAGACGCCAGGAAGGTCGAAGGCAAACGCGCGAATCCCCGCAGCCGTAGCTGGGCCAATGCCGGGAAGCGCCTTTAGGGCCGCCTCGTCGGACGGCATGCGGCCGCCTGCCGCCGAGACCTCCCGCGCGGCACGCCAGAGCGAGAGCGCGCGCCTGTTGTAACCCAGGCCCTGCCATTCGCCCAGCACGTCCGCGGAATCCGCGGCGGCAAGGGCATCGACCGTGGGGAAGAGTTCAAGCCAGTGCTGCCAGCGACCGTCCACGCGCGAGACCTGCGTCTGCTGGAGCATGACCTCGGAGATCCAGATGGCGTAGGGGTCTCTCGTGCGACGCCATGGCAGGTCGCGGTAGAGTTCACGGCCGCGCAAGAGCACCGTTGCCCTAAATGAGGCGAGTTCCTCCTCCGTGGACAGGACATGAGACGAGAAGCCTCTCCCCTCCCCTGAGGTGACCCCAACTCTCGAGACGCCTGGCATTACTCGGCCGCAGCCTTGGCCTTGCGCTTGTTGCCCACGAGCTTGAACGAACCGGTCATCTGCGGCATCTTCCCCTCCATGACAACCTGGTAGAGGGTCACGGAGTCGAAGTAGGCACGCAGCATGCGCTCGGCGTTGCACCAGACGGGGTTGAAGTGGCACTCGGCCATGCGTGGGCAGGGGCCGCCGTCATCCCCAGCGTAGTCGCAGGCGGCGATGAGGATTGGCCCCTGGACCGCCTCGACGAGCTTGAGGAGCGACGTGGTGCGCGGGTCAACGGCGAGCCTCATGCCACCGTGGGCGCCGCGCGTGCTCTCGACTATGCCCGCAAGGGCAAGGTCGTGCTGGATGGACCGCGCAAACGAGTACGGAACGCCATTGTCCTTCGCGGCAGTGCGCACCGAGACAACGCCGTCCGGGTTCTGGACGAGCGCCGCGAGCATGCGAAGCGCGTAATCGGTCTTTCTCGAGATCTCCATTGCAACCTCCTGGCAGCCCGATGGGCTAACCCTTCCTCCGGCTCGTCTTTGCGGGAGAGTCCCCCCAGTTGAGTACCTCCCAGCCGTGCTGTCGCGCCAACTTCTTGAGCGTCTCCCCCGGACACACGGCATATCCCTTGGCTGCCGCCGAGAGAAGTGCGGCATCCGTGTGGTGGTCGCCATAGGCATACGAAAGCGCCCAGGTCCCCCGGCCGAGGTGGGCGTCTGCCCAACGCGTGACTGCGGCGACCTTCTCGGGCCCCTGCACCACCGTGCCTTCGACGCGACCCGTGTAGTTGCCGTCGGAATCGCGCTCCATGCCGGTGGCGATGTAGTCATCCACCCCAAGGGCCTTTGCGGCGTCCGCCGCTATGGGCTCGAACGTCGCCGAGACGAGCAGCGTAACGCAGCTCTCCGCGCGACGCTTGGCAACCTCCGCCGCGACCTCCGGACGGTAGCGGTCCTTGAGGACGTCCTGGTAGAACTCGTGCATGATCTTGTCGATATCCCGGTGGCTCAGGTCCTCGAGCGCGCCAAAGACAAGTTCGCGCGCCTCGTCCTGACTCTGGGGAAGATGCAACTTGTAGCGCAGCCCCCACAGACCGAGGGCAAGGGCACGAGGGATGGACATGAGCCCATGCCGCCACAGGTACACCGAGAAGAGAGCACCGGACTGACCGTCGATGGACGTGCCGTCGAAGTCAAATACCGCGAGCTTCGTCTTTCTCTGCGGTTGCGCGCTGTCGTCTGTAGAAGCGAGCATGCTGTGCGTCTCCATGGTGCAATTGGGAATCGTATCGTACCAATGATACCAGTGCGAAAACGGTATGGGACGAATTGTACTATTAGCCATAGCAATTCGACGTTTGTTGTCCGGTAGTTGTTGGCACGCCGTCCAGCACGACAGGTCGGGTCAGGGCACCAGGCTGCGGCGGCATAATCTCTTGAGTAATCCACACATAAGAAAGGAGCCCCTTTCGGGGCTCCTTGAGTTCACAATGGCGGGATATGCGGGGCTCGAACCCGCGACCTCCGACGTGACAGGCCGGCGCTCTAACCAGCTGAGCTAATACCCCACGCGCGTTGTGCGGGAGCTATTATACGCAGAGGACGCGGTATCTGTCTAGCAAGAATTTGAGGAAGTTTTGTGGGGCTGGCTGGGCACACGAAGCCGGGGACGCCGACCCGGGCCCCACCCTGATGGGGCGCAGCCCTTCCTGCAAACGGCCACCTTGGCGCGGCCTGACGCGGGACGCCGCTAGACGCGGGATTTGGACGTTTGAGTGGGGTTAACCGTCCGGAATCCGCGAGCACTTCTATCGGCGCGGCTACCTACTCAAGAGCGATGTCCGTGGTGGCACCCGTCGAATCCGTCACGTGGACCACCGAGCCGTCAAGCGTGGCCGTGGAGATGGTCCCCGTGCCCGTGATGGCATTGCCCGAGGAATCGGCAACCGCCATGGGCGCGGAGTCACCGCCGATCGTGTAGGCCACCACGTCCCAGGTGCCGTCCGACTTGTTCTCGGGCACGACGATGACCGAGTTGTAGAGGATGAGCGAGACGGGCGTCCCCCTCACGGTGAACTCCTGGGTCTTGTTGCCCTTGGAGTCCGAGGCGATAACCGCATACGTCCCGTCCCCGGTGGCCTTGAGGGAGTACGAGACCCCCTGATAGGTAACGGACCCGTCTGCGGTGGTCTGGACCTGCTGCGGCTCCTCCACGCCAGCTGCAGGCTCCTGCGGCTGGGGGTTGTCCTGCGCGGCAAGGAAGGTGACAACCGCCACAATGGCGAGAATAACGAAGAGACCCACCACGCCGGCAATGACGAGCAGGACGAACTTAGGGTTGACGGGCTTGCGTTCCGGCTCCTTTCCGTACCTCGGCCGGTTGCGTCCGCGAAGGCGACGGCTGCGAGAACGCTCGGCGGCGCGGTCGCGCGCGATGTCGGCAGCCTCGGCCGCGTTGTCGCGTGTGGTCACGCGGGCTCCCTGGCCTGCTGAGAGGGTCTTGAGGGAGCCCGCGGGTGCGGCACTTTGGCGAGGGGCGGAGCCATCGTCGACGTCCTCGGGAACCGCATGCGCACCGGTCCTGGAGACGCCACCGGCGGCATGCCTGCCCGTGACATGCGCGGAACGCCTGTACTTCTCGTCATTGGATGCGTAGCTCATCTCGTCTCCCCTGCGGTTTTCGCCCGCTCTCATCCTAGCCCACCGGGCGGCTACACCTCGCGACGCGCTTCGATGGCGCGGCCAAGCGTCACCTCGTCGGCATACTCGAGGTCCCCGCCAACCGGCAGTCCGCTTGCAAGGCGGGACACGCGCACGCCCAAGGGCCGGATGATCCGCGAGAGGTACGTGGCCGTTGTCTCGCCCTCGACGTCCGGGTTGGTGGCGAGAATGACCTCCTGGACCTCGCCCGAAGCCAGACGCGCAAGCAGCTCCTTCACGTGGAGCTGCTCCGGACCGATCTTGTCCATGGGCGAGATGACGCCCCCGAGCACGTGGTAGAGGCCGTGGTAGCTGCCCGTCCGCTCGATGGCAGAGACGTCGCGCGGCTCGGAGACCACGCAGATGGTCGTGCGGTCGCGCGAGGAGTCCGAGCACACGTCGCAGGTGTCGCGCGTGGCGTAGCTAAAGCAGATCGGGCAGAAGTGGACCTGCTCCTTTACCTCGAGAATGGCAGTTGCAAGCCTGCGCGCCTCCTCCGCGTCGGCCTCGAGGAGGTAGTACGCGATGCGCTGGGCGGACTTTGGGCCAATGCCCGGGAGCCTGCCCAGCTCGTCGAGGAGGCGCTGCAGCGCGTGCCCGTCGTTGAGCTGGTTCATCCCTAGAAGAGCCCCGGGATGTTGAAGCCGCCGGTGACGGCGCTCATGGCCTTCTCGGTTGCAGACTCCGCCTGCTCGAGGGCGTCGTTCACGGCGGCAAGTATCATGTCCTGCAGCATGTCGACGTCCTCGGGGTCAAGGGCCTGCGGGTCGATGGCGATCGAGGTGATGCGCAGGTCGCCCGTGGCCGTGACCTTGACCGTGCCGCCGCCGGCCGAGGCAGACACCTCGGTGGCCGCCGCCTGCTGCTGCGCGGCGGCGAGCTGCTCCTGCATCTTGCGGGCCTGGGCCATCATCTGGTTGCGGTTCATGCCGCCCATGTTGTAGCCGCCTCTGGGTCCCTTGGACATACGTTCCTCCTGGTTGTTGGTAGATGTGCTTGCTGATGATATTGCCGGCGAGCCGCGTTGGCTAGTCCGTGCCCTCGCCGTCCGAGGCGGAAGGAGCATCGGGCTCGTCTGGCTTCACGACCACGGAGCCGCCGAAGGCGTCCTCGAGCATCGCGGCGATGTTCGCGAACTCCTCCGTGAGGACCGGGGCATCGTCGGCCGGGGGTGTGTCGGGTGGGGCCGGCTTTGGCGCAGGCTTGGGGGCCGGAGCTGGCTGCGGGGCCGGCCGGGGGGCAGGCGCTGACTGCGGGGCGGGAGCCGACGCAGGCGCGTCAAAGCCCGCGTCCTCCTCGTAGGCAGACGCGTCTGCATCGCTGTAGGGCACCTGCTCGACTACGGGCGGCTCGGGAGCCGGCGCGGGCTGGCTCGTTGCGGGCTCAACGGGATCCCATGGCATGGGGTAGGGCGAAGGCGTCTGCTGCGGGGCGGGAGCAGGCTGTGGGACTGGAGCCGGTTGCGGCGCGGGCGTCATCGGGTGGGGCGCCGTTGCAGCGCGGTCGGACTGGGCTATCGCCTGGCTGGAGAGACTCGACTCCACGAAGATGACCTCGCGCGGGCCAAAGACGCTCGCGACGATGGGCAGGTAGAGCTCGCGGACGTCGGCGCGCTCGAGCATGCGGGCCGCGAAGTGCGAGCCCGTTGGCAGCGAGACGGTGAGCTTGGCACCGTCGTCAGAGACGATGCTGGAGTTGAGAAGCAGTGAGCCCCTGGACGCAGACTTGGACATGAGTCCCTCGGTGACGCGCTTCCAGTTGCGCTGCAGCGTGGCGCCGTCCGTGACGGGGGCCCCGGCGGCCGGCGCGTGAGCTGGACGCGGCGCGGGCGCGGGCCGTGGCG
>URLM01000042.1 GCA_900548775.1 uncultured Olsenella sp.
GCGATCTTCGCGGGCATCACGTCGATTCTCGCCAAGTGCGGCATTCGACACACCGACTCCGACGTGGCGACAGCGGTGCGCACCATCGTTGTACTGGCGTTTGCCTGGCTCATGGCGGGCGTGGTTGGATCCATCCCCACCATCGGGCAGATCACGCCCCACTCGCTCCTCTTCCTGGCGCTCTCCGGCCTTGCTACCGGCGCGAGCTGGATCTGCTACTTCAAGGCGCTCTCGATGGGCGACGTCAACAAGGTCGTGCCCATCGACAAGTGCTCGACGGTGCTCACGGTGCTTCTCGCCATCGTGCTCTTTGGCGAGACCGAGAACCTTGCCGTGAAGCTTGTGGGCTGCGTGGGAATCCTCGTGGGCACGCTCCTCATGATCGAGCGCAAGCAGCAGGACCACGACGTCCAGGGCAACTCGTGGATGTGGTACGCCGTGGGCTCCGCCGTCTTTGCCGCGCTCACGTCGATTCTCGCAAAGGTTGGCATCGAGGGCGTGGAGTCTAACCTCGCCACGGCCATCCGTACCTGCTTTGTGCTGGTCATGGCGTGGGTCGTCGTGGCAATGCGCGGCAAGCTGGGGGAGGTGCGCGGCATCGACCGCCACGAGCTGCTCTTCATCTGTCTTTCCGGCGTGGCCACGGGCGCCTCGTGGCTCTGCTACTACTACGCCATCCAGACGGGCGTGGTCTCGGTCGTGGTTCCCATCGACAAGCTGTCGATCGTGGTTGCGATGGCCTTCTCCGCCGCGGTCTTCAAGGAGACCTACACCAAGCGCTCGCTCACGGGCCTGGCGATCATCGTGGCCTCGACGCTTTTGATGGCCGTCTTTAGGTAGTTAGGGCGCTGGAAACCCGATTGCCTGCGCCGCAGCTGCGGAGATGCGCCCTCCGGCGAGAAAAAGACGCCGGAGCAGCGATAATAGCGAGATTCTCGCCAAAGAGGCCCTTCCGGCGCCGAAATGACGCCGGGGCAGGGGTTCCCGACGGCATTCCGTACGAAAAGACCCTGCCGGCGCCGAAATGACGCCGGAGGAAAGGTTCCGTACGCCGCAGCTGCGGAAATGCGCCCTCCGGCGTCATCGGCGGGACGCCCCGTTCCCAGCGCCGCTAGTACTTGTTGTAGATATGCTCGGCCGAGCCGCGCAGTCCGTCCACGCAAAGCGCGCTGCCGTCATCGAGTACCACGGTCCCGGTGAAGATCCCAAACACCTGATGCTGCCGGCTCACAATTACGCCAGCCAGGTCGATATCATCGGTGCGGTCGATCTGTGGCTCAAAGGCCAGGTCAAGCCTGCCCTCATCGTCAGTCACATGCCAAGGCGAGAGGTACGCGTATCCCTTCTCGTCCACGGGAATGCCAAAGTCCACGCGTCCCAGCTTGTGGGCAACGCCGTCTACGAAGACCATGTTCTCGCTGGCAGCACGCGTGTTCCCGAACCCATAACCAAGATTGAGGCCCACCACGTGGCTGCCCTGGCGTCCCTGCGCGACCGCCCAGTACCAGGTATTCTCGTACGTCCAAACGCCGCGACCCCAGTCGAGAAGCCCAAACGAGTCGTCCTGCGAGAACTCGTGAAAGAGCGCCCCGCGACGAAAGCCGCCCCGTGCACGCATGCCCACAATCTTACGGTTGTAGTAGAAGGCGTGGGGGTCCTCGTCCCACGGCGTGCAGATGACCATCGAGTCGCGCGGCTGCTGGTCGAGAAGAGCCTCAACCTCGAGGTCGTCCTCGTCGTCGAAGTCCCGCATAAAGAACGAGAGGCGCCGCGAGTCGCCCACGTGGTGCCAGTCCACCCGGCAGCGGGCATTCTCCCAGCAGATGTCGCCTGCGTCAGAGCTGGCGGGCAGCCCCATGGAACCCAGCGGCAGCGGTACCGTCTCTGACGTGGTCTTGAAGGTGCGCGCCGAGAAGTCCAGGACAGACGCGGAGACAAGCCCCAGGTACCCAAGGTCGCTAAAGGTGAGCGCCACTGCATAGCGCTCGTCGTTCACGAGGTAGTAGTCCCAATCCTTGATGCGCCACGGCGGTGCCTGGATGTCCGCGTGGTCGTAGTCGAAGGGCGGACGCGTTGCCCAGCCGGGCTCGCGAAGACGGCCCTTCTCATCAAGAAGCCTGCCGGTTCCGGTGATGCGATGCTCGGACATGGCAACCCCTCTCCACGCGACCCCTTCGTGGGTCAAGCATCCATCGTCCGAAGGGCGGCGACGTCGCCACTTCGGCGTGTGGTCGGATGGGATTGAGTTACCGGGCAACGGGATTCCGTTACCAGGCAATGGAATCCCGTTGCCCGCAACTTAATCCCGCGGATGTTCTTTTTTCGAGCGCGTTTCAGGCGTGTGTATGTTGGACAGCAAGCTGCCCCCGTTTTTCTCGCCGAAACACACCCAGCATAGACTTCCATCGGTACGTAGGGCTCCCGCGGGCAATCTGGCGGGCGCCCAGATGGCACGCCCGCCCGCGCGGGCGCTTGGAGAGGGGAATACATGGCATCCAACCAGGTGGCCAAGGACACCAGCACCGGTCAGGGCCTGTACCGGGAGGAGTTCGAGCACGACGCCTGCGGCATTGGCGCAATTGCTCACCTCAAGGGCCAGAAGTCACACCAGCTGCTCGATGACGCGCTTACGCTGCTCGTAAACCTTGAGCACCGCGGCGGCAAGGGCCTGGAGAGAAACACCGGCGACGGCGCCGGCATCCTGTTCCAGATTCCGCACCGCTTCTTCCGTAAGGAGGCCCAGAAGTACGGCCACCTGCTCCCCGACGAGGGCGAGTACGGCGTGGCGATGGTCTTCTTCCCCCAGGACGAGGAGGGCGCGCAGGTCGCCCGTCGCGTCTTCGAGGAGGGCTGCGCCGAGCAGGGCATACCCCTGCTCTTCTGGCGCGAGGTTCCCATCGACCCGCATGACCTGGGCGAGACGGCCCTCGCGTGCATGCCCACCATCTACCAGGCATTCCTTGGCCGCCCGGCAAATGTCCCCGCTGGTGACGAGTTCGAGCGAAAGCTCTACGTGTGCCGCCGCACCATCGAGAAGGCAGCGGGTGCCCACCACGCGCTCGAGGGCAAGATCTTCTACGTGTGCTCCATGAGCTCGCGCACCATCGTGTACAAGGGCATGCTCGTCGCCACCCAGATGCGCAACTTCTACCTGGACCTCAACGATGCCGCCGCCGAGTCTGCGCTGGCACTCGTGCACTCGCGCTACTCCACCAACACCACGCCCAGCTGGGAGCGCGCCCACCCCAACCGCTACATCGTCCACAACGGCGAGATAAACACCCTTCGCGGCAACGTCAACTGGATTCGCGCCCGCGAGTCCGAGTTCTACTCGCCCGTGCTGGGCGCGGACCTCGGCCACGTGATGCCCGTCATCAACCGCGAGGGCTCGGACTCCGCCATCCTCGACAACGTGCTCGAGTTCCTCACCATGAACGGCAGGCCCCTCTCGCGCGCCGTCACCATGCTGCTTCCCGAGCCGTGGGACAAGAACAAGCAGCTCTCCGACGAGCGCCGCGCCTACGACTGCTACCAGTCCATGCTCACTGAGAGCTGGGACGGCCCCGCTGCCATCGCCTTCTCCGACGGCCGCATCACCGGCGCCGCCCTCGACAGGAACGGCCTGCGCCCCGCCCGCTACTACGTCACGCACGACGACCGCATGATCCTTGCCTCCGAGGCAGGCGCCCTCACCGTCGAGCCCGACGAGATCCTGCAGACGGGCTCGCTCGGCCCCGGCCAGATGTTCGTCGTCGACCCCTCGCAGGGCCGCATCCTCTGGGACGACGAGGTCAAGTCGCGCTTCGCCTCCCAGAAGCCCTTCCGCGACTGGATTGACGAGGAGACCCTCTCCGTTGGTGACCTCGCCAAGGCCGAGAAGAACCCCTTCGAGAGCATCGACGCCGAGGTGAGCCTCACCCAGCGCCTCGCCCGTCACGGCTACCACTTCGACGACGTCGAGGAGGCCGTGCGCCCCATGGCCAACACGGGCAAGCCGCCCCTGGCCTCGATGGGCTCGGACGTCCCCCTCGCCGTGCTCTCCGGCCACCCGCGCTCGTTCTTCGACTACTTCAACCAGCTGTTCGCGCAGGTCACCAACCCGCCGATCGACGCACTCCGCGAGAGCTTCGTGACGTCCTCGGTGCTCTACCTGGGCAACCACGGCAACATGCTCGAGGACTCGCGCAAGAACTGCCAGCTCTTGCGCCTGGATGACCCCATTCTCACCAAGGACGAGTTCCAGCGTATCGCCTCGCTTGACCGTCAGGGCTTCCACGTCGCGTGCTTCTCGGCCACCTATCCGCGCGAGGCGGGCGAGGGCGCGCTCAAGGCGGCGCTCGAGTCCCTGTGCAAGGGCGTCGAGAAGGCCGTGCGCGCCGGCGCCAACGTGGTGGTCATCTCCGACCGCGCGGGCGAGGGTCAGGTTCCTATCCCGTCGCTGCTCTCGGTCTCGGCTGTTCACAACCACATGATCCGCACCGGCATCCGCATGAAGGCGGACATCGTGGTGGAGTGCGGTGACGCCATCACCCCGCATGACTACGCCACGCTCGTGGGCTACTCCGCCTCGGGCATCTACCCCTACATGGCGCACGCGTGCATTACCGCCCTGGCGGAGCGCGGCTCTCTGGGCGTGAGTGCCGAGGAGGGCATCGCCAACTACGACCGCGCGGTCAACGCTGGCATCACCTCGATCATGTCCAAGATGGGCATCTCCACGATGCAGGGCTACCACTCCGCGCAGATCTTCGAGATCGTTGGCTTTGACCAGGGCTTTGTTGACCGCTGCTTCACGGGCACCGTCTCGCGCGTGGGCGGCCTCGACGAGGACGGCGTAGAGCGCGAGTGCAACGAGCGCTATGACGAGGCACTGGCCCTGCTCAAGACCCCCGCACCCACGCAGCTGGCAAGCTCCGGCATCACCAAGTGGCGCCCGCTTGGCGGCGAGGAACACATCATCACCCCGCAGGTCATCTATCTGCTGCATCGTGCCGTGCGCGAGAACAGCCCCGAGCTCTTCTCGGAGTACTCCAAGGCGCTCCACCCCAAGGGACGCGCCATCATGCTGCGCGACCTCCTCGAGTTTGTGCCGCTGGCCTCGGGACCCGTGCCCCTGGACGAGGTCGAGAGCGCCGACTCCATCGTGAAGCGCTTCGAGACCAGCGCCATGAGCTTTGGCGCCATCTCCGACGAGGCGCACCGTGCGCTTGCCATTGCCATGAACCGCATCGGCGCCAAGTCCAACACGGGCGAGGGCGGCGAGAACCCCGACCGCGAGACCACGCTCGCCAACGGCGACTCGGCAAACTCCAAGGTCAAGCAGGTTGCCTCTGCGCGCTTTGGCGTGACGAGCCGCTACCTGGTCTCCGGCGAGGAGATCCAGATCAAGATGGCCCAGGGCGCCAAGCCCGGCGAGGGCGGGCACCTGCCCGGCACCAAGGTCTGGCCGTGGATCGCCAAGGTCCGCAACTCCACGCCTGGCGTGGGGCTTGTCTCGCCCCCGCCGCACCACGACATCTACTCCATCGAGGACCTGGCCGAGCTCATCTTTGACCTCAAGAACGCCAACCCCAAGGCCACGGTCTCGGTGAAGCTCGTCTCCGAGGCGGGCGTGGGCACCATTGCCACGGGCGTTGCCAAGGGTGGCGCGAACAAGATCTTGATCTCGAGCGCCAACGGCGGCACCGGCGCCGCACCGCGCGACTCCATCTACCACACGGGCCTGCCGCTGGAGCTTGGCCTTGCAGAGACCCAGCAGACGCTGCTCAAGAACGGCCTGCGCTCGCGCGTGGAGCTGGAGGCGGACGGCAAGCTCATGGATGGCCGCGACGTGGCCGTGGCCGCGCTTCTCGGCGCCGAGGTCTTTGACTTTGGCACGGCCGCGCTGCTCTCGCTTGGCTGCCTCATGCAGCGCGACTGCCAGACGGACACCTGCCCCATGGGCATCGCCACGCAGAACTGCGAGCTGCGCAGCCGCTTCCACGGCAAGCCCGAGCACGTGGTCAACTTCATGTACTATGTGGCAGAGGAGCTGCGCCACATCATGGCCGAGCTGGGCTTCCGCACGGTCCAGGAGATGGTCGGCCACCCCGAGTGCCTGCGCCAGGTTGAGGTCCCGGGCAACTGGAAGGCCAACTCCATCGACCTCTCGCCCGTCCTCGCAAGCGTGACCAACGAGTTTGGCAAGAGCGTCCCCGGCGCCGCCGCCCGCCACTACCTGCCCGAGATGGGGCCGGCCGACGAGCTGTCGAGCACGCTGGACGCCACGCTCTTTGTGCCCTACACCGAGACCGCGCGCCGCACGCTCACGCCAGTGCACTTTCACGCTGACATTGCCAACGTGAACCGCTGCGTGGGCACCATGCTCGGCTCCGAGGTCACCCGCACGCACCCGGAGGGCCTCCCCGAGGGCTCCATCACCATCGACTGCGTTGGCTCCGGCGGCCAGAGCTTCGGCGCCTTCCTTCCGGCCGGCATCACCATCAACGTGATTGGTGACGCCAACGACTACTTTGGCAAGGGCCTCTCGGGCGGCATCCTCACGGTTGCCCCCGCACCCAGCGCCACGTACAAGTTCGACGAGAACGTCTCCATTGGCAACGTGGCCTTCTACGGTGCCACGGGCGGCAAGGGCTTCATCAACGGCCTGGCCGGCCAACGCTTTGGCGTGCGCAACTCCGGCGCCACCATCGTGTGCGAGGGCGTGGGCAACCACGGCTGCGAGTACATGACAGGCGGCATGGCCCTCATCCTGGGCGAGGTTGGCATCAACTTTGCCGCGGGCATGAGCGGCGGCGTGGCCTTCGTCTACGACGAGTACGGCACGCTGCCTAGCCGCTGCAACACCGACATGGTGGAGCTCAAGCGGCCAACCGAGCGCGACTTTGAGACCATCCGCGTCCTCATCGAGGAGCATGCGAGAAGGACCAAGAGCCCGCGCGGCATCAAGATGCTCTACATGTTCGACGACATCAAGGACAGGTTCGTGAAGGTTATCCCGCACGAGTACGAGGTTGCTCTCGAGCTCACCGAGGCCGCCGAGGCCGCGGGCAAGACCCACGACGAGGCGATTGAGATCGCCTTCGAGACCATGAGGAACGGGAGGTAAGGCCATGGGCAAGGTCGGAGCATACATCGACTTCGGAAGGGTCGCCCACGGCGAGAGGCCCGCAGCCGAGACGCTCAAGGACTTTGGGGAGTTCGCGGTGCCGCTGGACGAGAAGGACCAGCGCGCGCAGGCAAGCCGCTGCATGTACTGCGGCGTCGCGTTCTGCCAGACGGGCTTCTCGTTTGGCAAGGCTCGCAGCTCGGGATGCCCGCTGCACAACCTGATCCCCGAGTGGAACGACCTCATGTGGCGCGGCATGTGGACCGACGCCGCTGAGCGCCTGGCGCTCACCAACCCGCTCCCCGAGTTCACGAGCCGCGTGTGCCCCGCTCCCTGCGAGGCCGCGTGCAACCTGGGCCTTGAGGACGAGCCCACCACCATCAAGGACGACGAGCGTGCCATCTCCGATCACGAGTGGGCTGCGGGCGGCCCCGCGCCGCTTGCGCCTGCCGCTGAGGACGCACCCCGCGTCGCCGTGGTTGGGTCCGGCCCCGCCGGCCTGGCTACGTCGTGGGAGCTCGCGCGCCGCGGCGCGCGCGTGACGCTCTTCGAGCGCCATGACCGTGCGGGCGGCCTTCTCATGTATGGAATTCCCAACATGAAGCTTCCCAAGGAGGTCGTCGAGCGCAGGCTCGACCTCATGGAGAAGAACGGCATCGAGATTCGCTGCGGTGCCGACGCCACCTCGCCCGAGGTTGCGGCTGAGCTTGCGGGCTTCGACGCCGTGGTTGTGGCTGCGGGCGCAGCTCAGGCGCGCGGCCTGCGCGTCCCCGGTGCGGACAACCCTAACGTGGTCTTTGCTGTGGACTACCTTACGGCGCAGACTAAGGCCCTGCTCGACGGTCATGCGGAAACGCCGGCGGTGAGCGCCAAAGGCAAGGACGTGGTGGTTATCGGCGGTGGCGACACCGGCACCGACTGCGTTGCAACGGCGCTGCGCCAGCACGCAAAGAGCGTCCACCAGCTGGAGTTCCTGCCGGCCCCGCCCGAGGTCCGCGCTGCCTCCAACCAGTGGCCCGAGTGGCCCAACGTCAAGAAGACCGACTACGGCCAGGTGGAGGCAGAGCTGGTGCAGGGCGCAGATCCGCGCACTTGGGCGACAAACACCCTCGAGGTGCTTGAGGACGAGAACGGCGGCGTCCGTGGCCTGCGCGTGGTCTCTCTCGACTGGTCGCATGGCAAGCCCGAGCCCATCGAGGGCTCCGAGCGCGAGATTCCCGCGCAGCTCGTTCTTCTCGCCATGGGCTTCACCGGCCCCGAGGCCTCGATCTACGAGGCGCTTGGCGTAGAGACCGAGGAGGTGCGCGGCGGCGTGAGGCCCAAGCTCGCCGCTTCCGGTTTGCACCGCACCGTGAGCGAGGGCAAGGTTCCCGTCTTTGCCGCCGGCGACGCGCGCTCCGGCTCCTCGCTCGTGGTTGCCGCCATCTCCGACGGCCTTGCCTGCGCAGGCGAGGTTGCCAGCGAGTTGGGGCTCTAGGACGCGACTCTCGGCCGGTCTCCACGGGGACCGGCCGAGCGGCTTTTTGCGCTAGTCGCCCAACGCGCTTCTCGCTATTCTTTCCACCCGCTTCTGCCCTGTCTCGTTCCCGATTGGAGGAAAGGCCATGCCACGCGCCTCGTCCGCACCGCTCAGGATGACCGAGATGCGAGAGAGGCATCTCTCGCTCAAAAGGGGAGGGACCCGGCGGGCGGATGCTGCCGGGCGGGACGGACTGCTCTGGTCGCAGGATTCGCAGGACGAGCCGGACAAGCTCATGTGGCTCGAGGATGGCGTCGAGAAGGACGCGCCTGAGCTTGACGAGCCCACGAGGACGTGGCTCGAGGAATCCTCCGAGTGGACGGGGTCCATAGGCGCCGGCGCCGCCTCTGGCACCGACGACGAGGGGGCGGAGCCCATCCCACCCGATACCCTCGTCTGGCTGTAGCCCCTCCGCGAGGCAAAGGAAGTTCCCCCTTCCTCTTCTCCCTTCTCCCTCTCTCTCCCCCCTTTCCTCTCCTCCTCCCTCCTTCTTTATCGGTATCTGTGAATCTCACTCAAATTTACCTGGGCAAATGCCGAGAAGATTCACGGATACCGATAAAGAACGGGGCGTCGTAGCCAGGGGCTGCGACCATCCCCCGGGACACATGTGAAGTCGTCTCCATATCTTGAGATACTACCTTGACCTGAATCTGGGTTTAGGTATGAGAATCATGTCAACGGGCATCGGGTCCAGTTTGGCTCTGGACCATCGATGCCAAGTTCATTCTCAGGTCAAGAACAACCCAGAAAGAAGAGGTGGTGTCATGCCACGTGCGTTGGTTGCGTATTTCAGCGTGACGAGCAATACGGAGGGAGTTGCCCGGCGTCTCGCAGAGGCTGCAGGGGCCGACCTCATCGAGATTGTCCCCGAAGTGCCGTATTCCAGCCAGGACATCAATTGGAACGACCCATCCAGCAGGTCGTCGGTTGAGATGAGAGACGATTCCTGCCGTCCTGCCATGGTTAAGCCCGCTGCGGATGTCTCCGCGTACGACGTGCTGTTCGTGGGTTTCCCCATCTGGTGGTACGTCGAGCCGCGCATGGTCGACGCGTTCCTCGAGTCCTGTGACCTTGCGGGTAAGACCGTTGTTCCCTTTGCGACAAGCGGGGGAAGCGGCATCGCCAGGGCAGTCGAGCGGATGCGCGACATTGCGCCCGATGCCCATGTGGTAGACGGTCGCTTGCTGCGTCCTGCGTCCACAAGGCAAGAGCTTTCCGCGTGGCTGGGGACACTTGGCCTCTAGCGCGTTCGCAGTCGGCGACTTACATCAGCAACCCAAGACGAGAGATAACCCACGACGAGAGGAACCTTCATGCTCGGAGACTTCACCTACGAGAACCCCTGCCGCCTCCACTTTGGCCCAAACGCTCTAGACGAGCTCCCCGGCGAGCTTGCCAAGTTCGGCCCCAAAGTGCTTCTCACCTATGGCGGCGGCTCCATCAAGCGCAGCGGCCTGTACGACAAGGTGATTGCCGCGCTCGAGGCCGCCGGAAAGACCGTGGTCGAGGTGCCAGGCGTCATGTCCAACCCCACGGCAGACAAGCTGCGCGAGGGCGCTAGGGTCGCGCGCGAGAACGACGTCGACCTGATTCTCGCCGTGGGCGGCGGCTCCACCATCGACTATGCCAAGGGCGTGTCCGTCTCAGCTTGGACGGAGGGAGACCCCTGGGAGCACCTGTACCTCAACATGGAGCAGCCCACCGGCAAGATAATCCCCGTGGGCGACGTCCTCACCATGAGCGGCACGGGCTCCGAGATGAACGCCGGCTCCGTGATCACCAACCACGAGGAGGGCCTCAAGATCGGCCACGTCTTCGGCAGCGACGTGATGCCCAAGTTCGCCATTGTGAACCCCGAGCTCACGTTCACCGTGCCCGACTACCAGATGCGCGCCGGCATCTTCGACGCGTTCAACCACATCCAGGAGCAGTACTTCTCGGGCACCGACGACAACACGAGCGACTACATCGCCGAGGGCCTCATGCGCAGCCTCGTGCACGCCAGCCGCATCGCCGTGAAGGATCCCACCAACTACGAGGCGCGCTCCAACATCAGCTGGGTGTGCACGTGGGCGCTCAACACGCTCATCGCCTGCGGCAAGTCCACCGACTGGGAGGTCCACATGCTGGGTCAGGCCATCGGTGCCGTCACGGACGCCACGCACGGCATGACCCTCTCGGCCGTGGCACTGCCGTACTACCGCCTGGTCATGCCGTATGGGGTCGAGAAGTTCGCCCGCTTCGCGACGAGCGTGTTCGACGTCCCCGCGGACGGCAAGACGGACGAACAGCTCGCCGAGGCGGGTCTCGAGGCCCTGAGCGCCTGGATGGACGAGATTGGCGTCGTACGCCACGCGAGCGAGCTGGGACTCACCGAGGAGAACATCCCGGCGGCAGTCAAGGCGACCATCATCCTGGATGGCGGCTACCACAAGCTCACGACCGACGAGGTCGAGCAGATCTTCCGCGAGAGCTTGTAGCCACTCCGTGGTCTGCCTTCTTTAGCGGTATTTGTGAATCTCGCCATTAAATACCTGGGCAAACGCCGAGAAGATTCACAGATACCGATAAAGAACGAGGGATGGGGGATGCGGGGGCCGGGGCCTACATCGGGCGGCCGTCGTAGTTCACGCCGCCGGCCATTGCGTCGAAGCGCCTCCTGTCCCCGCGGACAAACGCCTCTGCCATCTGCGGGTATGCTTCCAACGCCTCCTCGAAGAGGTCGGCAAAGCTTGCGTGGCTCCTCTCGCCCGTGAAGGGGTTGGCCCACTCGCGACGCTCCAGGTTGGCGGAGGCGCACTCGTCGGACGTGGTCACGCGGTGTGCGAAGGACTCGGCCATGGAATGTGGGCGCGCAAGGCGCTCGACGGCACCAATGAGCCGCGTCTTTCCCGAACCCGCCGGCTCGATTCGCCGATACACCCACTGGTAGTCGCTTACGGCAGCGCCGTACTCCTCCGGGCCAACGTTGAGGCCAAAGACGGCAAAAGCCACCTGCGAGAAGATCGTTCCTCCCACGCGGTCGATTCGCGCGGTATGCATGAGGTCCGAGGCGGGGTGGTGCTCGAGAACGGTCGCGTGGCGCTTCTCCCACAAGATCCAGGAGTCGATGTCGCTCTCGATGATCGCGTGCAGCTCGTGCGGGGCGTCCGCGAGGCCGGGCTGCTCAAGCAGGGCATACTGCTGAGCGTAGATAAACGGGTGGGCCGTGCGGTCCAGCGCGTAGTGGCCGAGAAGACCCAGTGCAAACGCCCTGCCAATTCGCTCGTCCTCGACGGGCAGGTGCCCGACGGACGAGCGAATGTCGCCAAACGCCCTGGTGACGTGGCTGTTGTGCATGTCTCGCGCAAGGTGGCGGCATGCAGAGACGCGCGCGGGGATGGTCGAGAAGCGCACGAAGAAGGGATCGGGGCCCTCGTTGCCCAGCAGGAAGGCGAGAAGCTCCTCCTCGCCGTCGATGAGCCCCTTGGGAAGTCGCTGCGCAGCGTCCTCGCCAAAGATGTGATGCGTTATCAGAGAGGGCATGCTCGCGCTCCTCGGAAATGGTGTGCTGGGGCCGCTTCGGCCGGCCCAGGGACGGATGGGTACTAAGCTTTTAGGATAGTCTAACTTGTGCGTTTTGGGGAGTGGCTTGGCGGATACCCTGCATCGCAATTGCTTGGGTAACATTGATTGCTTGCCTGTCGCCTGCTCCAAGGAGTTGCTTTGAGCCTGCTTGAGATTGTTCTTCTCGGCCTTGCCCTTTCTGCGGACGCATTCTCGGTCACCATCTCCAACACCTTTGCCTACAGAGACGAGCGCGTGTCGAGACTTGCCCTCATGCCGGTCTTCTTCGGCGCATTCCAGGCTCTCATGCCTGTTGCCGGCTACTGCCTGGGCAGCGTCGCCGCCGACCTCATCGAGAGCTACGCAGGCATCGTAACCCTGGTCATTCTGGGGATCATTGGCGGCAACATGGTGCGGGAGGGCGTGGCGTCCATCCGCGCGTGCCGCAACTGCGAGCCGGCTCCAGCCAAGGGCAGGCTCACCCTCTGGACGCTCTTCGTGCAGGCCATCGCTACCGCCATCGATGCCTTTGCCGTTGGCGTGTCCCTGCGTGCCCAGGCTGTGGACCTCGTCTTCTCCGTGTGCGCGATCGGCTTTACCACCGCCATCTGCTGCGTGGTTGCGCTGGCGCTGGGACGCCGGCTCGGCACGCTCCTTGGTGACCGCGCCGAGATCATCGGCGGCTGCGTGCTTATCGGCATAGGCATCAAGGCGCTGCTGGGTTAGCCTGACCAGGACCTCGGGTTGCGGCTTGGGATTGCCGTGGAGGCTCGGTATCGTCCTGCATTTCTCGGACGGTTAAGGCTGCCTAACCGTCGAAATACCGCAACTAGATAGTTGTTCCGCGCTTATCGGACGGTTAGCCACCCTTAAATGTCCGGTATTTCCCTAAACTGCGAGAAGTCGCGACATTCCAGCCTGAGGCGTCTGCCAGCTTGAATCCGCCCGACATCCGGAAGCCGCGTGCCGGCCAGCCCCCACACCAGGCTCTCGCAAATACTTATGAACCGTTCGGGGGACACTTGCCGTTCCATTCCATAAAAGTGCCGCTCAGAGGTATTGCCCCCTCCCGCTAGTCGATTGCTTGAAAACAAAGCGTCTATATGGTGTAAAGATTCATAAAGGAACCGGGCTATATTGCCCGGCGCAAAGGGAGAGCCGCGGCCTGTCTGCGGCGCGAAGTAACGGGCCTTGGGAGGGCTCGTTGGATTGGGGTGTCCCATGAAGAGCGTTTCTCGTAGGGCGTTTCTCGGCACAAGCGCAGTCGCCGCAGCTGGCCTCGGCCTCGCTGCATGTGGGGGCGGGGCTTCCAGCCAGAGCTCGAGCGGTACCGATACCAGCTCGAGCTCCGGCTCGGACGACCTGTCCCGCATCGCGAGCGACGACGTGATCGAGGCCGCTAAGAAGGACGGTAAGCTCGTGGTCTACGGTTCCTGCGAGGAGCAGCACGTGGCCGCCTGCGCCCAGCACTTCCAGGAGCTCTTTGGCATTGAGACCTCCTATCAGCGTCTCTCCACGGGCGAGGTCGAGTCAAAGGTGGAAGAGGAGAACGGCAACCCCTCCGCAGACGTCTGGTTTGGCGGAACTACCGATCCCTACAACGTTGCCGTGACCAAGGGCATCCTCGAGCCCTACGAGGCAAAGAACGCCTCGCACCTCATCTCGGACAAGTTCCGTGACGCCGATGGCAACTGGTACGGCATCTACAAGGGCATCCTCGGCTTCTTCTACAACAAGGACGAGCTCGAGCGCAAGGGCCTCGATGCCCCGCAGGACTGGCCCGATCTTCTCGACGAGAAGTACAAGGACCTCATCTGGATGTCCAACTACAACACGGCCGGCACGGCTAAGCTCATCCTCAACACCGTCATCCAGAAGTACGGCCACGACGACGGCATCAAGTACCTGGTAGACCTGGACAAGAACGTGCAGGTCTACACCAAGAGTGGCTCTGGCCCGTCCAAGAACGTGGGCACCGGCGAGTGCACCATCGGCATTGGCTTCCTGCACGACGCCATCTACCAGATCGTCGACAACGGCTACCAGAACATCGGCCTTGTGATCCCGTCCTCCGGTGCCTCCTACGAGGTTGGCGCCACGGCCATCTTCAAGGGCTGCAAGCACGAGAACGCCGCCAAGCTCTGGATCGAGTACGCTCTCTCGCCGCAGTGCGTCGAGCGTGCCCAGGAGGTTGGCGCCTACCAGTTCCTGGTCATCGATGACGCAAAGCAGCCGGCGGTTGTCGAGGAGTACGGCCTCGATCCCAACAACGTCATGGACTACGACTTCGAGGACGCCAAGGAGAACACCGAGCAGTACGTCTCTGACATCATGAACGCCCTCGGTGGCGGCGACGACCGCTTCCAGACCGAGTAGCACCCTGCCTTCCGCCCCGGGGCGTCGCATGCCTCGGGGCGGAGTGCGTCAAGCGAGAGGAGAGATGCCATGGCACGAGGTCAGAGTGCTCGGCTGGACCAGAAGAAGTTGCTGGCAGATCCAATACTGGTTACCACGATCATCGTCCTGATCGTGTTCTTGACCCTATTCATCCTATATCCGCTGGCAATCCTGCTCGTCGATGCCGTGGTAGGGGAGAGCGGCCCCACGCTTTCCGTGTTACAGCGCGTGCTGGCGATGCCGTCCTTCGAGACGGCCATCAGTAACACGCTGGTCCTGGGGCTCTTCGTAGGCATAGTGGCCACGCTCATCGGCCTGCTCTTTGCCTACGTCGAGGTTTACGTCAACCTCAAGTCGCGCTTCATGAGCGGGCTCTTCAAGCTCGTCTCCATGCTCCCCGTGGTCTCTCCGCCGTTTGTGCTGTCGCTTTCGGTAATCCTGCTTTTTGGCAAGGCGGGCCTCATCACCCGCACGCTTCTGGGAATCTATGACAACAACGTCTACGGCTTCTGGGGCATTGCCCTCGTGCAGACGCTCACGTTCTTCCCCGTGTGCTACATGATGTTCAGGGGACTGCTGAGAAACATCGACCCTTCCCTTGAGGAGGCTGCGCGCGACATGGGCGCCTCTCGCTGGAAGGTCTTCACCAGCGTCACACTGCCGCTCATCCTGCCGGGCATGGGCAACGCGTTTCTCGTCTCCTTCATGGAGTCCATCGCCGATTTTGCGAACCCCATGATCATCGGTGGCTCCTACGACACGCTTGCCACGTCCATCTACCTGCAGATTACGGGCGCCTACGACAAGCAGGGCGCCTCTGCCATGTCGTGCGTGCTTCTCGGTATCACGCTCATCATGTTCATCGTCCAGAAGTACGTGCTCGAGCGTAAGAGCACGGCAACACTCACGGGCAAGGCCGCGCGCGGTCGCATGCTCATCACCGACAACTCCGTGCGCATTCCGCTCTCCGTCCTCTGCGGTGCCGTCGCCATCTTCGTCGTGGCGCTTTACATCTGCGTCCCGTTCGGCGCCCTGTTCAAGACGTGGGGCTATGACTACTCGCTCACGCCCAAGTGGTTCATCCAGGTCTTTACCCTCCACCACGGCTTCGAGGCCTTTGCCGACTCGTTTGGCCTGTCGCTCATTGCGGCACCGCTTACGGCCCTCCTCTCTATGGTCATCGCGTACCTTGTCGTCAAGAGGCGCTTCGCCGGACGCGGCTTCATCGAGTTCGTCTCCATGCTCGCCATGGCAGTCCCCGGCACCGTCCTCGGCGTCGGCTTCATCCGCGGCTTCTCCAGCGGCGTCTTCCACACGGGCTTCATGCAGGGTCTCTACGGCACTGCCGCCATTCTCGTCATCGTGTTCATCGTGAGGTCGCTTCCCACCGGTACCCGCTCCGGCATCTCGGCGCTGCGCCAGATCGACAAGTCCATCGAGGAGTCTGCCTACGACATGGGTGCCAACAGCTTCCAGGTCTTCATGACCGTCACGCTGCCGCTCATCAAGGACTCGTTCCTCTCGGGCCTTGTCACCGCGTTCGTGCGCTCCATCACGGCAATCTCGGCCGTCATCCTGCTGGTCACACCGCAGACCCTCATGATCACCGTCCAGATCAACGAGTACGCCGAGAAGGGCGCCTATGGCATTGCCTGCGCCTTTGCCACGATCCTCATCATCATCACCTACGCGGCCGTTCTGCTTATGAACCTCTTCATCAAGCACTTCGGCACCAGCGCAAAGATCAACGCCAAGAGCGAGGAGGAGTAACCCATGGCCAAGGAGAAGAAGGGTGTGCGTCTTGAGCACATCTCCAAGATCTACCAGGATCCCAAGACCAAGAAGGACTTCTACGCCGTCCACGATGCCAACCTGGAGATAGCGCCCGGTGAGTTCGTGACGCTGCTTGGCCCCTCTGGCTGCGGAAAGACTACCATCCTGCGCATGATCGCCGGCTTCGAAAGCCCGGACGAGGGACAGATCTACCTGGGCGGCGAGCCCATCAACGACCTTACCCCCAACAAGCGCGACACGGCCATGGTCTTCCAGAGCTACGC
>URLM01000043.1 GCA_900548775.1 uncultured Olsenella sp.
CAGGAGGGCAAGCTCAAGAAGGTGGGTTCCGGGCGCTCAAGCGCGTATGCTGTCGTGGCGTAGATGCAGGATGCAGAATCACTCGCTCGGCGAAGAAACAAGGCCGTCTGACCCTGCGGTAGGCCTTAGGTCTGCCCTCTGCTTCGAGAATGTCTGTTCTGCATGATTGACACTGATCAAGTTTTGGGGGTCACGTGGCTGGAGTTGAAACCAAGGGTGAAATCCTTTCGTATCTGGACAAGGTAACGCGAGAGATTGACCCACCAAAGACAGAGTCCTTCACCACCACTGCCGTTGCCAGCGCTTGTCATGTGAGCCGGAACTTGGCGAGTCAATATCTAAACGAGCTGGTGAGAGAAGGGCCTGCAATTAAGGTTGGATCTCGGCCAGTGCTCTTCCTGCATCGCAGGGATTTGGAACGGTACCTGCAGGCAAAGCTCGAGAAGAACGAGTATTCCTCAATGTCCGAGCTGCTCATGTTGGCTGGGAGAAGGGCATCAAGAGATTTCGAGCGGGCAATTGGGAGCGACCTGTCTCTTGGACAATGCGTTGAGCAGCTCAAGAGTGCCATGCAGTACCCTCCCCACGGAATTCCAGTGCTCCTTGTTGGGGATCATGGGACCGGGAAGGAATACCTATCCAGGCTCACCTTCGAGTACGGAAAGAATGCAGGAATCCTCAGCAAGAATGCCTCGTATATCTCGATTGATGCGTCTCGGCACAGTAATGCCGGTGCGTCTCTCGAACGGCTAATCTTCGGGGAAGGCAAGATACCGGGCTCCGTTGGAAATTCCCACGGGGGAGTCGTTTACATTCGGCGTTTTGATCACCTGGATCCTGTCTCTCGAGATGCCATCCTCCAAAGGATTCGAGAATGCGAGACCGGTGCTCAGGAACAGGGGCGCACAGCGCGCTTCATACTTGGAACGAGTCGAGATATCGACAGCGATGCCGTAAAAGCAATCGCTCGGGCCATCCCCATCGTGATTAGGCTTCCACGACTTTCGGAGAGAACAATGGAGGAGCGTACGCTCCTCGTCATGGATTTTCTCAAGAGAGAAGGCCAGCGAGCTGCATCTGACGCAGCAATTAGCCGTGGAGCGCTCAGGGCATTGGTCGCGAGCGAGTTCGAGGACAATGTAGACGGTCTACGAGCATGCATAACCAATTGCTGCGCCAATTCGTACCTCAATAGGAAGGATGACCGTCTCGTCATTCAGACTTACAACCTTCCTCCCGACATCATCTCGTCTCTGCAGACAAGAGTCGACGATGACCAGCTTATTCCCGGTGGCACGGAGGATGCCTTTGACTCTCATCGGCGCGTCACCGGATTGTTTCAACAAATAGTTGACGCGTTCCGTTCATTTGAGGACGAGAAGCTCTCGTTTGACGAGTTCTTCTCTTCGGCAGCCGCGACTCTGAAGGCCTATGAAGACTACCTTGACTTCGACGATCAAAACGCAGATGAGCGTTCCGCATCCTACGAGCAGGTTATCGGGCCAATTGTCGATGAGGTTAACGAGTCTTACGGCCTAGACCTGACGAGGAAGACAGCTCGGTTGCTTTCGCATTTGGTTGCGTCTCAGCTATGGGCGGGAACCCCTTTGACATCATGGCGCCTGCACAATCGAGTCGCTTTCAAATCTCTTTGTGCCGAGCTCTCTCGCCGGTATCTCGTGGCCTCCTCTGCAGTGTCTCAGATTGACTCTAAGGTGAGGCTCGCGCTGGGCGCGGAGATGGACGACCTTGTACGGGCAATGCTTCTCCTCGAAATCTGTCACGTTCTCTCTTCGGGGACCAAAAGGCGAGAGGCTCTAGGGGTCGTGATGTGCCATGGGTACTCGACTGCCACGAGCATTGCGGAGGCGGCCAACAGAATGCTCCACGTGCGAGTGTTCGAGGCGATAGACATGACCTACGAGCAGCAGTTCTCGGATGTGGCAACTCCGCTTGCGCATCTGCTTGAGCGCTTCTCGTTTTGCGAATCCATGGTCATCCTCGTCGACATGGGCTCATTGGAGCAGGTCCTAGATGTGATTCCACGTTCCATTAGCAGCGACGTGTACGTAATAACCAACGTGTCGACTGGCCTCGCCTTGGAGGTGGGGAGCATCCTTGCGAGCAAAGAATGCCTGAGCGACAACCTCCCAAAGGTACTCGAGGCTGCATCCCCGAGCTATCGAGTAGCGCGGTTGTCAAAGACGGGGGAGAAGATCCTCTTCTGCTCAGAGGCGGGAGTAGGTGCTGCCGAGAAGATCAGAAGGCTCATCCAAGATAGCCTCCCAGAAAGCCTTCCTGTATCTTTTACGACCTGTGACTACAACGAGCTCGTGAGGGACGGGAACCAGTCTCTGGCCATTGAGGGCCAAAACGTTCGAGCAATCGTTGGCACGATGAATCCAAATGTCACCTCCGTCCCATTCGTTGCCTTGGAAGATCTCCTGAGCCAGGGTTACTCGGATAAGCTTGATGCTGCGCTTGCGAAGTACTTGGACCGCTCAGGCATCTCCGCATTCCACTCCGCACTCCTGAAGAACCTTACGCTGAGAAATGTTGTTGAGTCCATCACCATCCTCAACCCAGAGATGCTCTACGTTGAGGCAGACAATGCGATTCAACGGCTCTCGCAGCTCAGCGGGAAGAAGATTGACTCAAGGAGAAGGCTTGGCCTCTACGTGCATCTCTGCGGATTGATCGAGAGGCTCGTGACAAACAACTTCGTTGACTCATTCTTGGGAGAGGATGAATTTGCGCGCTCGAATCCCGAGTTCATCGCCTGGTTCCGCGCCGCGTTTTCCGAGATGTGCCGACGCTATCGTGTTGAGATTCCCGTATCGGAGATAGCCTACGTGCACAAGATGCTAGAGGCCGATGGTGCTAGCGGGGAAGTGTATCGCAGCAATCAAGTTTCATTTGAAGACGAGTGACGCCAGCAGAAGTGTCGAAGAGAAGTGTCGAACAGTGCGGCGCTCGCACGTGATGAGATCACCGATTGTCGAAATACCTCAGTAAATGACATTTCTCTTTTGGTGCACTGCTCTCTGCGCCTTCCCATCCCTATCTTCTATGTCGCGGGCAGGCAGACAAGCTTGCCATCACGGACGTTCACGGGGGAAGGGAGAACGAGTTGAGCATTGTAGCAGCAAGGGTCGACAATCGCTTGCTCCACGGCATCGTGGCTACCCAATGGGTCCCAAGGGTGAAGCCGCAGAGGGTAATGGTTGTCGACGATGAGTATGCTGGTGACCCAACAAAGAAGGCTGGCATGCGCATGGCCAAGCCCGCGGGCGTAGCTCTCTCCATTATTAGCGAGCAGACTGCACGCGATCACTTTCGTGAGGGCAAGTACGACGACCACACGGTCTTCGTCATTGTTCGTGATCCTCGCATCATCCAGCAGCTCGAGGAAGACGGACAAAAGGTGCCAAAGCTCACGATTGGTGGGACCGTCTCTCCCCAGGATGGGCAGGCAGCAACTCAGGTGAGCCGTCGCGCCTACGTTCTTGATACCGAGGTTCCCGTCTACTCATCAATTGCAGCGCATGGAACCAGCATCAACATCCAGTACGTTCCGGCAGACAAAGACGAGCCGCTTTCGAAGTACGTCAATCTCTGAGGGGAGTTGAGTGGATATGCAAATTGCCGTGTGGCAAATCGTTGTCATCACGCTTCTGGCTTTTATCTACAGGGTTGATCGACTCGGAACGCAAGTGTGTGGCCACAATGCCGTCCTCTATGCCTGGCTTGTTGGCCTGATACTAGGCGACGGAATGACCGGTCTTATCGTTGGCGCGTCCGTACAGCTGATGTCGCTGGGCGTCGCAGCTCTTGCCGGGTCTTCGGTTCCAGACTATCCCCTGGCGGGAATGGTTGGAACCGCGGTGTGTATCATGACTGGCCAGGACGAGGGCGTTGGCCTTGCTGTTGGCATCGCCGTTGGCACCATGGGAGTCCAGCTTGACGTCCTCGCAAAGACTGCAAACGTTTTCATGGCACACAAGCAGCTTGAGTATGCGCAGGATGGGCAGTACGAGAAGATGAAGGCCGTGACGCTCGTTGGGCCAGTGCTGTTTGGACTGACGGATGCCATCCCAATGCTTATCGTGCTCGCGTTTGGCGGAGACGTTGTCAATGCCATTCTCTCGGTGGTGCCCGCATGGTTCACCAAGGGGCTCTCGCTTGCAGGTGGCTTGCTGCCTGTAATCGGCATGGGCGCACTGCTTACCTACATGCCTGCGAAGCAGTACTTTAGCTTCCTTGCCATTGGCTTTGTACTCTCGGCATACCTTGGCCTGTCGATTCTTCCTGTGGCGATTCTGGGTGGAGCAGCTGCGTACGAGGTCTATAAGAATCTGACCTCCAGGATTGCTGAAGAGTCAATTGCTACCGCAGAAGGAGGTCTCGAGGATGAGTAAGCAAATTGAGCAGGAGTCGATGAAGGCTCCGGCAGAGGAGAATGGCCGTTTACTCACTGACAAAGACATCAGAAAATGCGCTTGGCGTTGGTGCATGTCGGTGAATGGTTTTAACTATGAGACCCAGCTTGCGCCCTCTGTGGTGTTTTCTGAGGCGGATGCTCTAAAAAAGATTTATCGCGATGATGACGCCGCATACAGGGACTCCCTTACAAACTCGGCAAAGTACTTCAACGTGACACCTCCAGTTGCGGGAATCCTTCTCGGCGCGGGGCTGGCAATGGAGGAGAAGAACGGCACTGCTGCCTTGGGAGCTGTCCAAGACCTCAAGGTTGGCCTCATGGGATCGCTCTCCGGAATCGGTGACGCCATCATATGGATTCTTATCCCAACAATCTTCGGTTCCATTTCTGCATACCTGGCGCAGAGCGGAAACCCTATAGGTGCGCTTCTGTTCGTGGTCGTCAACCTTGTGTTTAGCCTTGGTGTCAAGATTAAGAGTTGGGATTGGGGCTATCACTTTGGCACCCAGCTCATTACCAACCTTGCTGATAAGGTTGCCGCCCTCACTGAGGCTATGAGCGTCCTCGGCCTTACTGTCGTTGGTGCACTGATTCCCTCCGTCGTTAAGCTCTCTACCAAGCTGACAATCAATATCGGTGATGTCTCATTTGGCCTGCAAGAGGGGCTGTTTGACAAGATTCTCCTGGGGCTTCTTCCGGTGTGCGCTACCGCGATCGTCTACCAGCTCATCAAGAAGGGCGTCTCCACAAACAAGATCATTCTCGGAATCATCGTCTTTTGTTGGCTTGGCGCCGCGTTTGGCTTTATAGGTTAACGGGCTTGGCGGGATGGGTTTCCATCCCGCCAACGCTGGAGGTATGCAATGAAGGTCTCTTCGACAAGGGTGAGCATTGCGCCAAGCGGGGTTTTCTATCTTGATGGATATCTCAACGATGTTCGCCAGCTTCCGGGCATAGGTATTCATGATGACCCTTATGCCATCCTTCTGCTGCTGGAAGAGGGTGGGGAGCGCGTTCTCTTCGTTGGCATCGATGTGTGTCAAGTTAGTCTTTCAAGAACTAAGAAGATGAGGGCTCTTCTCTCGTCATTGTTGGGCGTTCGCGATGAGTTAGTTGTCATCTCTGCAGTTCATAGCCATTCATGCCCCAACGGTCTTCGTGATGGCAGCTCAATTTCTCATGACACTCCTGGTTACGAAGACCTCGTGACGGGTCTCGTAGTCCAGGCAGCCTCTCGACTTCCGGAGAGGCTTACCGAGGCCAAGCCCGAAATACTCTCAACGAGAATCAACGGATGGTACTCAAATCGGAATGACAAGAACAAACCATTTGACGACCAGGCCTTTATCGTTAGGTTTGTGACAGATGATGGTTCTGTTGTTGGAGCGATGCAGAACTTCAACTGTCACTCGACGGTCGTTGGACCTTTCAACCGGCTCATTACGTCAGATCTTCAGGGGTCGGTTCGAGCTTTGCTTGCGCCTTGGGTGGGAATCACGCCCTATGCGTTTACAGGCGCGTCTGGAGATTTGGGTAACAGACAGTTCCGTAGGGGCGATGGATTCGACGAACTTCAGCGGACTGCGGTTGGCATCTCGGCTGAGTTCATGAGGGGCTCATTCGAACCCGTTGAGCTTGGTGTGCCAACGGTCCGAGAGTTCATTCACGATGTGGACTATGACAACAGACAGTTCTTTGCGAGATATAGGGAGCTGCTAAACGAGGCCAAGCAGACTCTTGCGGATGACTCGTCAACAGCAACGGCAAAGAAGCTCGCCCGGACTGAGGTTCGCAGGCTTAGCGAGAAGCTCGAGATCGACCACGTTCAGTTTCCCATAGTGATGAGGGTAATCGACTTTGGCGGAATAGTATTCGTGACCTTCCCTGGAGAACTCGGCAGTGTCCTTGGGATGCGCATCAAATCGATGTTTCTCCCCCGGCGATGCATTGTCGTTGGGTACGCAAACGATGCTCAGGGATACTTTGTTCCTAGTGAGGATTTTGGGCTTGGGTACGAGTCATTCGTGACCAAGCTTCCTCGCGGTGGCATTGAGTCTGTTCTTGACGAGTTTGAGGAGTGGCTGTGAGACACGTAATACTTGCTTCTCACCATAAGTTCGCTGCCGGTCTCGCGGACACGATAGAGTTCATTGGTGGAATTAACGAATTCGACGTTATCTGTGCGTACGTTGACGAAACCCCGCTGGATGACCAGGTTAAGGCTTTGTTCGACGAATATGGCGCCAACGATGAGGTTCTCATACTCACCGACATCATGCAGGGAAGTGTCAACCAGGCATTTGCGCCCTATATGAATGGGCATGTGTTCCTTGTTGCCGGAGTCAATGTGGCGTGTGCTCTCGAGCTCGTGCTTACCCCAGAGCCGTTGACATACGACGCGATTGAAGAAGTTCTGGCCGAGGCCCGAAACTCCATGCAGCTTATGAACAGGGTTGCCGTTGAGGCAGCAGAGGGTGACGAGTGAACCCCTTAAGGCCCCATGCGCAATTTGAGCTAGGGCTCGTGGTGGTATGCGCGGGTGGCATGATGGACGGCTATGCCTTCACGGCTCATGATCAGGTGTTCGCAACAGGACAGACGGGGAATGTCGTGCGACTGGCACTTGCGACCTCTCTGCTGGATCCCTGTTCCTTTCTCAGGTACTTCATCCCCATAGTCTCTTTTATCATGGGCATCATTCTTTCACGGTTGGTATCGAGTAGGTGCTTTCATGGAAGACAAGACCAGATGCAGAGTTGGGTCATTGATTTTGAGGCGATAACGTTTGCGGTGATTGGCGTCTTCGCGGACTACATTCCAGACGTCCTGTCCGATTGTTTGATTGCTTCCTGTGCGGCAATGTCTTTCGAGAACTTTCGGGAGCTTGGACAGGGTTCGCGATATTCAAGTACGTATTGCACCGGGAATCTCCGTTCTTTCTCAGAGGCACTCTATGAGGGAACATTTGGGCATGAGCCAAGTGAGCTGCGGCGTGCGCTCCATTATCTGGCGCTAATCGGTTCATTTTTCATTGGTGTGGTTATTTGCAGCTACTTTGTCGAGAGAATCGGGGGCTCTGCTGCGCTTCTCATTTCCGTCACGTTCCTTCTCGCGAGGCTGTTTGTGGACGGGTGGCTGTCGGGCGGCCTAGCGTCGGAGTAGGCGAATTCATAGTTCAATGGAGGCTGGTCATGCGCATTGATGAGGTCATTTCTGCTGTGAAGGGATACTGTCTGGGGATTTCTCCATGGACGGGCGAGCCGATTGACGAGGCGACCACTCGCGACAAGGTCACCTACGGCACGACGGAGAAGGAATGCACGGGGGTCGTGACCTGCATCTGGCCGACTGTTGACATCGTTCGCCAGGCAATGCGCTGTGATGCAAATCTCATCATCTCGCACGAGGCGCTGTTCTGGAACCACGGCGACCACCAGGACGTGATTGGCGGGACCAGGGCTTATGCTGAGAAGAAGGCGCTGCTTGACGCATGGGGTGGCACGGTCTGGCGCTGCCATGACTACATTCACTCGGGCGTTCCCATCGACGACGGCGCAATGGTCGACGGTATCTTCTACGGCTTTTCCAGGAAGATGGGGTGGCAAGGCTGCCGAGTGGGAGACGTTGTCCGTTGTCGTGACTTTGAGATTCCGCGGACTTCCGGTGTGAAGTTGGCGCAGCAGCTCGTGAGCAACTTGGGCCTCAACGGTACGAGGGTCACAGGGGATTCCTCCGCGCTCGTGCGGAGGGTTCACATCCCGATGCACATACTTGGCGATTCGGCTTATGACACCCATGTGATCAACCTAGCCGACAGCGAAGGCGTGGACGCCTTGGTTACCATGGAGTTCATTGACTTTACGACCTGCGAGTACATTCGAGACGCGGGGATGCTTGGCGAGGGGAAGTGCGCAATCACCGTCGGACACTTCAACCTGGAGGAACCTGGTATGGAACTCATGGCGGAGTGGCTTCCCCAAGCTCTGGGGACGTCTGAGGTGCCCGTCCGCTTTGTCCCCATGGGCGATACGTACCAGTACGTCGTGTGGTAGCGTTCTGGTAACCCCTTGGGGCTTCGCTGGTGCTATGGTTGCGCAGGGCAAGGTCCCCGCACAACGCCAACGGCACCAGGAAGGACCACGGCAATGTCAATGCCAGCCACGCTCGCCCTGCAGATAGTTGTCATGTTCATGCTGGTGGGCGTGGGATTCGCGATGTTTCGTGCGGGAAAGATCGCGATGGAGGGCAACCGCACCATCGGGAACATCCTCGTGTACCTGTCGCTGCCTTGCGTGATCATTAAGGGGCTCATGGTGGAGCGCACGGCGGAGAACGTCGTCGCGCTGGGGGTCTCGGCGCTCATGGGGTTTGTCGCCCTGCTCGTCTCTGCGCTTGTCGCGCGACTCGTCCTGCGTGGCGACGCCATCGGGAACTTCTCGGCCACCTTCTCCAACCCGAGTTTCTTTGGGATTCCTCTCGTTGTCTCGATTCTGGGGCAGGAGCCGGTCTTCTACATGACCGCCTACATCGCGTTCATGAACCTGGGGCAGTGGACCTATGGCGTCTCGCTGCTCACCGGAGAGCGGGGGAGGGTGTCTGCTCGCTCCCTCGTGCGCTCGCCGTTTATGGTGGCAACACTCATTGGCCTCGTGCTCTTTGCTACGCAGCTGCAGCTCCCGGGCGTGGTGGAGAGCTGCCTGGACTATGTCTCCGCGCTCAACACGCCACTCGCGATGTTTGCCATAGGCGTCTACCTGGCGCAGTCTCATCCTGCGGACATGATTCACCGCGCGGGCCTCTACAAGGTTGCCCTGGCGCGTCTGCTGGTGACGCCGCTTGTTACGTTGGTGCTGCTGAGCCTGCTGCCCGCCTCGATGCTCGATATGAAGCTTGCGATTCTGGTTGCGCAGGCGTGTCCCGTTGGCCTCAACGTGGCAGTCTATGCTCAGCTCAACGACGCCGACTACGTCTACGCGGTGGAGACGATTGTGGTCTCGGTGCTGCTCTCGCTAGTCTCGATCCCCCTGGTGGTGGGGCTCGCCCAGCTGGTGTGGTAGCGCTTTGGAGCCTGCCCCGCCCCCCTCTCTCCTACTGCCCTGCGTTCTTTATCGGTATCTGTGAATCTCTCGTCGCGTTTCCGCAGGTCGCGAGAATGGTGGGTCACAGATACCGATAAAGAAGGGGAGGGGAGCGGGGGTGGGGCGGCGGTGTTGATGCTGCGCCAATTGGCGTGGATTGACGGTTGGTGGCAGTTTAACGGAGAATCCCTCAGTAGTAACTGGTTTCAAGATTGTTAAACCGCAGGTCAGAGAATTGGCCCTGTCATCATGTCATATAAGGAATTAGACGAAAACTGCCACTAACCGGAAAAATGGGGCGAAGGTTTGGACCCTGGGCCTTCTCGCTCTTGGGCTCCTCTAGCCCGTTGTCCGCAGTCGTCATAGATTATCGCTCTTTCTTAAAACTCATGTGCGATACCTGGGCAAACGCGACTGCCTTTTAAGAAATAGCGATATTCTTCGTCAGGAACGAGGGCGGGTGTCCCATCCTCATTACGGGAAGGGACGCGGGTGGGTGCCCCACCCGCATCAACGGAGAGCGCCCGCCGCGGTAAGCAGCTTTAGGGTGTTGTTGTCGAGGATATCATCTGCATGCTTTGTAAGGCGCCTATCACTGGCAAGGAACTCCTGCAGGCGTCGTATGTTTGCCAGTGCCTGCGAGCGCGGTGTGAATGGGTAGTCGCTGCCAAAAAGCACGTGGTCAGGACTCGTGATGGTGAGCAGCAATGGAAGCAGGTCGGGGACGGGGTCGCCTGCCGTGTCGAACCAGAGCCGCGCCAGGTTGGCAGGCACGTCCACGTGGCTCATCGTGTGCGCCTTCTCGAGGATGGGCTCGGCGCCCTCGATGCGGCGCGCGACGTTGGGCAGGAAGCTCCCGCAGTGGGGTACGACGACCTGCACGCGGGGGAACCGGCGGGGAACGTCGTGGGCGATCATGTTGAGCACGGCGCGCGTCGTGTCGGCGAGGAACTCGTAGAGCGGAGCGGGGCCCGCGCTGAACACGCCTTCCGCGATAGGCTCGGGACGGCTCGGGTGGATGAGGCAGATGACGTCGCGGCCGCGCTTCTCCGCGATGGACTCGAGGCTGCCGAAAAGCGGGTCGAGGCGCTCGTCGCCGAGGTAGAGCCCTCGGCTGTTGCTGGCGAGCTTGACGCCAAGGGCGTTGAGGTCTTCGATTGCGCGTGTGGCCTCGACGATTGCAGCATCGACATCGGGCAGGGGCATGACGGCGCAGAACCCAAAGCGGTCGGGATGCCGCGCAACGACGCGGGCCATCTCGTCGTTGAAAGCGTGGCAAAAGGCTGCCGACTCTGCGGTATCACCGAAGAATGGGTGCGGGGAGGAAAGGGACAGAACCTGGTAGCAAATGTCCATCTCGTCAAGGAACGCGAGGGCGCTGTCCTCGTTCCAAACGGGGAGCGGGAAGCCGTCCTCACGGGTCGCGCCATGGGCTTCCAGGAGGCCGAGGTAGCCCTTCGTCAGGATGTGGCCGTGGATGTCGATCATGAGACGCTCCGTCTTTCGTGTGGCTTGCGGTTGCAGTGCTGCACGGGGATTGTGAAAGGGATGGGCAATGCCCGTATCACATGATAAGGGGGCGAGGGTGTGCTGCAGCAGGGGTTTCGAATGCGTCTGCTGCACCGAAATCGGTCTTCCGGCGCAAAAATGACGCCGGAGGAAAGACTTCGTACGCCGCTGCTGCGGAATGGGTCTTCCGGCGAGAAAACGGCGCCGGAACGTGGACTCCCGACGGGATCCCGTACGAGACGCGCCCTCCGGCGTCGAATCCTCGCCGGAGGTTTGTTTTTCTCCGTCGCGGTTGCGGGAACTCGCCCTCCGGTGAGAAACTGACGCCGGAAGGGGCTTTGCCGCGGCAATCACGTACAAAGAGGGCCCTCCGGCGAGAAAACGGCGTCGGAACGGGGATTTCAGACGCGCCCACCGCTGGCGCGCTCCCAGCCGCCGCCCCGGCCCTCGCCCGGAATCGTGCAGAGCTTACGCCCGTTTCGCCCCGTCGTTCTCGCCAGCGCCCCATCGTGCTACCATGCCCCCTAGGCAATGACGGAGAGGTTTGGTCGTCGCGTCGCCAGCGGACAAGAGATGGGGCTCACCGGCTGAGAGGTCCCTCCAAGGCTGACGTCCAGAGTTCACTCCACCAGCCGCAACCTCAAAGCGGGCCTCGTCGCCTGCAAGTAGGGAAGCCGTATGCCCCACGGCACGGGGCGCAACGAGTGGGCGCGCGCGAGAGAAAACGCACACGTCAATCAAGGTGGTACCGCGGAGACATCCGTCCTTGGGCAGCAGTGGCCCGGGACGGTTTTTTATTGGCTTTGGAAAGGATTGCACTATGGCGATGTCCGATGACCTCAAGTCCATTGAGGCTCAGGTTGAGGAGGGGCTCAAGGGCGCCGAGACCATGGAGGCCCTGGAGGCCCTGCGCGTCTCGATGCTCGGCCGCAAGGGTAGGCTCACGGCCCTCATGCACACGATGGGCCAGGTCCCGCCCGAGGAGCGCCGCGCCATGGGACAGATGGCAAACACCGTGCGCGCCAAGGTTGAGGCTGGTCTCGCCGCCCGTCGCGAGGAGCTGGCAAACGAGCTCCTGGAGCGCCGCATGGCCGCCGACGCCGTGGACGTCACGCTTCCCGGTCGCACGCTCTCGCCGGGCACGCAGCACCTCATCAACCAGATCCGCGAGGAGATCGAGGACATCTTCTGCGGCCTGGGCTACACCGTCGAGGACGGCCCCTACGTCGAGACCACCTACTACAACTTCACCGCGCTCAACGCGCCGGAGGACCACCCCAGCCGCTCTGCGCGTGACACCTTCTACGTGGTTGACAACGCCCCCGAGGGCAAGGAGGTCCACGTCCAGGGCGAGTCGGACATCCTTCTGCGCACCCAGACCTCCGGCGTCCAGGTGCACACCATGGAGTCCCACGAGCCTCCCATCTACATGATCTGCCCTGGCACCGTCTTTCGCCCGGACACCGCAGATGCCAACCACCTGCCGCAGTTCACGCAGGTAGAGGGTCTCGTCGTTGACGAGGGCATCACCTTTGGCGACCTCAAGGGCACGCTCGACTACTTCACCCGCGAGATCTTTGGCAAGGACCGCGCCACGCGCTACCGCCCGCACTTCTTCCCGTTCACGGAGCCCAGCTGCGAGGTCGACGTCTCCTGCGGCGTGTGCCACGGCAAGGGCTGCCGCTTCTGCAAGAACACTGGCTGGCTCGAGATCCTGGGCTGCGGCATGGTTGACCCCAACGTCTTCCGCTACTGCGGCATCGACCCCGAGAAGTACACCGGCTTCGCCTTTGGCATTGGCGTCGAGCGCGTTGCCGCGCTCCGCTACGACCTGCCCGATCTGCGCATGCTCATGACCGGCGACATGCGCTTCCTGAACCAGTTCTAGACCAGGGCAGGGCAGCGAAAGAGCCCGGGCGAGAAGCCCGCGGCATGACGAGAAGAACCAGGGCGGCTGCTCCAAGTCCGCCCAGAAGGGAACACAGATATCATGCGCGTTTCGTATGAGTGGCTCAAGGACATGGTGGATTTGCCCGAAGACCCAAATGACCTGGTCAAGGAGTACGTCCGCACCGGCACCGAGGTCGAGGGCGTCGAGCGCGTTGGCGCGGACCTCGACCACGTCTACACCGCCCAGGTGGTGAGCAAGAAGCCGCACCCGGACTCGGACCACATGTGGCTCTGCCAGGTCTCCGTTGGCGACAAGAACGTCGACGAGAAGGGCAACCCCGTGCCGCTCCAGATTGTCTGCGGTGCGCAGAACTTCAACGAGGGCGACCACATCGTGACCGCCATGATCGGCGCCGTGCTCCCCGGAGGCGTGAAGATCAAGAAGTCCAAGCTCCGCGGTGTGGAGTCCTTCGGCATGAACTGCTCCGAGCGCGAGCTTGGCCTGGGCAACGATCACGACGGCATCATCATCCTGCCGCCCGATGCCCCCGTGGGCATGCTCTACACGGATTACCTGGGCAGCTCGGACACCGTGATTGACTGCGAGATCACCCCCAACCGCCCGGACTGCCTCTCCATGGTGGGTATGGCGGTGGAGACCTCTGCCGTGCTCGACGAGGGCACCCACATTACGCTTCCCGCCATCAAGGAGGAGAAGGGCCCGGACGCCCACGACCTGGTGGACGTGCGCATCGATGACGCGGAGCTCTGCCCGCGCTACACGGCCCGCGTGGTGCGCAACGTGAAGATTGGCCCCAGCCCCGAGTGGCTCGCGCGCCGCGTGATTGCCGCCGGCTCCAGGCCCATTAACAACGTGGTGGACGTCACCAACTATGTGATGTACCTCACCGGCCAGCCGCTGCACGCCTTTGACCTTGGCAAGCTCCAGAAGCGCGAGGACGGCAAGCGCCATGTGGTGGTTCGTGCCGCACGTGACGGCGAGCTTCTCATCACGCTCGACGAGAAGGAGCGCACGCTCACGCCCGACATGTGCGTCATCACCGACGGCGGCGAGACGCCCATCGCGATTGCCGGCGTCATGGGCGGCCTCAACTCCGAGATCGACGAGACCACGACCGATGTCCTGCTCGAGAGCGCGACCTTCTCGGCCGGCCACACCTCCCGCACGAGCCGCAACCTTGACCTCATGAGCGAGGCCTCCATCCGCTACGAGCGCCAGGTCGACGGCGCTGGCTGCGCGGACGTCTCCAACATTGCCGCAGCCCTCTTCGAGGAGTGCTGCTCGGCTGAGGTGTGCCCGGGCATCGTGGACGTCTACCCCGCGCCCGTTCCCGCACAGGTGATCACCATGCGCCCCGCCCGCGTGCGTGCGCTTGCCGGCGCGGACATTCCGGACGACTTCATGGCCGAGCGCCTCGGGCGCCTGGGCTGCAAGGTGGAGCCTGCCGAGCATGGCGCCTACACGGTGACCGCGCCCACCAACCGTCCCGACCTCACCCGCGAGGTCGACCTCATCGAGGAGGTCGTGCGCCTGTGGGGCGAGGGCGACATCACGCCCACGCTTCCCGCGGCGCGCAACCACGCCGGCGGCCTTACCGTTGACCAGCAGCGCATTCGCAAGATCGGCCGCACGCTTAGGGCCTGTGGACTCTCCGAGACCACCACGTACTGCTTTGCCGACGCGAGCGACCTCTCCAAGCTTGGCATGAGCGAGGAGGGACGCGGCATCCCCGTCAAGATCATCAACCCGCTCGTCGCCGACCAGGCCGAGATGCGCCGCTCGATCCTGCCCGGGCTGCTCCGCTCGGTGGCCTACAACCTCGACCACGGCGTGGACGCGGTGGCGCTCTACGAGATTGGCCGCGTCTTCTTTGGCCACGAGAGCAGGAGCCAGCCGGACGAGCCGAGCTTTGTGTGCGGCGTGCTCTCCGGCCACCGCGACGACGAGTGGTGCCAGAAGTTCGAGGACTACGACTTCTTTGACGCCAAGGGCGTGGTCGAGCAGCTCCTCTCGGCGCTTCGCGTGACCAAGGTGCGCTTCAAGGTGGCGGACCCCGCGACCTACGGTTGGCTGCAGCCCGGCCGCGCGGCCGAGGTCTACGGCAACAAGGGCGAGCTCATGGGCTGGGTTGGCAACGTCCACCCCAAGGCGCTCAAGGCATTTGGCGTCGACGCCCCCGTGGTTGCCTTCGAGCTCTCGGTTGAGTCGCTCCTGCGCCTTGCGCATCGCGAGCTGCCCTACGTCGACGTGCCCACGCTCCCCGGCGTGGCCGTTGACCTGGCCATTGTCGTCGACGAGTCCGTGACGTGCGAGCAGCTCGAGCAGCGCATCAAGAGCGCCGGCGGCAAGCTCCTCTCGGACGTGCGGCTCTTCGACGTCTACCGCGATCCCGTGCGTGTTGGCCTGGGCAAGAAGTCGATGGCCTTCTCGCTCACCTATCGCTCCGCCGACCACACGCTGACCTCCGAGGAGGTGGACCGCGCCCACAAGAAGCTCGTGGACAAGGTCTGTCGCGCCACCGGCGGAGAGGTCCGCGGCTAGCGGGCTGCCCGCGTGCCGCAAGGACGCACGCTCGTGCCGAGCTGGAACATACATACCGCCCACGTCGAGCGGCTCCTTCGCGAGGAGGGGGCCGCTCGGCTGGGTGTGCGCGACGTGAACGCCTTCCTGTTTGGCAACGTGCTGCCCGACATCTACGTGGGCTACATGGTGCCGGTGCCCGTCGCGCGCCTACGCGACTACCGCGAGACGCACTTTGCCGACGGCGGTGCGATTCCCTCGCCTAACTACGATGCATTCTGGGAGCGCTTTGTCGTTGGAACCGGCGCGGGCTCCCTGCACGACCTGCTCCTTGGCACGTGGGCGCACCTTGTGTGCGACTC
>URLM01000044.1 GCA_900548775.1 uncultured Olsenella sp.
CCCTCCCTCATGAGGTAGCGCGCCACCCCGGAGTCCTCGCAGCTTGTGGTTGTGTGGTCGGCTGCCGCTCGGCACTCGGGGAAGGCGTTTGCCATGGCCACGCCGTCGCCAGCCACCCGAAGCATGGGGATGTCGTTCGACGAGTCGCCAAAGGCAATGACGTCTTTGGGCGAGACGCCCAGGTAGTCGCAGAGCCACGTGAGACCCGCGCCCTTGTCGGCACCAACTTGGGTCGTCTCGAGGTTGCACGAGAAGGACGAGGCGAGCGTGAGCTGGGGCCGCGCCTCTATTGCGCGGCGCACGGCAAGGCAGTCCTGCTCCGTGAGATAGAAGATGTTCACGCGATAGATGCTGTGGACCGAATCGATCATCTCGTCCGTACTCTGGTTACAGCGGACGCGCACCCTCCTGAGCATCGCCCGCGTGCCTTCGGGGATATCCATCTCGTCGATGATGTGCCAGCGGTCGCGTGCCGTGAAGACGCCATTGTCGGCAAAGAGGTCGAAGGTTATCTCAAGTCCCTCAATCTGGTGCCAAAGGTCATGCAGAAGCGCGCGATCCATGGTGACCTCGCGGAGGTTGCGGTTCTCGTGCAGGTCGCGGACGATGGCGCCATTGCAGCAGACGGCGTAACGCACGCTGGGGTGGTGCGCCAGCTCCTCCGGAAGGCCGGTGTGGTTGCGGCCGGTGCACGGCACAAACTGGATGCCCCGCTCGTACGCAAGGTCGAGGGCCTGGCGGTTGAGCGGCGTGATGGTCTTCTCAGGTGTGAGGAAGGTATCGTCCATATCGACAAAGACGAGCTTGAGCACGATGTGATTTCTCCTCTCGGTTGCGGGCCTCACCGATTATGCCGCTCCCGCGGAATAATTTTGCCGGGCAACGGGATTCCATTGCCAGGCAACGGAATCCCGTTCCGGGGGCTGGGCGAGAATAGCGCTACACATTCGGCATGCGAACTTGTATCGACCTGCGCGGGATACACATTCGGGCCCGATTGTGTGGCGCCGCTCGATAGGTCCAAACGCCCGGCGAGAAAAACGCGGGCGACGGAAGACCCGCCGCCCGCAAACGCTACTCCCCTACTTGATCACGCCAGCCCGGCGCTTTGCGTCCTCGATCTGGGCGAGCTGCTCGTCCGAGAGGTGGATCGCCGGCACGCCGTGGCCCACGCCGCCCTCGTTCACGATGGAGTCGTGGTGGTAGCGCGACTCATCCACGTAGGGCGCCACGGCGTCGTTCACCGTTGGGTCGTTGGGGTTCTCCAGGCGGAACCCGCGCCCGTGGTCGTTGCGGTAGTTCTCCTTGGCCACGCTGATCATGAGCTTGATGCGGTTGAGCTGGTTCACCTCGGACGCGCCGGGGTCGTAGTCCACGGCCACGATGTTGCTCTCGGGGTGCATCTGGCGCAGACGCTTGATCACGGACTTGCCCACCACGTGGTTGGGCAGGCACGCGAAGGGCTGCGCGCACACGATGTTGGGCGTACCGTGCTCGATGAGGTCGACCATCTCGGCCGTGAGCAGCCAGCCTTCGCCCATGGTGTTGCACAGGGAGAGGACCTGCTCGGCCTTATCGGCAAGCTCGAAGATGTCCTCGTAGGGCTCGAAGCGCGAGGACTGCGCGAGCATGCGGTCCATGGGCTTGCGGGCGGCCTCGATGAGCTTGATGCCCGCCATGTGCGTGAGGCGCTTGGACGCCTTGGAGCCAAGCTCGCCCTTCATGTTGATGGGGCTCGTGAGGCCAAAGAGGAAGAAGTCGACAAGCCCGGGCACGTTGGCCTCGCAGCCCTCGGCCTCGATGACCTTGACCAGCTGGTTGTTGGCCGTGGGGTGGAACTTGACGAGAATCTCGCCCACCACGCCAACGCGCGGCTTGGAGCGGTCGTTCACCAGCGGGATCTGGTCGAAGGCCGTGATGGTCTCCTGGCAGATCTCCTCGAAGCTGCGCTTGTTGAGCGTGTGCACGGCCGCCTTCATGCGGGCCATGTACTTGTCGTGCAGCGCGTCGACCGAGCCCTTCTCGGCCTCGTACGGACGCGTGCGGTAGACGCACTGCATCATGAGGTCGCCGTAGAGCAGGATGTAGATCGCCTTGGTGAGAAGGGCCGGATCCTTGATGGACCAGCCGGGGTTGTCCTCGTCCAGCCCCGTGGCCATATTGATCGAGATCACGGGGATGTTGGGGTGGCCGCTCTCGCGCAGGGCCTTGCGGATGAGGGCGATGTAGTTGGTGGCTCGGCAGCCGCCGCCCGTCTGGGAGATGAGGACGGCCGTGTGCGAGAGGTCGTACTTGCCGCTCTCGATGGCCTCCATGATCTGCCCCACCGTGAGGATGGAGGGGTAGCAGATGTCGTTGTTCACGTACTTCAGGCCGGCGTCCACGGCGCCCTGGTCGACGGAGGGGAGAAGCACCAGGTTGTAGCCGTAGTCACGAAGGACCGCCTCGGCCAGCTCGAAGTGCACGGGGCTCATCTGCGGCGCAAGGATGGTGTAGTGCGCGTCCTGCATCTCCTTGGTGTAGCGCACCTTCTGGAAGGCCGCGCTCTTGGCCTCGCGGTAGACGGGCGTGCGGCGCGAGAGGTCGGTCTTGCGGGCGCGCTCGAGCGAGCCGTCGGCCAGGTGCACGCCCACGGGCTCGACCTCCTTGGCCTCGCCCTCGGCGGTCTTCTCCTCGAGCTGCTCCTTCTGCTCCTTCAGGGCCGCCATCAACGAGCGGATGCGGATGCGGGCGGCGCCCAGGTTGGAGACCTGGTCGATCTTGAGCACCGTGTAAATCTTGCCGGATGCCTCGAGAATCTCCTGGACCTGGTCGGTGGTGAGGGCGTCCAGGCCGCAGCCAAACGAGAAGAGCTGGATGAGGTCGAGGTCGTTGCGGGTGGCCACAAAGCGAGCGGCGCGGTAGAGGCGGCTGTGGAACATCCACTGGTCAACCACGCGGATGGGGCGCTCGGGGCTCATCTTGTGCGACACCGAGTCCTCGGTGAGAACCGCGAAGCCAAACGAGTGCACCAGCTCGGGGATGGCGTGGTTGATCTCGGGGTCGTTGTGGTAGGGGCGCCCCGCCAGCACGATGCCGTGGGCGTTGTGCTCCTCCATCCAGGCCAGGGCCTCGTCGCCTGCGCGGTGCATGGCGTTCTTGAAGTCGATGTCGGCCTGCCAGGCAACGTTTACGGCCTCGTCGACCTCGGCGCGCGTGATGTGCGGACCGCGGAAGCGTCCCTTGCCCTTGGCGGCGTCCTGCTCGCGCTGGACCGAGATGAGCTCGTACAGCCGGCGCTTGAGCTCGCGCTTGTCGTCATACGGCACGAAGGGCGCAAGGTACTCCACGCTGGGGTCAGAGAGCTCGTCCACGTTGAGTCCCAGCGCCTGCGGATAGCTCATCACGATGGGGCAGTTGTAGTGGTTGGTGGCGGTGTCGTCCTCCTTGCGCTCCCAGCGGATGCAGGGCATCCAGATGAAGTCCGGGTCCTTGGCAAGCAGGTTCATGATGTGGCCGTGGCTCAGCTTGGCCGGATAGCACGCGGACTCGGAGGGCATGGACTCGATGCCGACGTCGTAGGTCTTCGAGGACGTCTGGTCAGAGATCATCACCGAGAAGCCCAGCTTGGTGAAGAACGCGTGCCAGAAGGGGTAGTTCTCGTACATGTTGAGCGCGCGCGGGATGCCCACCGTGCCACGCGGCGCGGTCTCTGCATCCAGGCAGGGACGGTCGAATAGCAGCTTGTTCTTGAACTCGAAGAGGTTAGGGGCGTCGTTTTTGGTCTTGCCCGAGCGGCCCGCGCCCTTCTCGCAGCGGTTGCCCGTGATGAAGCGGTGGCCGCCGCCAAAGTCGTTGATCGTGAGCAGGCAGTTGTTCGCGCAGCGCCCGCAGTGGACGTTAGTGTGCTTGACCTTGAGGTTGTCGATGTCCTCGCGCGAGAGGACCGTCGAGGTACCGGTGGCACCCGCACGGTCGCGGGCGAGAAGCGCCGCACCGTAGGCGCCCATGCAGCCGGCGATGTCGGGGCGGATGACCTGGCGGCCGGTGAGCAGCTCGAAGGCGCGCAGGGTGGCGTCGCTCATGAAGGTGCCGCCCTGGACCACGCAGTACTTGCCAATCTCGTCGAAGTCGCGCAGCTTGATGACCTTGAAGAGCGCGTTCTTGATCACGGAGTACGAGAGGCCCGCGGCCACGTCGCCAATGGTCGCGCCCTCCTTCTGAGCCTGCTTGACGCGGGAGTTCATGAAGACCGTGCAGCGACTGCCCAGGTCAACGGGGGCCTTTGCGGTCACGGCGACCTTCGCGAACTCTTGAACGCTCATGTCCATGGACTTGGCAAAGCTCTCGATGAACGAGCCGCAGCCCGAGGAGCAGGCCTCGTTGAGCATGATGTGCTCGATGACGCCGTTGCGCACCTGGAGGCACTTCATGTCCTGGCCGCCGATGTCGAGAATGAACTCGACGCCGGGGACGAAGGCCTTCGCGCCGCGCAGGTGGGCGACGGTCTCGATCTCGCCGGAGTCCGCGCGCAGGGCCTCGATGAGGATGCCCTCACCGTAGCCCGTGGTGGTCACGTGGCCAATGGTGCAACCCTCGGGCATGGCGTCGTAGATGCCGTCCATGATGTGGCGCGCGGTGCCCAGGACGTCGCCGTTGTTGTTGCCGTACCAGGTGTAGAGAAGCTCGCCGTCCTCGCCCACCACGGCGCACTTCATGGTGGTGGAGCCGGCGTCAATGCCGATGAAGACGCGGCCACGGTAGCTGGCCAGGTCTCCCTTGGGAACGACCTCCTTGTTGTGGCGCTCCTTGAACTCCTTGTAGTCCTCCTCGGTGGCAAAGAGCGGGTCCAAACGCTGGACCTCGGAGCCCTGAACGTCCTTCAGCTGCTCGAGCGAGTGGATGACCTCGGCAAAGGTCACGCGCTTCTCGGACTCGCCCGCCAGCGCGGCGCCGGTTGCCACGAAGAGGTGCGCGTTTGTGGGAACCACGCGGTGCTCCTCGTCGAGGTCGAGCGTGATGTAGAAGCGACGTCGCAGCTCGGAGAGGTACTGGAGGGGGCCGCCGAGAAACGCCACGTAGCCCTTGATGGGATGGCCGCATGCCAGGCCCGAGACGGTCTGCGTGACCACGGCCTGGAAGATCGAGGCGGCCACATCCTCGGGGCGGGCACCCTCGTTGAGCAGCGGCTGGACGTCAGACTTGGCAAAGACGCCGCAGCGGCTGGCGATGGGGTGGATCTGTGTGGCGCCCTTGGCCAGCTCGTTCAGGCCCATGGCGTCGGTCTTGAGCAGGGTTGCCATCTGGTCGATGAACGCGCCCGTGCCACCGGCGCAGGTGCCGTTCATGCGCTGCTCGATGCCGTTGTCAAAGTAGATGATCTTGGCGTCCTCGCCGCCCAGCTCGATGGCGACGTCGGTCTGCGGGATGAGGGCCTCCACGGCGCGCTTGGACGCGATGACCTCCTGGACAAACTCGAGGTCGAGCCACTTGGCAAGCAGCATGCCGCCGGAGCCGGTGATCGAGACGCGCATGGGGACGTTGCCCACCACGCGCTGGGCGCCCGCGAAGAGCTCCTTGGCCGTGGCGCGGATGTCGGTGTGGTGGCGCTCGTAGTTGGCGTAGACCAGGTTCCCCGAGGCGTCGATGACGGCAAGCTTGACCGTGGTCGAGCCCACGTCGATGCCCAGGCGCAGGTCGGCGCCGGTGAAGTCCTGCGGCGTTGCGGGGTAGAGCTCCGCGCCGTTCTCGGTGAGCTCGAGCGGCTCGGCAGTTGCGTTGTTCTCGGTCATCAGTTGTTGTCCTCCTCGTCGGGAAGCATGACTGCCAGCGCAAAGCTGGGTAGGTCGAGCTCTATGGGGCTGTCGTACAGGTCGCCGGGGCGCACGAACATGAGGGCGGTCATGATGCGTGCCATGGTGCGCACGCTCTCGCGCATGCCGCCCTCGAGCCAGCGCAGGAGCACGCCGACCTCGGCAGATATCGCAAAGGTGAGGTAGTAGTCAAAGAAGGCGCCCACGGCGCGCAGGTCGATGCCGTCGAGCGCGCGGCCGGCCACGACCTCGTGGACCATGGAGCGGATGCGCTGCGAGAAGGCCGGGTCGCCGCCCTCGCCCAGAAGCGGACGCAGGTACGAGCCGCGCTCCTTGAAGTAGGAGAGAATCTCCTGCGAGCCCGGGCAGGGCTCCTGGTGGTTGATGGCATCCGCGAGCTCGTCGAGGTGCACCTGGGAGAGCTGCGCCACGAGGGGGCGAAGCTCCGTGACCGTTTCCTTCTCGATGCAGTTCACGAGGTCCGGGATGTCCTTGTAGTGCGAGTAGAACGTGCGACGTGTGACTCCGGCGCGGCTGGTCACGGCAGTCACCGTGACGCGGGAAAGGTCGCCCGTGGCGGCTATCTCCTCCGCGAGCGCGTCGCGGAGCGCGAGGCGCGTGCGACGCGTGCGACGGTCCGTGGCCTGCGGGACGTCGTGTGCGGCCGGTTGGACGTCACTGACGGTTTGGCTCAAGCCCTGGCCCCCATTTCTTCACACAGTGAATACTATTTCACGCCCTGTGAAGTATTGCACAGTGTGAGTAGTTATTTCTCGGCGTGCTTGTCATGGCACGAGTGTCACACGCGCTCCACAATGGGCGCTCCACAATGGCCGACTGGTCTTTGGGGCACCTTGCGGAAGTTACAGCCAAAGGCATTGTCAAAGATCTAGTCACTGGTCCGTGTCTGGTTCCGACACCATTCCTGGCACCGGGGGCATCTCGTTGTTACCGGCACGTGGCGTTCATCACGTCTCATCTGCGGAAATGTCCAAGCACCGAGACGGGCCGGTAACAACGGGTCCGGGCGCAAGGCCCTTGTTACCGGCACGACAAGCAATCCGAGCATTTCCCCAGTTGCCAGCCGCCAGGTCAATTGTGCCGGTAACAAGCTTCCGAGTTACCGGCTGCCAGAATACCCCTTGTTACCGGCCCGTCATGCAGCGCGCACATTTGACCAGTTGACAGCCACAGCCACCAACGAGCCGGTAACAACGGCTGGAGCGCGTGGGAGGGCTGCGCGCGGGGAGGGCTGCGCGCGGGGAGGGCCGGGCGCACGGTCGAGCCGGGGCGCCAATGAAGCGAGGTCGCGGCCGAGCCACTGAAGAAAGCAGTTGAAACTTTTGTATACATTTTTGCACGCGAGCAGAGCCTGCCATTCCTGACAGATTTTGGTCAGAACCTCGAATGATTCTTGTCAGAAAACTACCTGCGGCATGCGGCAGCACAATCAGATCACTCGAAAAAGAGAGGAAACCAAGGTTTTTGGGCCCGCGCGAGCATAAATAACCCGGCGAGAATGCGGTAAAGCGTGACCCAAGGTGACATGAGGTGACAATGCATATTCTCAGCGTAATATTCATTGATTATTAGTGCTTCTCGGCTGCCGCTCCTCTGTAAACTACTCGCCACCAATCGACTGGGGGGCGGGGGAACCATGCAGCTGTCGCTTAACAAACAATCTGCGCTTCAAGCAATCAGGGCAATCAGATGCGGAAAGGCACCGCAGGTCAATCGGGCTATCAACTACATGGCAAGAGTCTCTCTCCGCTCACCCCAGCGCCCGGATGGCAAGAAGCGCTGGTCACCAGCAACCGCCCACCTTGACTGGTTGGGCCTACCCCAGCCAAGCCAGCGAGCGCCACTTCACGTTGCCGTCCCGACTGATGCCAATCGCATCCGTGCGAGGTTCTTCTCGTCCACCATCTACTCGGCGGGACTTCCTGATGACGCATTCCTGGACATTGGCCACGGAATCCAAATCGCATCGCCCGAGCTGCTGTTTGTCGAGCTCGCAACCGTGATGATTCCGCAGGTGCTGGTTCTTCTCGGCTACGAGCTCACCGGAAAATACTCGCGTGACGCAGGCGCCCCAAGGCTCGGCCCGATCACCTACGGGGTGTCGCCGCTTACGACTGTCGAGAAAATCGAGAACTTCATAGCGCGATGTCACGGCATTCCAGGACTCTGCGCTGCAAGGGAATGCATAAAGTATGTATCAGACAATTCGTGGTCGCCCACGGAATCGCTCATTGCTGCCATGGCAGCCCTTCCAATTGAGAACCTGGGATACGGCCTTGGCAGGCTCACCCTGAACGAGCGGTCAGACGCAGGTGGCGGCCACGCCATATGCCACGAGAAGGGGTCGCGAGTGCCGGACATGCTGGTACCAAAGACGCCCGTTGGCATCAACTATGAAGGCGGCGGCCACCTTGAACTGGACCGCATTGTCGCAGCCGCCACTGTGGCGGCCGAGAATCCCGGCAGCGTGCTTTTCCAGGATGAGGTCGCTCACGAGAAAAACCAGGTTCGCGAGAAGTACGTCGACGACTTGCGCCGGACGCGAGAGCTTGCGTCGCGAGGCTTGGTCATCGTCAATGCCACGATGGAAGACCTGTTCGTCCGCTATGGCCTCGACACCCTCATGCAACAGGTCATTCGCGCTGCCGAGCGTTTCTCTGACCGGGATTTCTCCCTGTGCTGGAAAGCGTTCGACTCCCCCGCCGTCTGTGACAGGCGACAACTCCTGATCTGGGCACTGCTCGACTGGAAGCCTGGCGTCGAGTACATGCGGCAATTCATGGCGCAGGAGTACTCGGCGCCGCGCCAGGCAATCGGGGACCACACCGTCGAGATTGTGCTCTAGGCGACCGCAGCCCGAGCGACCGCATCCGAGCGACCGCAGCCCGCGCAGCCGCTAGATCACGCCAAGGCCCTTGGCCACGATGAAGATGAAGTCCTGCACGTTGGTGACGATCGTCTTGGCCGAGAGACTCCCGCGGTCGTGCAGCTTGTTGACGACAAACTCCGAAGCGTCGACGGCATAGATGTAGACCGGCCGCACGGTTCCGTCATCATTGACGTGGTAGCTGGGCGTAATGTTGCCGGTCGCGATCGTGTGCAGCATCGTGGCCATGCAGATCACGGTCGTGGCCTTGCGCGCGAGCACCCGAATCTGGTGCTGGGACTCGTACACGTCCGCGATGGTCTCGGGCAGCGGTCCGTCGTCGCGAATCGACCCCGCGAGCAGGAAGGGAACGTTCTTCTTCACGCATGCGTACATGATGCCGTCGCGCAGGTCGTAGTCATCCACAAACTGCGCGATGGAGCCAGACCGTCGCACGCGGTTGATGGTGTCCAGGTGGTTGTAGTGCCCATTTGGCATGCTCTGCTGCGTGCGGATGTCCTGGCCAAGCGCCGTGTGGAACATGGCGCCCTCGAGGTCATGCGTGGCCAGCGCATTGCCGCCTGAGAGCGCGTGGACGTAGCCCTCCTCCACCAGCCGCTGCATGGCATGGCGAGAGTCCGCGTCGAACGCAAACGCCGGTCCCATCACCCATTCGATGAACCCGTGATCGCGTTCGTACCTCAGCAGCTCGATAAGGTCGTCGTAGTCGCGGGTGTAGGCGGTTTCGCGGCTTCGGCCCTGGCGGAAGGAGAACTTCTCGCCATTGGATGCGGAGGGGTCCTCGAAACCGTCCGCGTGGACGTAGATTCCCTCGGAGCCGTCCTCGCTGCGTCCCAGCGCAACCAGCTCCCCCTGCTTGAGGTGACGGCCCGTGACCACATGGAGGGTGCCGTCGGCCCGGAGAACGATACAGGCATCCATGCGAGAAGAGGCGGCCAGCTTCCAGCTGCCATCAATCTTGAAGTATTCCGGGTACATTGACGTGCTATGGAAGCCCTCGGGTATCACGCCATCCTGCTCGACGGTAGCCCACCTCACGTTTGGCGCGTCGTCCAAGCCGAGCGCGGAGAAATCGGGGTGGTGATAGACCGGCAGCTCAAACGCCATGGTTGCTCCTATCTTCTCGTCGATGAGCCGGAAGATAGCACGCCCTGACCTGCCCAATGGCAACATGCAGCGCCTAGCAACAAACTTGACCCAACGGAATGACGTGGCGAAACATGGCACCGCTCTATGCGATACTTCTCGCGATACCGCTGAGAGGAGCAGGCATGAAGAGCTACAGCTTTCCCGCGACCATTGAGAAGGTCGAGGGCATCGACGGCGCGTTTGTGCAGGTACCGCTCGACCTGCCGAGGGTGTTCGGTGCGGGGCGCATCAAGGTGCATGCAACTTTTGATGGCGTGCCCTACGACGGCAGCGTGGTTGCCTTCAAGCGGGACGACGGCGGGCGCGACTACGTGCTGGGCATCCGCAAGGACATGCGTGCGGCCATTGGCAAAGGGCCCGGAGAGAGCGTGGACGTCACTCTCGTCTGCGCACAGGTGGACGGGCCGGCCAAGCGCTACGTGGACCTTCTCGCCGCCAAGGTCGAGCGCAAGGGCAGGAGCCGAGAGGAGCTGGCGTCCGTTATCGAGTGGTTTCTCGGCTACGCGCCCGAGGACCTTACCGACGAGCGCCTGGGGGCGGTGAGCTTTGCCGACTGGCTTGAGGACGCCCCGGCGTACAACCCGGCGGCCGCGCTGGTGAGCGGCAAGGTCTGCGGCGTAGATGTGGCTCAGGTGGAGGACCCCACCATGCACCGGGTGCGCGTGCTGGACAAGCTGGTGGACGAGCTGGCAAAGGGACGTCCGCTCGAGAAGATCCTGCGCCGCGCGTGATGGGATTTTTCTCCCCGGTAACGGGATTCCATTCCCCGGCAACGGGATTCCGTTGCCGGGAAGAATAATCCCGCCTACAGGAGGCGATCAGACCACTCGGGCTCCTTGAAGCCAACGAGCACGAAGTCCTCCCCCACGACCAGCGGCCGCTTGACCAGCATGCCGTTGGTGGCGAGAAGATCGAAGGCCTCCGCATCGCTCATCCCCGCATCAAGCTGCGCCTTCACGCCCAACTGCCGGTAGAGCTGCCCGCTGGTGTTGAAGAAACGACGCACGGGAAGCCCGGAGCGTGCCTGCCACTCCGCAAGCTCCGCCGCGGTAGGATTCTCCTCCACGATATGGCGATCGGCGTACGCAACACCGTGCTCATCCAGCCACTTCTTGGCACGCTTGCAGGTGGAGCACTTTGGATACTCAATGAAGAGCAGCTTGGCCATGGCGCTCTCCTCGTCTGTTGACTGCGGGGCAATCCCCGCGCGACCCCACCATGAGACAAAGGGAAACTCCCCTTGTCTCATTACGGGTCGCTACAGGTCGCGGCGGGTGAGGATCTCCTGCGGGATGAGTCGGCAGCCCTCCACCACGCTGCGCGCGTACGCGGCGGCCTCCTCGGTGAGGCCCTCGCACATAAGCGACATGTCCGGCATACCAAGGTTCACCTGGCAGGTCTGCTCGTTGTCAGACGGATCCGGATAACGTTCCATCGCCTTGTCAATCATGAGCTGGTAGGCAGGGGTGAAAGGTGCAAAGGGGTAGTTCTCGCCCAGCACGTCGCGTAGGCGCGCCATGATGTCGATGCCCGCACGGTCGATGTCGCCCCAGTAGAGGACCTCGACGGAATCCGCGCCAAGGGTGTCAAGAAGCAGCGCAAGACGGTTGTGCTCGAGAATGGGCGTACCCCCGCCAAGCACCACGGCATGGATGCGCTCGCCCAAAATGGTGTTGCGGCCCTCCTCGTACATGAGGTCGTGCACGTCGAGCCAGGGGTCGAGGTTCTCGGTCACCAGCACGCGCATGTGCTTCCTGCGGCGCGGCGCGTGGTAGAGAAGGTCCGGCTTGGGCATGGGCCGGTGGCGGATGACGTCCTCCATGCCCATCGCGCGCAGCAGCTTGTGGCCGTCGGAGCCGTACTCGAAGAACTTCTCGTCCCCACCCATCTGGTAGGCGAGCTGGCGACGGGTGATGTCGCCCGGCAGCGCGCCGTTTACCAGCGCGTTGTTGATGGCGGTGAGCTGGCGCTCGAAGAGCGTGTAGGCGCCGGGATGGCTGAGCAGCCAGCCGTTCATCCAAAAGCGCTGGTCGAGTTCGAGGATCTTCGCGCGGACCTCGGTCTCGGCCGGGCCGCCGCGACGCACGTAGGGGACCTCGGAAAGCTGCAGGGGATGAGAGGGACCGCCCTTCCCCACCCGACGGAAGCGTCCGCGCTGGGTGCGCGTGGCGCCGGTGCGGGCGGGCTTCTCGGCGGGCTTCTCGGCGGGTGCCTGAGGCGCGGGGTCCGCAGGGACCTTGGTTGGTTCGGCGGGCTCTTCCTCGGGAGCGGACGCCACAGGGGCAGACACGGCTGCCGGCTGTTCAGCGACCTCCCCCGCGACGGGCGAGGCTTCTGGCGAGAAGTCCTTCTCAGCAGGCTCCGCCATTGGCTCCATGGGAGCCTGCTTCCTCCTGTGTCGCCGCGGCTTTCTCCTCTCGGGGGCAGGCTCGGCGGCCGCTTCCGTCGCCTCCGCGGCAGGCGCCGGCTCCGTCTCCGCAGGGGCATCCGTGTCCGGCGCAGGCGCGACCTCGGCATCGGCCTCGGCATCAGTCGCCTGGTCAGCTGCCTCGGGCTTCTCGGCAACGTCCTCTACCTGCGCAGGAACGCGCAGCGTGTAGATGCCATCCTGCCCCTCCACGGGGTCGAGCGCCTCTGAGCGCACGGCCGCAGTCAGCGCCGCCTGGGCTTCCTTACCGTACCTCCCCACGATCCGCGAGATATCCTCGTCGGTCACCACGTCACCGCGCACGCGGACGAGGGCGCTTGCCACCGAAGCCGCCTTGTTCTTCTGGGAAGGCTCCAGAACTTGGCAGAGAGCCTCCCTCAGATAATCAAGGTTCATGCGTTCAACATCGGTCAGTTTTCGCGCCATGCAGGGTTCCTTTCATGCGGACATGCAAGAAGGATACGGCAACGGCGAGAAAATCCCAGCATCGCTGCTCGCAATCTTGCATAACTACACGCGATGTTACGCCGGCTCTGAATGAGGTGGAGCGCGTGGCGAGAATAACTTGCACGCGCGGTATGTAGCACCCGCCCTTCTCGTTCTTACCGGCTCGTCGCTCTTCTCGTCCAACTCCTGCAGAAACGCAGTCGGGATCTCACGAGCCGGTAACAAGCGATAAGCACTCCCTCCCGTTCTTACCGGCTCGTCGAAAGATCACAGCATTCTTCCAGTTGACAGCTCAACAGTCAGAATGAACCGGTAACAACCGAGGCTCGCTTCTCACTGTTGTTACCGGTCCGTCGCGCTTCTCGGCCGAATCCTGCAGAAACGCAGACGGCATCCCACGGGCCGGTAACAAGGGGTCCATTGTGGCGCGTTGAGGCCAGCGAGCCCAGCGGGCCCAGCGGGCCCAGCCACCCACACAGCAAAGCGGCCTCGCAGCCCAAACGGGTGCGAGGCCGCCCAAAACAGGGGCTATGCGAGACGGACGAGACGAGCGCGCAGCCAGCGGCTACTCGTTGTCGCCGCCGGTCGCCTTGGTGGCGCTGATCGCGGCACCGGCGTCCTTGGCGTCGTGCCACACCCAGTCAGTGAAGGCGGGGTGGTCGTAGCCGTTGTCGACGGCGAACTGGAAGGCGTCCTGGCGGAACTGCTCCCACTCGGCGATCTGGTCGGCCCACTTCTCGGCGTCCAGGATGCGCAGCGCGTCGGCGGCGAGCGCCCAGCGGTCCATGTGGTTCAGGCGCAGCATGTCGTACGGCGTGGTCGTGGAGCCCTGCTCCTCGTAGCCGTGGACGTGGAAGTTGTCGTGGTTCGGGCGGTCCCAGATGAGGCGGCGGACCGTGCCGGGATAGGCGTGGAAGGCGAAGAGGACGGGCTTGTCGGCCGTGAAGAGGGCCGTGAACTGCTCGTCCGTGAGCGCCTCGTCGTTCTCGGAGGCGTTCTGGATCTTGAGGAGCTCGACCACGTTCACCAGGCGGCACTTCACGCCCAGCTTGTCGAGAAGCTCGAGCGCGGCCATGGTCTCCTGCGTGGGCACGTCGCCGCAGCAGCCGAGGACGATGTCGGGCTCCTCGCCATCGGCGGTGTTGGACGCCCACTTCCACTCGGCGGCGCCGGCCGCGAGCTCCTTGCGGGCCTCGTCGAGCGTCACCCACGTGGGGGCGGGCTGCTTGCCGGCGAAGACCGCGTTCACGCAGTTGGTGGAGGTGTAGGCGCGCTCCGCCACGGCCAGCAGCAGGTTGGCGTCGGCCGGGTAGTAGATGTTCACCACGTGGTCGTTGTTGAAGCACTTGTTGAGAAGGACGTCGACAAAGCCGGGGTCCTGGTGCGAGAAGCCGTTGTGGTCCTGGCGCCAGACGTGGCTGGAGAGCAGCATGTTGAGGCCGGAGATGGGCTTGCGCCAAGGGATCTCGCGGACGGTGGCCTCGAGCCACTTGCAGTGCTGGTTGACCATCGAGTCCACGATGTGCACGAACGACTCGTAGCTCGACCACAGGCCGTGGCGGCCGGTGAGGATGTAGCCTTCGAGAAGGCCCTCGCACTGGTGCTCGGAGAGCTGCTCGATGACGTTGCCCACGGGCGCGAGGTGCTCGTCGTTGGCGGGGTCGTCGTTGAGGTCGCCGTTGAACCACTGCTTGTCCGTCACCTGGTAGCTGGGCTGCAGGCGGTTGGACGCCGTCTCGTCGGGGCCGAAGATGCGGAACATGTCGCGGTTGTTGTTGATGAGCTCGGCGGTGTACTCGCCCAGCACGCGGGTTGCCTCGGTGGCACCAAAGCCATGGCCGCCCTTCTCGACGTCGATCGCGTACTTTGCCGTGTCGGGGAGCTCGAGGTCCTTCAGGAGCCTGCCGCCGTTGGTGTTGGGGTTGGCGCCCAGGCGAAGCTCGCCCTCGGGCATGAACTCGGTGACCTCGGGACGGATGGCGCCCTTCTCGTCGAAGAGACCCTCGGGCTCGTAGGACTCGAGCCACCCCTTGAGGACCTCGAAGTGGGCCTCGGTGTCGCGGGCGGACGCCAGAGGCACCTGGTGCGCACGCCAGGAACCCTCGGTCTTCTTGCCGTCGATCTCCTTGGGGCAGGTCCAGCCCTTGGGGGTGCGGAAGATGATCATGGGGTAGAACGGGCGGGACGCCTCGCCGGCGGCCGCGCGGCGCTTGATGTCGCAGATCTCGTCGAAGACCTCCTCGAGGAGCGCGGCGAAGCGACGGTGGATGGAGGCGTGGTCCTCCTCGTCAAAGCCGGCGACGAAGTTGTACGGGTGGTAGCCCATGCCGCGGAAGAACTCGTCGCGCTCGCCGTCGGAGATGCGGGCGAGGATGGTGGGGTTGGCGATCTTGTAGCCGTTGAGGTGCAGGATCGGCAGCACGATGCCGTCGGTCAGCGGGTCCATGAACTTGTTCGTCTGCCAGCTGGTGGCAAGCGGGCCGGTCTCGGCCTCGCCGTCGCCCACCACGGCAACCGCGAGCATGCTGGGGTTGTCGAGAACCGCGCCGTAGGCGTGGGAGAGCACGTAGCCAAGCTCGCCGCCCTCGTGGATGGAGCCGGGGGTCTCGGGCGCGTAGTGGCTGGGGATGCCGCCGGGGTAGGAGAACTGGCGGAAGAACTTCTGGAGGCCGGCCTCGTCGTTGGTGATGTCGGGACGGACCTCACGGTAGGTGCCGTCGAGCAGGGACTGCGCGGTGCCGGCAGGTCCGCCGTGGCCGGGGCCCATGAGGAAGATGGCGTTCTGCTGGTGGTCGCGGATGAGGCGGTTCACGTGGCCAAAGAGGAAGTTGACGCCGGGCGTGGTGCCCCAGTGGCCAACGAGGCGGTGCTTCACGTCCTCGCGGGTGAAGCCGTCGGGGCCGTCCTGGTTCTTGAAGTCCGCGCGCATGAGGGGGTTGGAGCGCAGGTAGATCTGGCCGACGGACAGGTAGTTGGCGGCGCGCCAGTACTTGTCGACCCACGCGATCTCGTTCTCGCTCACCGGGCCGTCGAGCTTCTTCCAGGGAGTTCCCAACAC
>URLM01000045.1 GCA_900548775.1 uncultured Olsenella sp.
TCTTCGCCATCCACGACGCAAGCGTGGTGAGGGCGAGCAAGACCATCCTCCACGTTGACGACTTTACGCTGCACGAGGGCGAGCACGTTGCCCTTCTCGGCCCCAACGGCGCGGGCAAGTCCACGTTCATACAGCTCCTCACCAGGGAGGTCTTTCCCCTCTACCGAGACGAGCCGCCCGTGCGCTTTCGCGGCAATCCGCGTCCGCAGCTCACTGACGTGCGCCGGGCGCTTGGCGTGGTGAGCTCCACCATGCACGAGCAGATCCGCGTGCACCTTCCCTCCATCGACATCGTGGTGGGCGGGCTTTTTGGCACCCTGGGCCTCCCCAAGCAGGTGGAGGTCACCGAGAGGGACCGTCAGCTGGGGCTCGACGCGCTCGAGCGGCTTGGCATCCCCGAGGTGGCAGAGCGCGACGTGATGACCCTCTCGACCGGCCAGGCCAGGCGCGTCCTGGTGGCGCGCGAGCTCATCCGCGACCCGCAGGTGCTCGTCTTTGACGAGCCGTGCACGGGCCTCGACCCCGAGGGTATGTACCACGTGCGCGAGACCATGAGCACGCTTGCCGCCGAGGGACGCTCGATCATCCTGGTCACGCACTACCCCGAGGACATCATCCCGGCGATCGGGCGCGTGATGCTCATCAAGAATGCAGCCATCTTCGCAGACGGCCCGAAGGAGCAGATCCTGAGCGACAAGGTCCTCTCAGACCTCTTCGACGTGCCGCTCGTGGTGGACGAGCACGACGGCTGGTACTCGATGCGCGGGCAGTACGGGGCGTAGGCGCTGGTGGAGGGCCTGGTTGTAGAGGTTGGCGCCGGCGGCGACGCCGTGCGGGCACGGGGGCTTGCGGAGCGCCTGGGCGTTGCGGTTGAGCCACATGGCACCGCAGCTGCCGCGGGCGGGCTGTGCCTTCTCGTGGGCGAGAAGGGCCTCTCGCTCGAGGGTGACGGCATGTCGCTTGCCGCGGACCTCTCGCGCATGGTGCCGCGCCTGCGCGCGGGAAACCTCAGCCGAGAGCTGGTGGTTCGCGCGGCGCGCATCCGCGGGGCCGCTGGTCCGCTCACGGCCGTGGACGCGACGGCCGGGATGGGGGAGGACTCGCTGCTTTTGGCGGCGGCGGGCTTCTCTGTGACGCTCTTCGAGCGCGACCCGGTGATTTGCGCGCTTCTGGGGGACGCCCTGGCGCGCGCGGCGGCAGACCCTGCGCTCGCCGAGGCCGTCTCGCGCATGGAGCTTCGCGGCGAGGACTCCGTGGCGGCGATGCCCGCGCTGGGCTTCTCGCCCGACGTGGTCCTTCTCGACCCCATGTTCCCCGAGCGCCGCAAGAGCGCCGCAGTCAAGAAGAAGCTGCAGCTCATCCAGCGGCTCGAGCATCCCTGCGACGACGAGCGGGGGCTCATGGACGCCGCCCGCGCCGCTGGTCCCCGTCGCATCGTGGTGAAGCGCCCGGCCAAGGGCCCGTGGCTTGCGGGCGAGAAGCCCAGCTATACCGTGGCTGGCAAGGCCATTCGCTACGACTGCTACGCGCTGTGAGGACAAGTTCGGCAGGTGACGCGGCCGCGTCCTTCTCGCCCCTCAATCTCACCACACGCATGCCCTAGACTCTTCGAGTTCAAAAGACATGTCGCCCGCGCCAGGCGCGCGGGCAGAAGGGGGCACGCATGCCCATGGCAACGAAGGATTCCACGATCCCGGTCAAGATCGTCATGCTCACCGGCTACCTGGGAGCGGGCAAGACCACGCTCCTCAACCACATCCTGGCCAACGACGAGGGCATCCGCGCCGCCGTCATCGTGAACGACATCGGCGAGATCAACGTCGACGCGAGCCTGATCAAGAACGGTGGCCTCTCCGCCACCGACAGCCTCATCCCCATGAGCAACGGCTGCATCTGCTGCACGCTCGCCTCCGACCTGGCGCAGCAGCTCACGTCCATCGCCGAGACCGGCGACTTCGACTACATCATCATCGAGGCATCGGGCATCTGCGAGCCCATTCCCATCGCCTACACCATCTCGTCCATCTGCGACCAGACCAAGGGCGGCACCGTGGCGCTCGACCTGGACAACATCGTGGCCGTGGTGGACTGCGCGCGCATGTACGACGAGTTCAACGGCGGTCACGCCCTTCTCTCCGACGACATCGAGGAGGACGACGTCGAGAGCCTTCTCATCCAGCAGATCGAGTTCTGCACCACGCTCGTGCTCAACAAGTGCGACCGCGTGACGCCCGAGCAGGTGGCCGAGCTCAAGGCCATCGTGCGCGGCCTGCAGCCGCACGCGCGCATCGTGGAGGCCGTGAACGGCAACGTCCCCATGGACGAGCTGCTCAACACCGGACGCTTTAGCTTTGACGAGGCGTACGGCTCGGCCGCGTGGGTCGACGCCATGGAGCACCCCGAGGAGCACGAGAATCCCGAGGTCCTGGAGTACGACGTCTCCACCTTTGTCTACCAGCGCCGCCAGCCCTTCGACTACCACGCGCTCTCCGAGTTCGTGAACAACTGGCCCGAGTCCGTGATCCGCGTCAAGGGCCTCATGTGGGTCAACAACGACCCCGACATGTGCTACGTCTTCGAGCAGGCGGGGCAGCAGTTCACGCTCACCGAGAACGGCCAGTGGGCCGCCCTCATGCCGGCCGACGAGCTTGCGCGCAACATGGCCGAGGTGCCCGAGCTGCGCCGTGACTGGGATCCCAAGGTGGGCGACCGCATGGTGCGCCTCTGCGTTATTGGTCGCCACATGGACCGCGAGGCCGTCGAGCGCGGCCTGGACGCCTGCCTCACCACGTGGGAGGGCGAGACGCCAGCCGTCGACGGCCTGGAGTAGGGCAACCTTTGCTGGGCGCCACGCCGGGTTCTTGGAGGGGGCCGCATGGACGAGAATAGCGAGACGCGCGTGATGGGCGACGAGGGCGAGAACGACCTTGACGCCACGGTGTGCGCGCCGCCTTCGGTCTCCCGCACCGCGGCGGCGCCCCGGCGCGCTCCGGAACCCGTGCGCAATGCTGTCCCCTCGCCCTCGCAGACGAGCTACTACGGGTATGGCTACGGCGACACCGGCGGTTCTGACGGCCGGGGTTCTCGACGCGGCCCCAACCTCACGCGCATCACGCTGGTGCTGGTGGGGGCGCTGGTCGCGCTTATCGTCTTTGCCGTTGTGTCGAGCTGTGTGAGCGACGCCGTGTCGAATGTGGCTGCAGGTGGCTCGAGTGGTACCGCGTCGAGCAATACCACCTCGAGCAGCGAGAACACGAGCTCCGGTACCGACACCGACGAGCGCATCGACCTTGGCGGTCTGACGGATGCGCTCGGTGATGCCGCCGACGCCGCACGTGACGTTGCCGAGGACGTTGGGAGCGTGGCGAGGGACGTTGCGTCCGAGCTTCCCTCCCAGGTCAAGGGACTTCTCTCTTCTCGCTAGGCGGCCGCAGCGCGGCTGTGCAGCGAGGTTCGCGCGAGAGAGCGATTCTGCAAATCCCGATTGGTTATGGCTTCTCGGCGGCGTGCGCTGATACACATTCGTGACACGAATGTGTATCGACCTGCGTGCGATACACATTCGGTGCCGAATCTGTATCGCGTCCCCCCGTTGCCCGCGCGCCCCTGACGCATCGCGTATCCCCCGTTGCCCGCGCGCCCCTGCCCCAGGGGCGCCATGCGCTTCAGGCAAGCCGTTGCCTGCCGCTTGCGGAATTGTCGCCGCACTGCAACGCAGGACTGCTAACGTTTTGACAATTTGAAAGCCGGGCGTCGAGAGGGGCTGTCATGCTCAACCACTTCTGCAAGAGTCCGTTGTGGGAATGCAACCGTACGCTCATCCGCGTGGCCCAGGGCCAAGAGCCCGCCGACCTCGTCATTCGCCACGCCCGGCTGGTGAGCGTCACCACGCACGAGGTCCTTGACGACGCAGACATCGCCGTTGCCGCGGGGCGCGTTGCCTACCTGGGCATTGGCGGCAACACGGCCGAGCACTGCATCGGCGAGAAGACCACGGTCATAGACGCCGCCGGGCGCTACGTGGCACCGGGCTTCATGGACGGACACATCCACGTGGAATCCGCGATGGTTGGCCCCTCCGAGTACGCCCGCGCCGTGGTGCCGCACGGCACGACCGGCATCTACTGGGACCCTCACGAGGCCATGAACGTCGCCGGCCTGCCCGCGCTGAAGGAGCTCGTCCGGGACTCCGCGCGCGTGCCGCTCAAGTGCATGGTCACGCCTGGCTCGTGCGTCCCGGCGGTGCCAGGCTTTGAGGACACCGGTTCGAAGGTTGATGCCAAGGACATCCGCGAGACCATGGGCTGGGATGCCGTGGTGGGCCTCGGGGAGATGATGAACGACCCCGGCGTCCTCTCCTGCGACGAGGGCCCGCTCTCCGAGATGGACGAGACCCTCAAGGCCGACAAGACCCTGACCGGCCATTTCACCGTGCCGGACACAGACCGCCAGCTCAACGCCTACATCGCCTCCGGCATCTCCTGCTGCCACGAGTCCATCACGCGCGAGGAGGCGCTCGCCAAGCTCCGCCTGGGGCAGTACGCGCAGCTGCGCGAGGGCTCCGCCTGGCAGAACCTCGAGGAGCTGGCCCACGTCATCACCGAGAACGACATCGACACACGCCACGTGAACCTCGTCTCGGACGACAACCACCCCGAGACTCTCGTCTCCGAGGGGCACCTCGACCGCATCCTACGCAAGGCCGTGGGCTATGGGATAGATCCCGTCTCGGCAATCCAGATGGTCACGATCAACGTGGCCGACTGCTTTGGCATGTCGCGCGACCTGGGCTCCGTGACGCCGGGCAAGTGCGCCGACCTCGTGATCCTCGAGGACCTCAAGGACTTTCGCGTGACGCACACCTTCATCGACGGGGAGCTTGTCGCACAAGACGGCGCGGCGCTCTTCTCGCCAGAGCCCTACCCCTGGCCCAACTTCATGTTCAACTCCATGCACGTTGCGGCAGACCTCAAGCCCGAGACGTTCCGTATTCCCGCCGTGCACGCCGACGGCTCGCCCATCACTGGTGACCGCGCGCTGGTGCGCGTGATGACCTCGAGCGCAGGATCCACCATCACGAAGGAGGAGCACCTCGAGGTGCCCGTGGTCGACGGCTGCCTGGAGTGCTCGCCCGAGAATGACATCCTCAAGGCCTTTGTCTTCGAGCGACACCACAACACGGGCTCCTTTGCCTGCGGCTTCGCCAAGGGCTTCGGCATCCACGGCGCTCTCGCCCAGACCGTGGCCCACGACGCCCACAACCTGCTGGTCGTTGGCGACAACGACGAGGACATGGCCCTGGCGGCAAGCCTTCTTGTGGACTGCGGCGGAGGCGAGGTTGCCGTCGAGGACGGCAAGGTGCTCGGCCAGGTGAAGCTGCCCATCCTCGGCCTCATGAGCCCCAAGAGCGTTGAGGAGGTTGCCGAGGAGGTGCGCGGTGCCGAGGCTGCCTGGGCAAAGATGGGCTGCACGATGCCCTCGCCGTTCATGACCATGGCGCTGCTCTCGCTGGCCTGCATCCCCGACCTGCGCCTCACCAACCGAGGCTACGTGGACTGCCACACCTACCAGTTCGTGCCGGTGGTCGTGGAGTAGGCGAGAAGGACGCGCGTTTCCGGGGTTGCGGCGAGGGTTGCGCCCCCGGAACGCGCCTCCCCGGCATGGACCCGCACCCCGGCGTGGGCCTGCACCCCCGGCGTGGGCCTGCACCCCGGCGTCTCTCGCCCCTAGAGCAGCTGGTCGAGCGTCTTTCCGTAGCTCGGGAGAAACTCCGCGACAAAGTCTGCGACCTCTGGCATCTGCGCCGCCATCTCGTCCACCTTGGCGCGTATGCCCTCCTCGGCGGTCTTGAACTCGGCATTGCCGGACTGCGCCTCGTCGATGCACTTGATGAGGGCCGAGATCTTGTCGGCCGCCTTAACCAGTCGGCGGAGGTAGACGTCGTTCTCGTCCGCTGGGTCGCCGCGGAAGATCGCCTCGTACGTGGGGCGGAGGTCTTTCGGCAGCGTGTCGAGCAGGGTGTCCTCGGCGCCTCGCTCCACGTCCTTGTAGGCGTCGCGGATGCCGCGGTTAGCGTACTTCACGGGCGTGGGCATGTCTCCCGTCACGATTTCGGTCGTGTCGTGGAAGAGGCCGATGAGTGCGGCCTTCTCGGCGTCGAGCGTGCGTCCGTAGCGGACGTTGCCCAGCGTGGCCAGGCCGTGCGCGATGGCCGCCACCTCGAGCGAGTGCTCCGAGAGGTTCTCCGGACGGGCGCTGCGCATGAGTGCCCAGCGCTCGATGTACTTCATCCTCGAGACCACAGCGAAAAACGTGGACTGTTCTGCCATTGCCATCCCTCCTGCCAAGAATGGTACGCTCGAATGAGACAGGGGGACAGTCCCTTTGTCTCATTCGAGAGGGGGAGCGCAGATGAGGGTCCTCATGCTCAACGGCGGGATCAGCCCCGAGGGAAACACCGGCATCGCTCTGGCGGAGGTGGGCCGCACGCTCGCCGAGCAGGGCATAGACTCCGAGGTCTACCACCTGCCCCTCACGCCCGGGCGCGACTGCGTGAGCTGTGGCAAGTGCTCCAAGCTCGGCCGTTGCGTCTTTGATGACGACGGCGTGAACGAGTTTGTCGAGAAGGCCGCAGAGGCGGATGGCTTCGTCTTTGGCACGCCCGTCTACTACGCACATCCTGCCGGGCGCGTGCTGTCCTTCCTCGACCGCGTCTTCTACAGCGAGAGCGGGCAGTTTGCGTTCAAGCCGGGCGCTTGCGTGACCGTGGCGCGTCGCGGCGGCTGCACGGCGGCGTTCGACGTGATGAACAAGTACTTTGGCATCGCCAACATGGTCACCGTGGGTTCCTCGTACTGGAACATGGTCTACGGCGCCAAGACCGGCGAGGCCGCACTGGACGTCGAGGGCATGAAGACCATGCGAAACCTTGGGCGCAACATGGCATGGCTGCTCAAGAGCATCGAGGCGGGACGCGCCGCCGGCGTGTCTGCGCCAGAGGTCGAGGGTGGCAGCTGGATGAACTTCATCCGCTAGTCCGGGGCGTCGATGAGACAAAGGGAAACACCCTTTGTCTCATCCCAGCACGACGAGTAGGGCGACTGCGGCGGCGGTCGTGGCGAAGGCAACGGCGTCACGGGCGCCAAAGCGCAGCGGGTGCCAGTGCGAGCGCGTCCCTCCACTCTCGTAGCAGCGGGCGTCGAGGGCGCGGGCGAGGTCGTCGGCGTGGTGCATCGAGCTTGCCATGAGCGCCACGAGCACCGAGCCCACCGCGCGCAGGCGCCTGGCCGGGCTGCCGTGCGAGACCTCGCCTCCTCGTGCGACCTGCGCGTCCACGATGGCCGAGGCGTCGTTTGCCAGCGTTGGGATGAAGCGCAGCATGAGCGAGAAGACCATGGCCAGCTCGTGGCCGGGAAGGCCCAGTCGCGTGAGCGGCGAGCACGCGGCGTCGAAGGCGTCTCCCAGCTCCGTGGGCGTGGTCGTGAGCAGTAGCAGCGCGCCCACCACGATGGCCGAGAACACGCGCACGGGGTAGAGCACAGCCGACAACGCACCGCCCGTGGTTATCGTGATGGGGCCTGCGGCGAGGAGCACGCTGCCGTCGCGAATGAGCAGCAGGTTGAAGACAGCGAGGACGAGAAGCACCCACAGCACGCCTCGTACGGACGAGAGGACCTCGCCTGCGGGTACGCGTGTCGCGGCGAGTAGGGCAAGCACGCCGACAGCGAGCGCCGCCAGCCCAAGCGGCGAGTGCACGAAGAACGTGGCAACCATGAGCGCCAGGGCGCAGGCCGCCTTGGTGCGCGGGTCGAGGCGGTGGATGGGGGAGTCGGCGGCGTAGTACTGGCCCACGGTGATGCGAAGCGCCATGGCTACTCGCCCCTTCCCTCGGCGGCTGCGGGTGTGCTGGTCGCAGGTGCGCTGGTTGTTGCACAGACGATGGCAGCTGCCAGGGCTTCGTTGGTGAGGGGCTCGCCCAGAGGCGCACAGCCAGCGTCCTCCATCGCCCGCGCGAACGCGAGCGGCCGGGGAGTTCCCAACCCCATGTCGTGGAGCTTCTCGGCATTGTCTGCCGAGAACACCTGGGCTGGCGTACCCGTAAGCACCACGCGCCCGCCGTCGAGCACGGCCACGAGGTTCGCCCGCGCGGCGTCCTCCATGGCGTGCGTGACCTCGACGAGCGTTGTACCAGCTGCGTTGAGGTCACAGAGGATGCGCCGCAGGTTGCGGCGGCCTCGGGGGTCAAGTCCCGCGGTGGGCTCGTCCAACACGAGAAGGTCCGGCTCCATGGCGAGGATGCCCGCAAGCGCGCAGAGGCGCTGCTGGCCGCCCGAGAGCTGGAAGGGCGACGCGTCGTCCTTGCCGGCAAGACCCACGAGGTCAAGCGCACGCCTCACGCGCTTCTCGACGTCCTGCGGAGAAAGCCCCAGGTTGGTGGGACCGTAGGCCACATCCTGCGCCACGGTCTCGGCGAAGAGCTGCCGCTCGGGGCGCTGCATCACGTAACCAACGCGGCCATGGAGCTGGCGCCTGTGCCGACGGTCTGCCGTGGGGATGCCGTCGACCTCAATGCGTCCCTGGTCAGGCACCTCGAGTGCCGCGATGAGGCGCAACAGCGTCGACTTGCCGGAGCCCGTCTGTCCCACGAGCGCCACGTGAGCGCCGCGCGGCACGTCGAGGGTCACGCCGTCAAGCGCGGCGGGCGAGGCGTCCGCACGCCGGCGTCGGCGGGACTGCTCGTACGAGAAGTGCACGTCCTGGGCGCGCACCACGGGCGCTGCGTCAGAGCGGGGAGCCACTGGCGCAGCAACAGGAGCGCCGGCCGCTGGTCCGAGGACGACCGTGCCACTTGCCCTTCTCGACAGCTCGGCGAGAAGGACGTCCTCGTCGCAGGTCCAGGCTATGTTCAAACCGCGTTCGCGCAGCCGCGAGGAGAGGCGTCCCGCGAAGGGCTCCTCAAGGCCCAGGCTGCGCACCTCGTCTACGTGCGAGAAGACCTCCTGCGGCGTTCCCATGAGGGCAACATGGCCATGGTCGAGCACCACCACGCGGTCCGCGCCGAGCGCTTCGTCCATGAAGTGGGTCACGTGGACCACGGTGCACCCCACGCCGCGGAGCTTCTCGACCACCCTCATGACGGAGCGCCGACCGCGCACGTCGAGCGAGGACGACGGCTCGTCGAGCACCAGCACGCGGGGCTCCATGGCAAGCGCGCCGGCGATGGTCACGCGCTGGCGCTGCCCGCCGGAGAGGCGCGCCGGGTCTGCCTTGGCGTAGCGCTCCATGGCAACGCGGTGCAGCTCGCGGCGGACGAGGTGCTCGATTCGCTCGGGGGGGAGCCCAAGGTTCTCGGGGCCAAACGCCACGTCCTCCTCGACCACGCTGGTCACGATCTGGTCCTCGGGGTTCTGGAAGACCAGCCCCAGCTTGCGTCGCGCCCGGCGGTAGGCGTCAAAGTCCGCGGCACCGTTGGCGAAGGCCTTCTCGCCCACAAGCGCGACCTCGCCCGCGTCTGGCGCGAGAAGCCCGCAGATGACCGAGACCAGCGTGGACTTTCCGGATCCGTTGGCTCCTAGAACGCAGAGGCGCTCGCCGCGTCTCACGTTGAGAGAGACATCGTCGAGCGCCCGAAGGTCGCCATAGGAGAGGGTGACGTGCGCGAGCGAGACGATGGCGTCCTCGCCCGCGCACGCGGTGGTGGTGGGAGTTGTCGCGGCTGGCCCTTGCGTCATCTAGCGAGCGTCTCCTACATTGCTCGCCGACGGCACCTCGACGCCCATGGCCTTGAAGGCAGGCCTCATGATGAGGGCGAAGACGGCGCAGTTGACGATGATCTTGATGAGGTTGAAGGGCAGGAGCGCCGGTACGATGAGGGCGACCACTGCGTCGAGAGGCATGCCGGTGTAGAAGGGCGTCACGATGAGGTTGCCCACGATGCAGGCGGCAAGGCAGACCACGCCACCCACCACAAGGCCGAGGACCGCGCCGCGCATGGTGCGGTTGCGCTGGTAGATGAGTGAGGCGGGCATGACAAGCGAGAACGTGGCCAGCACGGCCATGATCATGCCGTAGACGCCGCTTGCCGTGGCCACGTGCACGAGGTAGGGAATCACCGAGACCACGGCGCCGGTGGCCGGCCCAAACGCAAAGCCCGCGATGAGTGCCACGATACCGGAGGGGTCGTACTTGAGCCACGTGACGCCGGGCAGGATGGGGAACTCGAGCAGCAGCGTGCAGATGGCGGCCATGGCGCAGAGAAGCGCGGTGACCGCGATGCGTCGCGTGTCCCAGCCCGAGGCCGCGTGCGTGGAGTGGCTTGCGTTGTTCGATGAAATGGCTGCCATGAGGCATCTCCGTTTCTTCCATCCGGACTGTAACCGTTGGTCCTGGAATCCCACCAGGTCAGCCGCCTTTTTAGCGGGTCGCGGACTTCGCGCGCGTGCGCGTCACCACCAGTGGGGAATCTCACCCCGCCCTGAAACTGTCAGTGGAACTATAGCACTTGGATTGTGGTATGCAAGCGGATTGTGAAGAGAACGGCGGCGCTACGCCCGGGCGCTCTCCTTGGGGGCGTCGGCGATGGGGTCCTCGTCCTTGTCGGCAAACGTGGGTCGGATGCCCGGGAAGAGGAGCAGCGCGGCGGCTACCCACACGGCCGCGCCCAGCGCGACCTCTGCAGCGTAGAGCCAAGGGCTCGACCAGGGCACCAGGAAGGCGAGAAGCACCACGGCGCCTGCGGGCGGCATCCAGGTGCGCAGCCCGTTCCAGGCAAGCACCAGCGCCGCGAAGGTGAAGGCGGCAACGAGCGGGCTGGGCATGCCGAGCAAGGCCACGGCGTCTCTCGCCAGCGTTCCTATGACCCCCGCGAGGGCAAGCACCGCCCAGGCGCGCCAGGGGCGTAGGCGCAGCGTGAAGTCGGGGCGCGTGAGCTCGGTGTAGGCCACGAGCAGCGGCGGAACCGCAAGGAAGAGGTTTCCTGTGGCATAGGCAGGAACCGCGAACAGGGCGAACACCCCCAGGCGACGGGCCCAACTGGCGAGTGCCTGCTTGGTGGAGAGGCGGAAGGGGTGGTACTCGATGGGCTCGCGAAGGCCCACGTGCTCGAGCGCGACTTGTCCCGCCTCGACGAGCGCTACCAGCACAAAGACGCTCACGGGATAGGCCCAGGAATCGGTCCCCAGGAGCATGGGTAGGATTGCCGCCGAGAGCATGGGGGTCATGTCGGCCCCGGCAACGTTCATGCAGAGTGCACAGAACGCGTAGCCGATGACCGCGCGGAGCGGAAGCGGAATGCCTGGGAAGGCGAGGTTCATGACCAGGCCAAAGACGGCGCCCGTGGTCATGAGGGCGAGCATGCGCGGGCGGTTGACGTTCCAGGCCTGCTTGGGCTGGATCCACGCGCCGCAGAGGATGGCGGTCATCTCGGGGAAGAGGACCTCGGGCGAGCCGGTGAGCACCGAGGCGCCAACCATGGCGACGACGAAGAGCCCGGCAAGAAGGATTGGCAGCCAGCGCTTCTGGAATGACATGCGGATTGGCCTTCCGTGTCTGGGTGTTTGGAATGTAAGCGCAGGATGAAGGCATGCGCACAACATCCAACATCCTAGTCCACCTTGCTATACTCAAGAGCCAACAGCGCATACGCAGCGCGTAAAACCCAAACTGAGGAGCAAGATGTCCGAAAGCGGCACTACTGGCGACGACCACTTGCAATCGCTCGCCTGGAAGCTTCGTTCGATCGTTGGCGAGGACAACGTCCTGGTGGACGAGCCGATGAGCGAGCACACGTCGTTCAAGATCGGCGGCCCGGCCGACCTCTTTGTGATTCCCGAGGACTTCGACGAGGTCCACGATGTGATTGACGCCTGCGATCAGGCGGGTGTGCCCCACTTTGTGCTGGGCCGCGGCTCGGACCTTCTCGTGGCAGACGAGGGATACCGTGGAGTGATCGTTGCGGTGGCCGACGGACTGGTGGGCGTGAGCGTCGACGAAGACGAGATGTGGTGCCAGGCGGGCGTGACCCTGCGCGAGGCCTCCGAGATGGCTTGCGAGCTGGGCCTTTCTGGCCTCGAGTTTGCGTGCGGGATCCCGGGCTCGATTGGCGGCGCGTGCTTCATGAACGCTGGCGCGTACGGTGGCTGCATGGCCGACGTCCTCAAGAGCGTTCACGTTCTGCACCAGGACGGCCGCGAGGAGACTATTCCCGTTGACCAGCTTGACCTGGGGTATCGTCACAGCCGCATTGCCGACGAGGACATGGTCGTACTCTCGGCGACCTTTGACCTTGGCCGTGAGGATCCCGAGAAGATTCGCGAGACGATGGATGACCTCACACGCCGGCGCGAGGAGAAGCAGCCGCTTGAGCTGCCCAGTGCTGGCTCGACGTTCAAGCGTCCCGAGGGACACTTCGTGGGCAAGCTCGTGACCGATGCTGGCCTTCGCGGCTACCAGGTTGGTGGGGCGGCCGTCTCGAAGAAGCACGCGGGCTTTGTCGTGAATCTGGGTGGCGCCACCGCCGCGGACGTGCGGGCGGTTATCGCACACGTGCAGGATGAGGTCGAGCGCCAGTTTGGCGTGCGTCTCGAGCCCGAGGTTCGCTTCCTGGGGTAGGCGCCGCGTGCTTGATGGCACGTTATTACGGTTGGCGGCAGTTTAACAGGGTACCTCCGAGTATCGAAGGGCTCGGATTTAGCGAAGCCGCAGGTCAGAGATTTGATACTTTGGAAATCTCACATAAAGGTTTTTTCGAAAACTGCCACCAACCGTCATTTCTTGCAACGGCAGTTCAAGAACCAAGGGCAAAGGCGCCTGCGGGTGCTGCAAATAGAGCCGTCGTTTTTCCTCTTTCGAACTACCTGAACCTAGTCTACACGTATATCTACCTGCGCATTCACACTATCATCACGATACGTCTCTACCTCTAGCTGCGGTGTCAGTTTCGTGCAAGCGGCTCAAGAACGCGCCTATCCTCCGCGCGCTATTCTCAGCCAACAAACGTGGAGGGGAATTGAGATGGGTGTAGTTCTGTGTCATGAATCGGCTTTGAGATATTGGTTGACCAAGACCTCTAACGAGGCGGTCCCATCTGTGAGCCCCTGCCAGAGCCTCTCGTTTTCAAGTGCCAACATGCGTGACGTGCGCCTTGATGCACTTCCCTTTGACTATTCCGAGAAACGACCGCTACACGTTTTGGTGTGCGATTCAGATTCGGTGCGAAATCAACGAAGCCTGGTAGCACACCGCTGGAGCGGTGTGCTACCACCAGGATCGTTCTACGAACTCTCTGGTTCCAATCTCGTGAGTTCTCCCGAGTTCACATTTCTACAGATGGCAGCAGGAAGGTCTTTGCGAGAGGTCGTCGAAATCGGCGACTACCTGTGCGGCCTCTTTTCTATAGGCGACTCTGGCCACGGGTACACAGGTCAGCGTGACGCGCTCACAACACCTGAGTCGATCGCAGGTTTTCTTGATCAAGTCCCAGGAGCCTATGGCGCAAAGCAGGCGCGCCGGGCGCTGCGTTATGTCGTTGAGCGTACGGCGTCACCTAGAGAAATCATGCTCTGCAGTGCCCTTGTCCTTCCCAAGTCGGAAGGTGGGAGGGGGATTCGTCACATTGTCGCGAACCAAGAGGTCAAGGTTCCCGAGCACCTGTGGGAGTTCGCGGGTACCGATAGTTTCTACTGCGACGTGTATATCCCCAGTGCGCGTGGCGATGTGGAATACGATAGCGAACAGTATCACACGGGGCGCTACCGACTGGATCACACGCAGAAGCGCAGAAACATCCTGGAGGTCTCGGGTGTAAAAACGATGTCGGCTACGCCAGGGCAGCTCAGCTCTTTCGAGTACTTCCAGAACTTTATGTGGATGCTCAACAAGCGGTTTGGCCTCCGGGAGCGGGGTCTTACGGATGTGCAACTCGGCGCCCGACGTGACCTCTATGAATTTTTCATCGACCCGAACCGCATCCCTTTTTGAGTGCTGTAGACAATTAATCAGGAGCCTGTTGCGAGAAATGACGGTTCGTGGCAGTTTTCGGAAAACCCTTTATGTGAGACCGGTGAAGTCGCAGATCGCTGACCTGCGGTTTCCCGGAACACGAGCCGCCCGATACTCAGGGGGTCTCCGTAAAACTGCCACCAACCGTAAAAACGTGCCAACAGAGGGAGCGTCTGACCAGAATGACGCAGGAGACACATCTACCATGAGCCCTATGACGACCTCGTCCCTAGTTCTTCAGGCTGTTGAGCGGCGCGGGGAAGCGTCCGCCACGGTGCGCCAGAACGTTGCCGGCAAAGCGGTTCACGCTCATCACTGGCGCGCTGCCAAAGAGGCCGCCAAACTCTAGCATGTCGCCCTCCTTGTGGCCAATCGCCGGAATCAGGCGCACGGCAGTGGTCTTGGTGTTGATGACGCCGATGGCCATCTCGTCTGCGATGATGCCGGCGATGGCCTCCACGGGCGTGTCACCGGGGATGGCGATCATGTCGAGGCCAACCGAGCACACGCTGGTCATGGCCTCGAGCTTCTCGATCGAGAGGGACCCGTCCTCGGCCGCGCGAATCATCCCGGCGTCCTCGGAGACGGGGATGAAGGCGCCCGAGAGTCCGCCAACGCTGGAGCTTGCCATGACGCCACCCTTTTTGACGCAGTCGTTGAGAAGGGCCAGCGCGCAGGTGGTCCCGGGGCCGCCGCACTCGCCAACGCCGATGATCTCGAGGATCTTGGCCACGGAGTCGCCGGCGGCGGGGGTCGGCGCAAGCGACAGGTCCACGATGCCCTTCTCGACGCCCAGCCGGCGCGACGCCTCGCGGCTCATGAGCTCGCCGGCGCGCGTGATCTTGAACGCCGTCTTCTTGATGGCCTCCGCGACCTCCATGAGGTTGGCGTCGTCGGGCAGCTGCTCCAGCGCCGCGGCCATCACGCCGGGGCCCGAGACGCCCACGTTGATGACGGCGTCGGCCTCGCCGGTCCCGTGGACGGCGCCCGCCATGAACGGCGAGTCCTCCACCATGTTGGCAAAGACCACGAACTTCGCCGCGCCGTAGCAGTCGATGTCGGTGGTGCGCCGCGCGCACTCGAGGATGGTCTGCGCCGAGAGGAGCACGGCATCCATGTTGATGCCGGCCCTGGTAGAGGCGATGTTCAGCGACGAGCACACGCGCTCTGTGGTGGCGAGCGCCTCGGGCACCGAGTTGATGAGGCGCCGGTCGGCGTCGCCGATGCCCTTCTGGACCAGCGCGGAGAAGCCGCCCATGAAGTCGATGCCGAGCGTCTGCGCGGCGCGGTCCATGGCGTGCGCGATGGGGGAGAGGTCCTCGTCTGCGCAGCACGCGGCCACCTGCGCGACCGGGGTCACCGAGACGCGCTTGTTGGCGATGGGGATGCCGTACTCTGCCGCAAGGTCGTCGGCCACGGAGACGAGGTGCTCCGCCTGGTGCGTGATGCGGTCATAGATTTTGTCGCACATGCGGCCCATGTCCTCGTCGGCGCAGCTGGCAAGCGAGATGCCCATGGTGATGGTCCGGAGATCGAGGTTCTGCTCCGTGACCATTGCAAGCGTCTCGGATACTTCCTGCGGCGTGATGTCCATCTGGGCCCCTTCGCTGTGGCTGCTGGCTTCGTCACGCCATTATAGGTGAGC
>URLM01000046.1 GCA_900548775.1 uncultured Olsenella sp.
GTGGCGCCGGGGTGGGCGTCGGGTGCGGAGCGGGAGCCGAGGCGGGCGCAGGTGTTGGGGCTGGCATCGGGTTCGGGACCGGCTGCGGTGCCGGTTGCGGTGCCGGAGTCTGCACCGGCTGGGGGGAGGGGGCCGGCCTCGGGGCCGGTGCAGGCGCAACGGGCTGCGGAGAAGGCGATGCCGACGGCTGGGCCGCTGACATCGCAGCCGGTGCGTGCGTCGGTACCGCAGCGGGCATCGCAGCCACGCGACCTGGTGCCGAAAGCGCGGCAACCTGCCGCTCGAGGCCCTCGATCCTCTCGGCCAACGACTCCAGCGTGAGGTCCGACTCGGGCCGGGCGATTCTCGTAAGCGCAATCTCAAGAACGAGGCGCTGGTTGGTAGCGGTGCGCATCTCGCTTGAGGCCTCGCCCAGGATGGAGAGCACGCGCGCGATGCGGTCGGCCGAGCCAAACGTGGCGGCCTCGCCCGAGAGACTTGCGAGCTCCTCGGGCGACGCGGCGATCACCTTGGACGGGTCCCCCACCACCGCGGTCACGTATACGTCGCGCATGCGAGAAGCAAGCTCGCGGGTGAACTGCAGCAGGTCGCGCCCCTCGGCAGCAAGCTTGGAGACCTCCTCGAAGAGCGACGCCGCGTCCCTCTCGGCAACTGCCTTTGTGACATTGCCGAGAACGGCGCCGTTGGCCTCGCCAAAGAGGTCCTGGGTGGCAGAGAGCGTGATTGCCCCATCGCCAAAGACCGAGACCTGCTCGAGCGAGGTAAGCGCGTCTCGCATGCCTCCACGCGCATGGCGCACGATAAGCTCAAGCGCAGCGTCCTCGTAGGTGAAGCCCTCCTGCGAGCACACGTATGCCAGATGGGCCTGCATCTCGTTGGGGCCAATGGCGTGGAAGTCAAAGCGCTGGACGCGCGAGAGGATCGTGGCCAGGATCTTTTGCGGGTCGGTGGTGCACATGATGAAGACCACGTGGCTCGGAGGCTCCTCGAGCGTCTTGAGCAGCGCGTTGAACGCCGCCGGCGTGAGCATGTGGACCTCGTCGATGATGTAGACCTTGTAGCTGCCACGCACGGGGGCGTAGTTGACGCGGCTTATGATCTCCTCGCGAACGTTGTCGACGCCCGTGCGCGAGGCGGCGTCGAGCTCCAGCACGTCCGGGTGTTCGCCCGCCGCGATGAGCTGGCACTCCTCGCAGGTGCCGTCGGGCAGGTGACCTGCGCCGCGTTGACACATGAGAGCCTTTGCCAGGATGCGCGCCATGGTGGTCTTGCCGGTGCCGCGCGGGCCGCAGAAGAGGTACGCGTGGCTCACCTTGCCCTCGAGAACCGCGCGCTTGAGGGTCTCGACCACATGCTCCTGGCCGACGACCTCTTCGAACGTCTTTGGGCGGTACTTCGTGTAGAGCGATTCCATGGGACCTCCGCGCCTCTTGCCTGAGAGTCCCAGTATACCCGCGAGCATTGGGGATGGGCCATGCTCCACCGCGTCACCTTGAACCGCAGAAGGGCGACAGCTGCCACCCGTGGTGCCATACCCCTCGCGGTGCTGCGGCGGAGTGTCGCGGTGTGGTCGCGGCGGCGTGCCACGGCGGAGAAAAACGCGCCTCCGGCTAGAAACGGGCGCCGAAGCAGGTGTTTCGTACGGAATTCCGTCTGAAGCGGGCCTTCCGGCGTCGTTTTCTCGCCGGAGGGCGGGTTCTCGCAGCGGGTGCGTACGGGACCTTCCTTCCGGCGTCGTTTTCTCGCCGGAGGGCGCATCTGCGCAGCGGTGGCGTACGGAACCTTCCCTTCGGCGTCATTTCGGCGCCGGAGGGCGCTTCTCGTACGGAATCCCGTCGGAGACCGCCGCTTCGGCGTCAATTCCTCGCCGGAGGGCGGGCTTTCGCAGCAAGTGCGTACGAGACCGCCGCTGCGGCGTCATTTTCTCGCCGGAAGCACGATAGTGACCCCAAAGCGGTCCCCCTGCGCACGCATGGTCATCGAACCGGCGTAGCGCTCGACGATCTGGTGCATAGAACGCGTGCCAAACCCGTGGTTAAGCGGGTCTCCCTTTGTGGAAACCGGCAGCCCGTTCTCAAAGCGGACCTCTCCGTCGAAGTAGTTCTCCTCATGGATCACTGCCATGTCACCTCGCCGAGAAACGACGAGGCTGATCGTCTTTCTCTCCGCACCGTCCAACCGGCGCGCCGCCTCGATGGCGTTGTCCAGCAGGTTGCCAAAGAGCGAGTAAAGATCCGCAGGCGAGAGGCCCAGGAGCACCGCACCGTCGGCAATGCAGGTGAGGCGAATCCCTTCTCGCTCGCACAACAAGCGCTTCTCGCTGAGAATGGTGTCAAGCGCCTCGTTTCCGGTCTTCACCTTGGAGTCGTAGATGCGAACCTCCTGCGCAAGGTCCTCGAGGGCGCCCTTCTCGACCGCCACCCCGCCCTGCTCGAGATGGCGAATCTGGTGGCGGATGTCATGGCACTTGATGTTGATGGCGTCAATCGTGTCCTTGGAGAGCTGGTACTGGCGCTCTTCGTCGGAGCGAACGCGCTGCATCACGGCAATGTCCTGCTCAAGGTGCTTGTTGTAGAGCAGCTCGAACTCCATCCAGAGCACGAATGCGCAGGTGGCAAAGTGGACGCCCCTGTACAACACCACCACGTGCATGGGCACGCCAAAGCCCAGCAGGTAGCACTTGTTGGCAAGGTCGAAGGCCAGGCAGACGAGCAGGACCATCATCACGACGAGAAGCGCGGAGCCCCCATGGACGGGCGAGAAGCCATACTGCTCGACCTTGCGAAGAATCGTCTGGTGGCACACCGCATACACCACGGCGCACAGGCCGACCATTCCCAGGAGGGTGAAGCCCCAGGTGTCGACCGGCACCCCCATGGGGACCAGGATGGTGCGCACGAGACCATCGAGGCCACTGGCAATGTTCTGCATGATGTAGGCCGCCGAGACGCAGAAGAGCGCCGCCTGCGGCGGAGCGTCAAAGAGGAGAAGGACCAGCGCATAGCAGAGAAGGATCACAAGCGAGAAGGTGATGAGCTGGGCCACAAACAGGACGTCGATTAATGCCGGCCACGAAAGGTCCGCTGGCACGAACGGAAGGGACTCGAGCGACGAGCCCAGGGCCGTCATCACCGCGACAAACGCAACCGTGACGCACGTCGCAACGACCGCGCGCCAGGCGAAGTCCTCCCTCCTCGGCAAGCTGCGGGCGAACAGCCACATGGCGACGGCGATCTGCACGGTCGTGAGGATGGGGCTGGCAAGGTAGGGGACGTTAGAGCTGAGAAACCCCATCAGAAGCTGCCTCCCAGGTAGTCGGTAATGGACGCAAGAGCCGCCTTGTGCTTGGGCCGGCTAAAGAAGAGATTCTCCCCCGTGGTCACGCGAACGCAGTCACGCTGCACGGCGCAGATGTGTCCCATGTTGACCAAACAGCTGTTCGAGATGCGCACAAAGCTCTCCTCGGGGAGCTGCTCGGTGGCCTTGGTAAGGCTTCCGCGCAGCGAGACGATCTCTCCGCTTGCGAGGTGGTAGCTCAGGTCATGGCCGAGAATGTCAACGAACACAAGGTCAGATATGGGGAAGATGCGCATTCCGTCGCGGGTGACGATGGTGACCTTGTCGGCCCTCCCCCGCCGCGCTATGCGAAGTGCCCGGTCGAGCCTAAGGGCGAAGTCGTAGTACTCGACCGGCTTGACGATGAAGTCCAGGGCGTCGACCTGGTAGCCCTTCACGGCGTACTGCGCGAGGTCGGTCACGAAGATCAGCGGCGTCTGGGTATCGTAGCTGCGCAGGAGCTGCGCCGCCTCCATGCCGTTGATGCCGGGAAGGCCAATGTCCATGAAGATGAGGTCGTAGGGGTTGTGGTCCTCGGGGAGTTCCATGGCGGTGGAGACGGTCGTGACCTGGAACTCCTCGGAGTGCTCTTGTCCATAGTGGGCCAGCATGCGCCTGAGCGCTTGGGCATCGGACGCCCTGTCCTCGACAATGAGTACCTTGAACATGGCGCCCTCCATCGCTCCCCCAAAAGCTCCTTCCTCTTGAGTGTATTTCACCTGAAAGCAAGGCACGCCCGGCATGCGCATGATGCCGGGCGTGCGGTAGTGCGACTGCTAGCGCGTGATTGTCTCGGGCTTGGTCAGCGGCGCGACCTTGTAGGTCTTGGTGCGGTCGTCGTCGATGACGCCGGACCAGTTGAGACCGAAGCAGAAGTCGTACGCGTTGCCCTCGGAGTCCACGTAGGGATCGAGGTCGCGGGGCACGTCCTCGAGGGAGGCCTCGACGGTGTCCATGTCCTTGGGCATCTGGCACGGGAGCAGGCCGGAGGGCTCGACCTCGCCCTTGAGGATCCTGCCGTAAGCCTTGCCAAAGTTGCGGCCGGAAGAGGCCCATGACCAGAGGATGACGTCCGCAGCCTGCTCGAACTCGTGGAAGCACTGGGCGTTGTTGGTGCCCTCGACGATCACGATGAGCTTGGCGTCGGCGGGAAGCGCGGCACGGGTGTTGAGCACCATGTCGAGGTCGCTCTCGTTGGACGCGGTGACCGACTTGCCGTAGTAGGAGCGGTTCTCCTTCGTCCCGTCCTCGAGCGTGTCGCCGGCGAGAGAAACGCGACGCACGTTGGGACCGTCGGCGGTGTAGGGGCGGTACTGCAGCGAGATGGGCAGGTACTTCTGGTCCTCGGGAACGGGCTCGCTCGAGAACATCCCGCCGCCGCCCTCGCCGGCACCGGTGTCGGGGCTGGCGATGACGAGAACCGCGTACTTGCAGTCCGCGAGGTCTTCAGCTGTAGCGCGGGTGCAATCGGACTCCTGGTAGACCTTCTGGCTCGTGTCGACCTGGAAGGCCATGGGACCAAAGGCCTGCGGCTCGCCCGTGGGCTCGCCGACCGTGTCGGTCACGACGTCGAAGAGCTCGTTCGCCGTGTCTTCGTCGACGGCGAGCGAGAAGCTCGCACTTCCGCCGCCGAACATGCCGCCACCAGAGAGCTTCTGGGGGATGTAGCACTTGGGCTTGCCGGTGATGCCCTGCTTGGAGATGACGTTGCCCTTGTTCTTGAGCATGACGATGGCCTTGTTGGACGCCTCCTGGCCAAACGCAGCGGCGTCGGAGTCCTCGAGGACCTCCTTGGCCTTGCTCGAGTCGTTGTAGGGGTTGTCGAAGAGCTGGACGTCGTTCATGACCGTAAAGATGTGGCGGGCGGAGGTGCGCACGCGCTCGAGCGCGGCATCCTCGCCGTTGTCCTTGGCATACAGCGCGTAGCCGTCCTTGGCCACGTCAGGCGCCCAGTCGCCACCGATCTGGTCGACGCCGGCGTCGAGGATCTTCTCGAAGCGCTCCGGCTCGGTGAGGTTGGCCACGGTACCAAAGCAGCGGTTGCCAAAGTCGGTCGCGCGCAGGATCTGCCAGTCGGTGGTGATCATGCCGTCCCAGCCAGCGGTCTCTCGCAGGATGTCGAGGGCCTTCTTGTTGTAGGCGCCACCGACGATCTCTCCGTACTCCTCGTCGTCGCTGTAGGCGATGCCGTAGTTGGGCATGACCGCAGCCATCTCGCCGGTCTCGCCGTCGAGGTGCATGCCACCGTCGATGAACGGGATGAGGTGGGCATCGTAGTTGTCGCCGGGGAAGACGTCGTACTTGCCGGCGTCGTTGTGGTCGTTGCGGCCGCCCTCGGTTGCACCGGGACCGCAGTAGTGCTTGAGCATGCAGGCGACGGAGTCGGTGCCCCAGCCCAGGTCGTTGCCGTTGTCATCGGTGGTCGACTGCATGGCGCCAACGAAGGCCTTGGTCATGTCGCGGTTCACCGCGGGATCCTCGCACATGGAGCCGCCGAGACGGGTCCACACCACGTTCGTGCCGATGTCCACCTGGGGGCCAAGGTTGACGCGAGCACCGGTCGCACGCCAAGCCCTGCCGGTGTACATGCCGGCCTTCTTCCAGAGCTCCGGGTCCATCGCGGCGGTGAGGCAGTGGTTGTCGGGGATGTCATAGAGCTGGTAGGGGTCGGTCGAGTTCATGTACGGGATGCCCCAGTCACCGTTCTTCTCGCAGTACTCCTGGACGGCGTTGATCCACTTGACGTCCGAAGCGAAGGAGTCGAGGTTCGAGTTTGCGCGAGAGACGCCTGCGCGCATGCCCTCGTTGAGCTTCTCGGCGGAGTCGTCGTCAAGCGGAGCGGTGGCGCTCATCATGCCATCGTGGAACATGAGGGGCAGGATCTCCTCGGCGGAGAGCTGATCTGCCAGCGCGGCCGCGCGATCTGCTCCACTCTGGCGCCAGTCCTCGTAGAGGTCGAGCTTGCCGTTGCCGTTGAGGTCCTTGAAGGCCAGGCCGTCCACCTGGATGATCTTGGAAGTGTCCATCACGCCCAGCTCGGCCCCGCCGTCCGGGTTGGTGACGCGCGTCCAGCCGTCCCTGGTCTCCTCGCTCGTCCACTTTGCCTGGACGTCCGAGCCGTCCGGGTCGATGGGGTACTTGTCGGCGCTGGGCGCGGACGCAGCGGCACTCGTACCCGCGTCGCCGCCGGCCGTGCCGGCCGAGCAGCCCGCCAGCCCCGCGAGCGCGGCGGCAGCCGCGGATCCCGCGAGGAAGTTCCTTCTCGTTACGCTTCTCTCCTCCATGGTTCCCTCCTGTTTGGACTTCCCTTCCTTGCCCCGCATGGGGTGATTTCAGAGTCCATTAAGAGGGTCGAGGGGGCCGCTTTGCCCCAGCTGTCACAGGCTGCGATGCCGGTGCCGTGGATTGCGCGGGACGCGCCGCTTACCGGCACGCGAGCGGTGGGACGTCACGGCGTGGTCGCGGCGTGGTCGCGGCGGAGAAAAACGCGCCTCCGGCGAGAAACGGGCGCCGAAGCAGGTGTTTCGTACGGAATTCCGTCTGAAGCGGGCCCTCCGGCGTCGTTTTCTCGCCGGAGGGCGCATCTGCACAGCAGCAGCGTACGAAGTCTTCCCTCCGGCGTCATCTCGACGCCGGAGGACGCATCTCGTACGGAATCCCGTCGGAGACCGCCGCTTCGGCGTCAATTCCTCGCCGGAGGGCGCATCTGCACAGCAGCAGCGTACGGAACCCTGCCTCCGGCGTCAATTCCTCGCCGGGGGGCACATCTGCGCAGCAAGCACGCACGAAACCGTGCCCGTGCCGAGGAAAGCGGGCCCACCCAAAAGGGCAGGCCCGCCAAGTCAAACGCACCAGCGCGGCTACGCGTTCACCGTTCGGCCGCTACGCCTTGTCGCCGTCGCCCGCAGCAGCACCCGCAGCCGCGGCAGCCCTCTCGGCAGCGCGCTTCTTGTGGTTGCGCCAGCCGGTCCAGAACACCAGCGCGATTCCGGCGGCACCGCCAACGGTCACGCCGATGCGCACCTTGTCCACCGCCTGCAGACCGTAGTTGATGGTAGCGCCCGGCGCCGCACCGTTCATCACGTGGCTGTTGGCCGTCACGTACAGCAGGTGATGCATGGCCTCGCGGGCGTAGTGGTACGCCTCGGGGTTGTCCTTCTCGAACGTCCAGACGTTGCCGGCGTTGCTCTGGTAGGTGAGCTTGGTGTCTCCGCCCGCCTCGATCATCTGCTTGGCATCCATGAACGTGCCCGTGTTGGCGTTGTCGGTGATGATCCAGCCGTTGAAGCCCCACTCGCCGCGGACCACGCCCGTGAGCAGGTCGTAGTCTCCGCCGACCCACGTGGCGCCAATGCGGTTGAAGCCGGTCATGATGGCCTGTGCGACGGGAATCTCACGGGTCTTCGCGACAAGTGCGCCGTCCGCGCCCTTCTCGACGTAGCTCTCCTCCACGTTGCCGGCCCTCATTACCATCTCGAAGGGCTTGAGGTAGATCTCGCGGATTGCCTGCTCGTTTGCCCACGTTGCGATGGAGTACTGCCCGGCGCGGTCGCCACGGTGGTTCTCCTGGTCGTTGAGGACGAAGTGCTTGATCATGGCGTAGAGGCCCTTCTCGGCGGCAGCCTTGACGGAGCAAGACGCAACCTCGCCGGACAGGAAGCCGTCCTCCGAGTAGTACTCGCCATTGCGCCCGGAGAAGGGCGTGCGGTGGATGTTCATCGAGGGGGCATACCAGCCCGCTGCCCCGCCAATCAGGGACTCGTTGCCGATCATGTTGCCAAATGCGGTGTAGAGCTCCTGGTTCCAGGTCTGCGCAAGGGTCGAGGGCCCCTCGAAGACGTGGCCAGTGCCGCCGTAGATGAGGTAGCTTGCCGTGTCCGCATCAACGTTGAAGGGCTTCTCGACAGAGTCCAGCGGCATGGTGCCGTAGCCGCCGCGGTTGATGGAGACGTCGTAGTCCTCAACGGTCAGCTGGTCAAGCAGGGAGTCCCACGTGGGGTTGTTGTAATCGAGCCCACGCATGTCCGCAAGCGTCAGACCGTTCTTGGCACCGTAGGTGGGCGTGTCGGTAAAGGTGCCACTCACGTCCGGGTTACCGGAATCGGTCGAGTCGAGCTTGGCGAGAAGGTCATCCGAGGCGACCTTGGACCAGGTGTAGGGCGCGGGGTTGCCATTCTCGTCAGTGGCGTTGATCTCGCCGCCCCAATCGGAGATGTCGCCCTGGTAGGGGGTGCCGTCGTGCTTGGGGAAGGTGCCCGTCCAGTCCGCACGGGTGAGGTAGGTCACGTCGCCGCGAGCGTCGTCGAACCTGTTGGTCACGCCCTGGCCGGTAAGCGAGTCCGTCGCGTAGGTCGTGGCGTCGACCTCGGTGTTCTCTGGCACGTAGGACGCAGCCAGGGCGGCGTTGCCGCTGACGTTGGCACCCTTGGCGGCCAGCACGTTGTTCACGGCGTCATGCGCGTTGCGCCCGGCGGTCACGTGGTAGGTCCCGGCATCAAAGATGTACGTTCCGGCGCCCTGCGAGTCATATGCGGCAAGCTGCGAGCGGTCAAAGTCCACGTCGACCGTCTGGCTCTCGCCCGGCGAGAGGAGCTTGGTCTTTGCAAAGCCCACCAGCTGGACTGACGCCTTCTCGACGCCGTTCGCGCGGTCGTAGTCCGTGTAGGGGCTCTGCGCGTAGACCTCCACCACGTCCTTGCCGGCAACGTCACCGGTGTTGGTGACGGTCACGCTCGCCGTGCACTTCTCGCCATCCCAGCTGGTCGAGAAGCCCGACCAGTCAAAGTTGGTGTACGAGAGGCCATAGCCAAACGGGTAGCAGACCTCGCTGTCGTAGTTGTAGTCGCCTGCGTTGCCCTGGCCAAGAACGGCGTCCTCGTAGCGCGTCTCGTAGTACTTGTAGCCTACGTAGATGCCCTCCTCGTAGCTCACGTAGTTGTACTTGGTGAGGTTGCCGGCCTTGTCAGCGTATTGGTAGTCGCCAAAGTTCTGCGCGGCAGGGCTGGAAAGCGGATTGGCGGCAAAGGTGTCCACCGTGCGGCCGGACGGGTTCACGCGCCCGGAGAGGATTCCCGCGAGCGAGCTCATGCCGTCGGTCCCCGTGGAGGGAACGACCAGGCACGCCTTGATGTTGGGGAACTGCTGGAGCCAGCCCAGCTCGACCGCGGAGGCGGTGCTCACGATCACCAGGCCGTCATCAAAGTTGTCGTTGATGTACTGGAGGATCTGCAGCTCGGTCGAGTCGGGCTCGAGGTAGCTCTTCTCCTTGTCCTCCTCGCTCGTGGCGTGGTTGTACATGGAGCGCGGCATGTCGCGGCCCTCGCCCGCAACGCGGCGAAGCACAAAGACCGGCGTGGTGCCCTTCGTGGAGTCGAGCACGCCTGCGTCCTGCATGACCGAGAGCGGGCACTCGTTGATGGCAAAGTTCTCCCCGTCGCCAAAGCTCACGGAGCCGGATCCCATGCTGTAGTCCTTGCCGGCACCGTTGACGTAGAAGTCCTGCAGCGCGGCGTTCACCGAAAAGCCCTCAGCCTCAAGCGAGCTGTTCAGCGCGTCGCTGGTTGACTTAGACCCGGTGACCATGCTCACCATCGACTGCGAGGAGCCGAGAAGCTTAGAATTTTCGCCAAAGAACGAGAAGGTCGTGCCCGCCGCGTAGGGCAGCGTGTTGTCATCGTTCTTGAGCATCACGATGCCCTCGGCAGCAATCTGCTGGTCGAGCGCCTTCTCGGCATCCCCAATGGTGTCCTTGGTGTAGTCAGCCTTGTTGTACTGCAGGTCAACGCCATCGGTGCTCACCGTGTTGTTCCACGACTGGCTGATGCCGAGCATGCTGTTGATCATCCTGTCGTAGCCGGGCAGCATCACGTTGACGGCAACCATGAGCGCCGCCAGCACCACGACCAACGCGGACTTGAGGATGGTCTTGATGACCCTCCCCACCTTGCGCGCGCGGCTCACGGTCCACACGCCGCCGGCACTAGCGCCGGGCTTCTTCTTTCCCATCTCTTCCCTCCGATACTCCCGCAGGCGAGGCACATTCCCCGCCGTAATCCAAAACCAGATGGGAAGGTAGTTCAGCTAAGCTTGGGTCGTGCAAGGGGTGACCAAATCCGTCACCGCCGAGACAGAATCGGGAGGGGGCAACCGCTTGGCCACGTACAAGGTGCTTGTCGTCGAAGATGATGACGAGGCGGCTGCGACGCTTGCCGAGCACCTCGAGCGCTTTGGTACCGAGCAGGGCGTCCGCTTCCTGGTGACACGTCTGGCAACGGCCTTTGATCTCTCGGAAGCTGGAGCCGTTGACCTTATCTTCATGGACATAGACCTGCCGGGCATCAACGGCATGGAGGCCGCCCAGCTGCTGCGCGAGGAGAACGCCTCCACGCCGCTTATCTTTGTGACCAACCTCGCACAGTACGCCGTAAAGGGATACCAGGTGGACGCCCTGGACTTCATGGTCAAGCCGGTAAGCTACGGCGACTTTGCCATGCGAATGGGGCGCGCGATGCGCGTAATGGAGAAGAACGCCGCGCACACCATGGCGCTTCCCACTGCTAGCGGCACGCGCGTCATCAACGTGAACGATATCACGCACGTCGAGCTGGCAAAGCATGACCTTCTCTACCACGTAGCAGGCTTCGAACAGCCGCTTCGCCGGCGCGGCAGCATTAGCGGTGCGCGAGAAGAGCTCCCACAGGACCTCTTCATCACCGTGAGCCAGGGATGCCTCGCCAACATGGCACACGTAACCACAGTACTCAGCGATTCCGTGCGTTTGGACGATGGCACCCAGCTCTTCTTTAGCCGCTCGCGCAAGAAGCCCTGCCTCGAGACGCTTGCGCGCTACTTTGGGGGCACCATATGATGCCTGGCGCCGAAGCGCTTGCTTTGGGACTGAAGTACGCTGTAGGCGGCTCCGCGCTGTTTGCCGAGGTCCTAATTGCGGCGTGCCTGTTCGCTCACGGACAGCCCACCAGGCAGCATCCCATAGCAAGGGCGGTCGCAGCTGTCGGGCTACTTTTTGCCACCGAACTTTTAACGTCTTTCCTCGCAGGAACCAGAAGTACTGACGACGGCTCTTTGGTTGTCCTCAACATCGATGCCAGCTACCCGCTTTCGCTGGGCATCATCGGAGGGCTCGTTACCTGCACCGCATTTCTCCTTGTCACCATCCCGACACTTCTTGCCTGCTTCGAGATGAGCCCCGGGGCGGCAACCTTCTGCGCCACCGCAGGCTACGCGCTCCAAAACCTGGCAAGCAGCATCGGAGAGACTGTGGGGCTCATCCTTAGCGCGGCAGGTGTCCCCGGCATCGTGACAGGCGGAAACGCATGGCTTACCGCCATTAGCTGTACCGCAGTCTATGCCATAGCCTACCTGCTCTTTATTAGGCGCATCGAGCCAAAGGGGCTCGAGGGGCGCGGCAACCCCGCCATGCTTGCTATGGTCGTGGTGGTGGTCTTTGGCATCATCGAGTTCGACCTCATTCTCAAGTACGTGGTGACCGGAAGCCTGGCGCTGCCCGTGACGCTTTGCATGCGCGCGTTCCATGCGCTTATCTGCGTCTTTGTGATCATTGCCGAGGTTGAGCTGGTCGTGGTGCGTCAGCTCTCCTCCGAGAAGGCCGCCGCCGAGCGGCTCTTGGCCGAGCAGGAGCGCCAGTACCAGCTCTCGCGCGAGAACATCGAGGCCATCAACATCAAGTGCCACGACCTGCGCCATCAGATTCGCTCGCTTGCGGCGGGCGAGAAGGTCGTGGACAAGAGGGTGCTCGAGAGCGTCGCACGCGATATCAACGTCTATGACTCCAAGGTCCGCACCGACAACGACGCCCTGGATACCATCCTCACCGAGAAGAGCCTGCTGTGCGAGAGCCGCCACATCACGCTCACCTGCGTGGCAGATGGCGCGGCGCTGGACTTCATGGCACCGGCGGACCTCTACGCCCTCTTTGGCAACGCGCTCGACAATGCTATCGAGGCCGTAGAGCACCTGGACGATGCGGCAAGGAGGTCCATCTCGCTCATCGTGCGCAGGCGCGCCGGAACCGTGACCATCCACGTGGAGAACTACTACGACCCCACTGCCAGTGCAAAGAGCTTCAAAGGCGACGTGCCGGCAAGCACTAAGGGCGACCCTCTCAACCACGGCTTTGGCACACGCTCGATGAAGGCGATCGTCGAGCGCTACGGTGGCACGCTTGCCTTCTCGGCAAACGGGACGACCTTCTGCGTGGACGCCGTGATTCCAGAGCGCGCATAGGCGCTCGTCCACTGCTATCACCTGGCGCGATAGCCAGTCAACGCGAATAACGATTTGAGATTCAGCCAGACGCTAGCTACAGTGTTGGACCATGAACACGACGAGCAGCACATACACCTCTGCGCTCATGCGCCAGCAGATGCCCAAGCCCGGGCACCCTCGTCGCTAGCAGCCTGCCGCATCACCCGGCACGGGCCGCCAGCGCGAAGGGACCGGGCGTCTTACCAGCACGGTTTTTGCACAGGGCCGTGCACTTTACCAGCAGACGGCATCGAGCGGAGCGCACGTTTTGATTTCTCTGGAACATCTTTGCAAGACCTTTGAGGGGGGCAGCGAGGTCCACGCCCTAAACGACGTGTCCCTCACCATCCCCACCGGCGACGTGTTTGGCATCATTGGTATCTCCGGTGCCGGCAAGTCAACGCTGGTCCGCTGCCTCAACCTCCTTGAGCGTCCCACCTCCGGACGCGTGGTGGTTGATGGTACCGACGTGACCAACCTCAAGGGCACCGCACTTCGCGAGTACCGCCGCCATGTGGCGATGATCTTCCAGGGCTTTGGCCTTCTCGCGCAGAAGACAGCCCTCGAGAACGTCTGCTTCCCCTACCTTGCGAGCACGGGCAAGGTCACGGCAGAGAACCGCGAGGAGGCCCTGGGCTACCTGGACCGCGTTGGCCTTGCAGACCGTGCCAGCTCCTATCCGGCGCAGCTCTCGGGCGGCCAGAAGCAGCGCGTGGCCATTGCCCGTGCGCTTGCCTGCCACCCGGACTACATCCTCTGCGACGAGGCCACCTCGGCCCTCGACCCCGCAAGCACGGCCTCGGTTCTGCACCTTTTGCGCACGATCAACGCCGAGACGGGCGTCACAATCATCGTAATCACCCACTCCATGCAGGTTGTCGAGGACATCTGCAAGAACGTAGCAGTGCTTGTCTCGGGCAAGGTCGTTGAGCAGGGCAGCGTTGCCGAGGTCTTTGCCAACCCGCAGCACGAAGTGACCCGTCAGCTTCTGGGAAAGGAGAGCTGGGATGAGTAGCCTTGCATCCTTCTTCGCCCAGTACGGCTCGCTTCTTGGCGAGGGACTGGCCGATACGCTGGTCATGCTCTTTGTGTCCACGGCCTTCTCGTACGTCATAGGCATCTTCCTGGGCGTTGTTCTCTGCGTCACCGCACCGCGTGGGCTTCACCCCATGCGCACCCTGAACGCCGTGCTGGGCTGGGTGGTGAACATTGGGCGCTCAATCCCGTTCATCATCCTTTTGGTCTCGATGTTCCCGGTCACGCGCGCCCTGGTGGGCACCACCACCGGCGTGCAGGGCGTGATTCCGCCCCTGGTGCTCTCCACCACGCCGTTTGTGGCGCGCATGGTCGAGCAGTCCCTGGCCGAGGTCCCGCGCGACGCAATCGAGGCAGCCGAGGCGTGCGGAGCGTCCATCCCGCGCATCGTGGTCTCTGCCCTGCTCCCCGAGGCCCTGCCCTCCATTGTCCGCGGCATCTCGATCACGCTTATCGCGGTTCTGGGCTACACGGCCATTGCAGGCGCAGTTGGCGCGGGCGGGCTGGGCGACATCGCCATCCGTTACGGCTACTACCGCTACCAGGACGAGGTCATGATCGCCACTCTCGTGCTCATCATCATCCTGGTGCAGGTGATCCAGAGCACCTGCGACGCCATCGCAAAGAAGATCGACCACCGCTAGCAGGAACGCATTGCGCTTCTCGGCAGCGCTCCTACCACCACTCTCATCATTTTTTCCAACAGAAAGGAACCCGTCATGCTCACCAGAAGGAACTTCATTGGCGCCGGCCTCGCCGCACTTGCCGCAACCACCCTCGCTGCCTGCGGGAACTCCGGTTCCAGCTCGTCTTTCAGTAGCTCTTCCGCCAGCGACTCGGCGCAGAGCCAGACGCTCACAGTTGCCGCGTCCCCCTCGCCCCACGCAGAGATCCTCAACAACTTTGCCGCGCCCAAGCTCAAGGACCAGGGCATCGACCTCCAGACCAAGGAGTACACCGACTACATCATCCCCAACCAGG
>URLM01000047.1 GCA_900548775.1 uncultured Olsenella sp.
TGTCGTCCTCGTTCAGGAACAGGTGGTGCGGGGTGACCTCGCAGGTCACGGGCAGTCCCTCGGCCTTTGCCTTGCGCACGAGGCCCAAGCCTTTGGCCGTGGAGATGTGGGCGATGTGCAGCGGGCAGCCAGTAAGGCGGCACAGCTCGATGTCGCGGTAGATCTCGAGCTCCTCGCCAAGCGCGGGCCAGCCGAACATGCCGAGGCGCGTGGAGGCCTTGCCCTCGTTGATCACGCCGTGCGTGGTGAGCGTCTCGATCTCGCAGTGGGCAGAGACAACGCGGTCGAACTGCGATACGTACTCCATGCAGGTGCGCATCATGCCGGCGCTCTGGACGCCGTGGCCGTCGTCGGAGAAGGCGCAGGCACCCTCCATGACCATGTCGCCAATCTCGGCAAGCTGCTCGCCCTTCTCGCCAGCAGTAAGCGCGCCGATGGGGCGAACGTGGCAGAGGCCAGCCTGGCGCGCATGGTCGAGCTGATAGCGAATCTCGGCACCAGTGTCGGTCACCGGGTCGGTGTTGGGCATGGTCGCCACGTCGGTGAAGCCGCCGTGCGTGGCCGCGCGGGCGCCGGTCTCGATGGTCTCCTTGTACTCGAAGCCGGGGTCGCGGAAGTGCACGTGCATGTCGACGAGGCCGGGCACCAGGTACTTGCCGCGGGCGTCGATGACCTCGCAGCCCTCGGGGGGCTCGAGGCCCTCCCCCACGGCAGCGACCTTGCCGTCGTCGATGAGCACGTCGCAGACGCTATCGAGGTCGACCTGCGGATCGACCGCGTGAGCGCCCCTAAGCAGAAAGGCCATTGTTCTCTCCTCCCAGAAGCAGGTACATCTCGGCCATGCGCGTGAGGACACCCGCGTTGACCTGGTTAAGGATGCGCGAGCGGGCGCAGTCGGCCACGTCGGCGTTGATTTCCATGCCGCGGTTCATGGGGCCGGGGTGGCAGATGATGGCGTCCGGCTTCATGCGGTTCACGCGGGTCATGTCGAGGCCGTAGAGGCGGTTGTACTCGCGGCGGGACGGGATTGCCGCGCCCTCCATGCGCTCGAGCTGGACGCGCAGCATGTAGACGACGTCCATGTCCTCGATCACGTCGTCGAGGCTCGCCGTCTGCGGGCAGCCAAACCAGTCCGGGTCGTCCACCTGGAAGGTTGGGGGGCCGACGAGCGTGACCTCGGCGCCCATGGTCTTGAGCGCGGGCGCGAGAGAACCGCACACGCGGCTGTGCGCCAGGTCGCCCACGATGGCGACCCTGAGGCCGTCGAGGTGCCCAAAGTTCTTGCGAATGGTGTAGAGGTCGAGCATGGCCTGCGTGGGGTGCTGGTGCTTGCCGTCGCCGGCGTTGATGACCACGGCGTCGGTGTTCTCGGTGATGCGCTGCGGGGTGCCTGCGAGCTTGGCGCGGCACACGAACATGTCCACGTTCATGGCGGAGATGGTCTGGATGGTGTCGGCGAGGCTCTCTCCCTTGACCACCGAGGAGGTGCTGCCGCCCATGGAGAGCGAGTCTGCCGAGAGGCGCTTCTCGGCCAGCTCGAAGGAGCTCTTGGTGCGCGTGGAGGGCTCCAGGAACAGGTTCACGATGGTGCGGCCGCGCAGCGCCGGCACCTTCTTGATGGCACGGTTGTTCACCGACTCGAACGACGCGGCGGTGTCCAGGATCTGGGTGATGTCGTCCGCCGTGAGGCTGTAGGTGTCAATGAGGTTCTTGACCGAGAGCATTACCTCTCCCCTCCCTCGATGCCCCAGATCTCGACGGCGTCGTGGTCGTCGAGCGGACGCGCGCACACGCGCACGTCCTCCTCGTGCGAGGAGGGGACGTTCTTTCCAACGTAATCCGCACGAATGGGCAGCTCGCGGTGGCCGCGATCGACCATCACGGCAAGCTGGACCGACTTGGGGCGGCCGTAGTCCATGAGGGCGTCGAGCGCCGAGCGCACGGTGCGGCCGGTGTAGAGGACGTCGTCGACCAGGACGATGTCCTTGGAGTCGATCTCAAAGGGAATGTTGGTGCCGTGGACAACGGGCTGGATGTGGCGCATGACGTCGTCGCGGTAGAAGCTGATGTCGAGCGAGCCCACCGGGGGGCGCGTGCCCTCGATCTTCTCGATCTCATTCGCGAGGCGGTTGGCAAGGGTCTCTCCGCGACGAATGATGCCAATCACCTGGATGTTCGCCGAGCCCTCGTTGTGCTCGATGATCTCGTGAGCGATGCGCGTTGTGGCGCGCTCCATGGCCTGCTCGTCCATGATGACGGCCTTGAGCCTTGGCTCTCCCATGGGACTCCCTTCAAGAAAAAAGATGTCCGAACCGACGTAAGCCGGCACGAGACATCCCATGATGGAAGGCCATGTGTCTGGGTGGACCACACACGGTAGCTGTGCGGACTTCCCTGAGCCTTGCGGGCATCTCGTGCGCGCTTAAAGGTCGAGGAAACTTTACCACGAACTGGCGGCACGAATGCCAACTTTGATGAAGGACGCGCGATTCACAGATGAGACAAAGGGAAACTCCCTTTGTCTCATTGCTGGAGGGAGCGGTAGGCCTCGCAGACCTCGTCCGTCTCGCCGATCATGCGCATGTGGCCCTTCTCGATCCAGCACACGCGATCGCAGATGCGCTCCACAAGGCTGATGTCGTGGCTCACGAGAAGAACGGTCACGTTGTCGGACTCAACGAGCTCCTTGATGCGACGCTCGCACTTCTGCTGGAAGAGGAAGTCGCCCACGGAGAGCGTCTCGTCGACGATGAGGATGTCGGGCTCGGTCACCGTGGCGATGGCGAACGCGATGCGCGCGACCATGCCCGAGGAGTAGTTCTTGAGGGGCATGTCCATGAAGCCGTCGAGCTCTGCGAAGTCGACGATGTCCTGGAAGTGCTCGTCGATGAAGTCCTTGCGGTAGCCCAGGAGTGCTCCGTTGAGGTAGATGTTCTCCTTGGCCGTGAGCTCCATGTCAAAGCCCGCGCCAAGCTCGATGAGCGGCGCTATGGTTCCGTGGACGCTGATTGTGCCCGCGGAGGGCTCGAGCACGCCGGCGATGATCTTGAGCATGGTCGACTTGCCGGAACCGTTGGTGCCCACAAGGCCAAACGCCTCGCCTCGCTTGACCTCGAAGGAGATGTGGTCGAGCGCGCGGAACTCCTTGAAGGTGAGCTCGTGCTTGGCGGCGGCGATGAAGTACTCCTTGAGCGAGTTGTACTGCTCGGAGGCGATGTTGAAGATCATGGAGACGTCGTCGGCGAGGATGGCCGTCGGGGCGTCTTCCGCGGGCACCGGCGGCCGCATGAAGCTGTTCTTGCCGGCAACGATGATCCAGCGCTCGACGTTGCCGAGGAAGCGCCTATTGGAGTCCTCGATGTCGACGGCGATGCGGTAGCGGCCAGGACGCTCTGGAATGAACTCCCAGGTGTACTCGGGGACGGTGTGGCCCACGTGCTCGATGGTGGAGTCGAAGTCGCCCTTCTCCCAGCTGCCGTCGAGGTTCCAGACGTAGTTGCAGAGGTAGTTCTCCTTCTCGACCCCACGGAAGTGGGGCGTCACCTCGAGCTTCTCGCCCACGCGGATGGAGGTCGAGGAGAGGCCGAGAAAGACGCTTCCGCCGTCGTCCAGTTTGAGCGTGTCCTGCACTTGTGCCACCTGACCTTAGGGTTTTTGTCTGCCTGGACCGCCGGGCGGCCCAGGGGGGGGACCGGATGCTAGATGAAGAGGATGAAGCGACGCTCGCGGCTGCGGAACACCAGGAGGCCAAGGGCGAGCGAGACGAGCGCCCACACGACGCAGCTCACGATGACCTCGGTTGGGGGAAGCGTCGAGTAGATGACCGTGTCGCGCATGAACGTGACGTAGTTGTACATGGGGTTCACGTACATGAGGACGCGCACGATGTGGTAGGGAACCTGCTCGATCATCGAGACGGGCCAGAAGAGCGGGGTCGCGTACATCCACGCCATGAGAAGCACGCTCCAGAGGTGCACCAGATCGCGGAAGAAGACCGCGAGCGCCGAGAGCAGGAGCGAGAGGCCCACGCAGAAGAGCATGAGAAGCACGATGCAGACGGGCGCAAGCAGCATCATGGGCGTTGGCGGCACGCCCTCCCAGAGCATGACGACAAAGACGGCAATGAGCGAGAAGAGGAAGTTTACCAGGGAGAAGAGGACCTTCTCGACGGGGAACACGGACTTCTTGACGCGGACCTTCTTGAGCAGGGGCGCGGCGTCGATGATCGACATCATGCCCGCGTTGGTGGAGTCCGCGAAGACCTGCCAGGTGATGTTGGCCACGATGAGGTAGAGCGGGTAGTGCTCGATGTTGTCGTAGCGGAGGAAGAACGAGAAGACGAGCGACATGACGAGCATCATGAGCAGCGGGTTGAGCACGCTCCAGATGACGCCGAGGACGCTGCGGCGGTACTTGAGCTTGAAGTCCTTCGAAACCAGCTCGCGAAGGATGAAGAGGTCGCGCTTGCCAGCGGGGTACCACGCGTCACGCGCGGAGGTGGTGTGTGCGGGGGCGGTGGCCGCTGGGGTCGCAGAGGCGGCCGCGGTAGCGGGGACGGGGGTCGTTTCCTGGGTCGCTTCCTTCTCCGCAGACTCGATGTCTGAAGCCAAGGTTCCTCCTGTCGAAGGAGCTGGGGCGCGTTCGCCCCTTGGTGTCGAATATCTTTTTGATGCTAGCACAGGGGCCGGGCTGTCACACAAACGGCAGAGGCCGCCGCGGGATTAAGTTCCCCGGCAACGGGATTCCATTGCCGGGGAAAGGAATCCCGCAGGACGGGAGGATGGGGTGCTTCTCGCCCGATACACATTCGTACACGAATCTGTGACCCGCGCAGGTCGATACACATTCGGAGTACGAATGTGTATCGAAACGGGCCGAGAAGCGAGGGACTTAGGTACTCTTCGAAATAGCAAAACAGGCCAGACAGCAAATATGCCGTCTGGCCTGTGGACTCTCTGGCTCCCCGGGCAGGGTTCGAACCTGCGACACGCTGATTAACAGTCAGCTGCGCTACCACTGCGCCACCGGGGAATGCTCAACGCGAGAAATAAGTATACGAATCGTCCCGAAGGATGCAACCCTCAATTTGAACTTTTTTGTTTTTCTCGCCGGAGACTCGTCGGGGAACGTAGGAGCCCCGAATAGGACCTATTTGCGGCTCGATAGTTCTAGGACTAGTTGGCTCTTGGGCTCGAAGCGGCATGCGAGTCCCAGGGACTAAGCCATCCCCGAATTACGCACGGCTGAGTTTGGCTTTGTGGAGTGCTGGCCTTTTCTCGCCGAGAATTTCAGCCGTGCGTAGTTCGGGGGTTACTGGTGACGCAGAGCTCACCCGGCAGGACAACGCTCCCGCCCCGAGCCCCTCCCGTGGCCCCACCGCGAAGGCATCCTGTATCATGAATACTGCTGGGCCAACCGCGCCCGGCCGGCGCAGACGCGCCGAACAGAGGGGCTCGGGGCGGTCCGGCCATGCGCACAGGGAGACCGCCATGCCTATCGCACCCATCTGGAACTGCTCGAACGTTGCCCTTGACCTCTCGCGCCCCCGCGTGATGGGCGTGCTCAACGTGACGCCGGACTCCTTCTCCGACGGAGGAACGCACAACGACCCCAAGTCGGCAGTCGCCACGGCAGCCCAGATGCTGGCAGACGGTGCCGACCTCATAGACGTGGGCGGCGAGTCCACGCGCCCCGGCTTCACGCCGGTGGAGCCAGACGAGGAGTTCCGTCGCCTTGACCCCGTGGTGCACTGGCTCGTGAAAGAGGGTGCGCTCGTCTCGATAGACACGCGCCATCCAGAGGTCGCCAAGCGCTGCGCGGACCTTGGGGCCCAGATCATCAACGACGTGACCGGCTTCTCTGACCCTCGGATGGTCAACGTTGCCGCAACAACGGAGTGCGGCTGCGTGGTCATGCACTCTGGCCCCGTCTCCGGCATGGCAACCAGGGGCTCGGCAGTCATGGCAACTGCCGAGAAGGACGACCTCTCCACCCTCATGAACGGCGCCTCGGCAGGTGATCGCGCATGGCAACACGAGAAGGACCGCCCACTTCTGCCCGAAGCCAACCACGTGATGGGCCTGCTCGAGGGCTACCTCCTCGATCGCGCGCGCGACATCGAGGAGCACGGCGTCGACGCCTCCCGCATCTGCCTGGACCCCGGCGTGGGCTTTGGCAAGAGTCCCGAGGACAACATCGTCATCCTCCGCGCCACCAAGAGGCTCGCAGACCTGGGGTACCCCCTCATGTGCGCGGTCTCGCGCAAGCGCTTCGTGGGAACGGTGAGCGGCGTCGCGGAAGCCCCCGCACGCGACGACGCAACCATCGGCGTCTCCCTCGCGGCCGTCGCAGGCGGCGCCCGCGTGCTGCGCGTCCATGACGTACCCGGCATGGTGCAGGCGCTCGACGGCTTCTGGGCTGCGTCGGAGCCATGGACGTCGCGCGTCACGCTTCTTCTCTCCCCCGCTGCCGAGAAGGACGCACAGCAGGCAATCGCCGCAATCGACTCGGTGCCCCTCACGCGCGTGAGGGCGACAAGCACCAACGCGACAAGGATCCAGGTAACGCTAGAGACTGCGCTGGACCGCATTCCCCTCCGTCACGCAATCGAGGCAGCCCTCGAAGGAATCGCCACCGTCGAATCGCAGCTGTGACGAACATGTGACGTTCCCACGCTTACGTTGATGAGCAGAGCTTTGATTCTCAATATGAACGTCGTTCACTTAATCATCAACGCCTCGAGCTGCCCGAGCGAGCACCTCCAAAAGACGGCGCCGTCAGCCGCCCGAGGCACCTCGGAAAGGATTGCCATGCAGAACTCGACGTCAACTCCAGAGCAGGAGGCAATGCCCCGCGGCATGCGCATCGGCGAGAGCGTCTTCGATATCGCGTATCTCCTCTTTGACCTCGTCGCAGCCATCGTCTTCTTTGCCAACGCCAACGGCCGCCCGGTGTTTCTCCTCTACGGCTGGCTCACCCTGTGCCTTGGCGGCGGCGACGCCTTCCACCTCATCCCCAGGGTCCAGATGCACCTCTTTGGCGTCCGCGAGGACACCCAGCGCAAGCTGGGCCTGGGGACGGCAATCACCTCGGTGACCATGACGGTCTTCTACGTGCTGCTCTACTTCATCTGGCGCCAGATCTTCCCCGCGATCGAAGTCTCCCCCGCCATCCCGGCGCTCATCTTCCTCACGGCGGCAATCCGCATCGTCCTCTGTCTCTTCCCGCAGAACGACTGGTTCTCGGGCAGGGAGAACCTCCGCTGGTCCCTCTACAGAAACGTCCCCTTCGCCATCACCGGCATCCTGGTCATCGCCCTGTTTGCCATCTCCGGAAACGCCGGCGGCTATGGCCTCTGGCGCATGTGCATCGCTATCGCCCTGAGCTTTGGCTTCTACCTCCCCGTGACCTTCCTTGCCAAGCGCAAGCCGGCCGTGGGCGCGCTCATGCTTCCCAAGACGGTCATGTACATGTGGATCATCGGGATGGGGCTCTCGCTCCTGAACGTTCTCTAGGAGCCCGCATGAAGCCAAAGGCGACCTCTAAGGAAGCGATTCTCGCGGCATGCCGTGACATCGTGCGCGACCAAGGACTCGCTGGCATAAGTGCGCGATCGGTGGCAGGCGCATGCGGCATCGCGCCAGGCACGCTCTACAACTACTTCCCCGACAAGGACGCGCTGGTACTCGCCGTCACCGCAGACGTCTGGTCCGACATCTTCGGCCGCCCTCAGCAGGATGTCTCGGACGGCGCGGAGAAGCCCGACGGGGAGCAACCAGGCAGTGAGAAACCCGGCGGCAGCGAGGGCATTCTCGCCTATGTCGAGAAGACCTTCTCAACGGCACGGGCTGGGCTGTCTCGCTACCCGGGATTCCTCCCCGCGCACGTGCTGGGCCTAGCTGCAGAGAAAGGCCAAGGCTCCACCGGCCGCGCAATGATGCGGGCCTTCTTCGAGCGCATACAAAACGGCGTGCTTCATGCCCTGAACGCAGACCACCGCGTTCGCGAGGACGCGTTTTCTGGTGCCCTCACCAGGGAGGCGTTTGCGGAGCTAGTCACGCAGCAGCTGCTTGTGCAGCTCATTCTCGGAAGGGACGACTGCGCGGCGCTTCTCGCCATGGTCGAGAAGATCGCCTACTAGGAGAACCCTCGCCCAAAGGGAGACTGGCAAGACGCCCGAGCCCTAGTCCAAACGGCCCCTGCGGTCCTTGCCCTCGCGCTCGTAGTAGTGGCGCTTGTCTCCGTACATCTGCCGCTCTGCGTGCTTGACCAGGTCAATCATGTCGATGTTGGGAGCCTTTGCCTCGGCCACGCCCAGGGACACGTGGCAGGAGCGCTCCTCAGTCATGCATCTCACCGCATGAACCTTCGCAAGCACCTGCTTCTCGTCGATGTCACAAGCAAACGAGACGAACTCGTCTCCGCCAATGCGGTAGGTGTCCTTCTCGCCAAAGGCCGCAACCATCGCGTTGCCCACGCACTTGAGCATCTTGTCCCCGCTCTCGTGCCCGGTAGTCTCGTTGAGCTCGTGAAGCCCGTTGAGGTCGGCGAACACGCAATACAGGTTCCGCTCGCAGGACATGGGGTACTCGACGATCGCCTGCTCGTAGGAGTTGCGGTTCTTGGTGCCCGTTAGCAGGTCCTTTGCACTCAGCTCGGCAAGCTTGAGCTCGGCATAGAGCGAGGCCATCTTCTGGTTCGCGAAGGCGATCCGCTCCGTTCCATCCGCGAGGACGAAGCAAATCCCTCCATTGAGCAGGTCGTAGTACTGCTGGAGCTGCGCCTGGACGTTACCCTCTTGGGTGCCCGGGGTACTCGTCATCTCTCCACCACGCCCTTATCGTCTTGCCGATGCCTCCAGATTCAGAAACCTGCCATATATTACTTCGCTATGGGGCGTCTACGAACAAGATGCGATACGTTTTGGTGGATGTTTAAACAAATCGCCGTGGGCGATGGCGAATGATCGTGGCTTGCGGCCACACTGCGGCCGGCTTGCGGCGGCCTCCCGGCGGCCGGCTTGCGGGCACACGGCGGCCGGCTTGCGGCGACCTCCCCTACCACGGCCGAATTACGCACGGCTGAGCTGGCGAGAAAGACCAACTGGGCTTTTCTCGGCGAGAACCTCAGCCGTGCGTAATTCCCGGACAGAGTCGGGCCCGGAACCACCCGCTCGTCGAAGGTGAATCCGCGAGCCCTGCGCGACCTCGCGCACTCGCGCCATTACCCTACCGGCAGGTACGTGCCGAGGTACTTCTCGACCGCTTCCATGTACTGCCCGAAGAGGTCGTCGTCGTTCTGAAGCCCGTGGCCGGAGTGGGGCAGGACGATGTACTCGTGGTCGACCCCGGCGTCGGTCAGCGCCGCGTCAAGCCGGACGGACGAGAGGAACGGCGCGACCTTGTCCTTCTCGCCATACGCCATGACCGTGGGCACCGACTCCGGGCCAACCCAGTCGACCGCGGAGACGTCCCGCACCTTCTCGAGGTACTCGCCGGACTCGACCTCCTCGGCGGTGAGAGGAACGCCAGCCATGGTCCCAAGCAGGCCTGCAGCGGCGCCCGCATCCTTGTCCAGGCCGTAGTTGGTCCAGTCTTCCCTGTTCATGGACGCGGGACCCACCGCCTCGAAGACCATCCTCAACGGCACGGGCGCCGTCGCGCCGTCCCGGTACGCATAGATGAGCGCCAGGCAGCCGCCTGCGGACCCGCCCGCCACGGCCATCTGGTCAATCGTGTAGCCAAGCTCGGACGCGCGCTCGACCGCGATGGGCACCGCATCGCGCACCTCCAGCGACTGGGATCGCACGCTCGCCTCGGGGTGCTCGTCCCCAAAGAGCGTGTAGTTGATCCCGCACGCAACGTAGCCCTTGGAGCAGAGCCACTGGAGCATCGACGCGTCGTCGGCCTTGTCACCCGAGGTGAAGCCGCCCGCGTGCAGATAGACCACAAGCCCGTAGCTCTTGCGCGACGCGTCCGCCGGCAGGTAGAGGTCGAGCTTGTTCGCCTCGCCGTCACCGTAAGGAATGTCTGAGACCTTCCGTCCCACGGAGTCACCCCAATCCACCTGGTATTTGTTCTTCCAAGCGGGGCCAATGGCGAACTTCGACGCAACGCCAGCCGCGAACCCCAGCAGAAGCGTCCCCGCGCCAGTGAGGACAAACGCCCTGCGACTCATCTGATCAAGCCTCATAGGAAGTTGCCTCCAAACAGCGTTCCCCCGAGAAGCGCGTTGAGCGCAGCCCTCACCGCAAGCCTCCCCAGTACTACCCCAAGCGCCGCAAGCGCAACGAGGATCGCCGCCCTCTTGTTCATGGCCGCCCGCCCTTCTCGTCTTTACCAATCGATGTGACAAATGTACCATCGAGAAGACCGCCAGCATCGACGATCGGAAAATGGCGCATTGAGGGGGCATCTGTACCACCATGGGAAACCGCGAACGCAACACTTACGTGATGGAGCGAATCACAAGGGCGACGCTGGGCCTCCTGGAGGACCACGAGCTCTCCGACATCTCGGTGAGCCAGATCTGCCAGACCGCGCAGGTGAGCCGCAACTCCTTCTATCGCAACTTCGAGAGCAGGGAGGACGTTCTCGCAAGGCACATCTCGGCGCTGCTGGAGTCGTGGTCGGAGGCGTACCAAGGGCGCGCGACCGGCTCGAACGCCGAGATGTACGGGAGCCTCTTCGCCTTCCTCAAGAAGAACGCCGGGCTGCTTCTCCTACTCAAGCGGCGCGGGCTCTTCCACCTCTTCGAGCGGGCGTTCATGGAGAACTGGGGGCCAAAGGCCGAGCTGGAGAACGTCGCTGCGTACACCGTTGCGTTTGTCTCCTACGGGACCTATGGCTGGATCGAGGAGTGGATAGCCCGCGGCATGCAGGAGTCCGCCGAGGAGATGACCTCGCTGCTCTCGAGCGTCGGGATGCCGTAGGGCCGTGGGACGCGCGGGTCGCGGGACGCGCGGCTCACACGGGTCGCACGGCTCACGCGGGTCGCACGGCCAGGAGAGCGCCCCGCTGGCCTCCCCCACCACGACCGAACTACGCACGGCTGAGCCGGCGAGAAAAACCAACTGGGCTTTTCTCAGCGAGAAACCCAGCCGTGCGTAATTCCGTCAACCAAGGGCATTGGCCAGCCCAACCCTTTCCTGGCCATGAGGCCACCCGATGCCCAACTCGGTGGCAAGCACATTCTTACAGAAACGTTTATTATTGTAAGTAGGATTAATCTAAATGTTTGTTTGTTTTAGGAGCACAATGGCAGGAAGAACTCCCATACCGGTTTCGCACGCCATGCGCGCGATTGCCGATAATCTCAGCCTTGCTAGGAGACAGCAACGCATCAGCATCGATCTTCTTGCGAACAGGACCAACCTCTCCGCCCCCACCGTCAGCAAGATGCTGAACAGCGGTACTGGTTCGCTCGAAAACTTCCTTCGAATCGCACGTGCACTTGGTCTGCTGGATGGGGTGGTCGACGCAACAAACCCACTAAACACCGGCATCGGCCGGGCACGTGCTGAGGAGGACACACCATTGAGGGTGAGGAAGTCATGAACTACCGCGTGACAATGCAGATTGACGGAGATGACCTCACGTGCGGAACTCTCTTCCAGAACGTGAGGCATGGCGTCGAGACAACGACCTTCTCATACGACGCAGACTATCTTCTGAACCCAAAGGCCTTCTCGCTCTCCCCAGACTTGCCCCTGGGAGCGGGCACCTTTCATTCGACGGGTCTCAAGTCGCTCCGAGCGTTTGAGGACGCCATGCCGGATAGATGGGGCAGAAACCTGCTCCTACGTTCTGAACGCCTTTCTGCACGTCAGGAGAGCCGCGCGGAGCGCACGCTCTTCGAAGCAGACTTCCTCGCGGGAACAAACGATGTCACTCGTCAAGGGGCTCTTCGGATATGGGATGCAGAAGGCACCGCAGTTGCCAAGCCTGAGAACGGCGTTCCCCGCGAGGTTGACATCCCTGCGCTCCTCGATGCCTCCGACCTCGCGTTCATCGACCTAGACGCTGATGTGCGCGACTTGATTGACGCAGGCTCCAGCTTGGGTGGTGCCCGCCCTAAAGCATCAATAAGAACGGAGGACGGCACGCTCTGCATTGCGAAGTTCCCAAAGTCTAGCGAGGACGCAATCGCTGACTCCGAGGCATGGGAGGATGTTGCGCTTGAGCTGATGGGGCGCGCAGGAATAAATGTGCCAAAGTCACGTCTACTACGCGTACGGGGCCGGTCCGTGCTTCTCATTGAGAGATTCGACCGAGACCACTCCCACAGGGTTCCCTACATAAGCGGGCTCTCCGCAGTGCAGGGAAACGACGGGGAAACGTATTCGTACCTGGAGCTTGCCGAGTTCATCGAGGAGTACGGCAGCAATCCAGACCGTGATCTCCCCGAACTCTGGAGAAGGGCAGTCTTCTCGTGCGCGGTGGGAAACGCAGACAACCACCTTCGCAACTACGGCTTCATCCGCGATAAAGACGGTTGGAGCCTCTCGCCAGCATTCGACGTGAATCCAACCCGAGGTGGAGGCGAGAAGTTCCTGGCGACCGCTCTCGACTTTGGTCGTCCAGAGGCGGACGCACGAATCGCCATGGAGGTGGCAGATTACTTCCGAGTAAGCGATCGCGATGCAAGGGGCTACGCTCACAGATTGGCTACGGTGCTACAGGATTGGCGACCGATTGCCAAGCAGAGGGCCATCTCAGACGCCTCGATCAAGTTAATGGAACCTGGCTTCGCTCGAGGCATCTCGAGCCTTGAGATGTCGACAAGAGTCGGTCGCGTTCGTTCGTAGCGTGCTCTAGCGCAAAACCACCGCATGCTAGCGCGTGGGCCGGGCGACACCTAGAATGGCGCAGGCAAGCTCGGCCATCGGGGCTGCCGCTTCTGGTGCCGGCCGCGCTCGCCCGTCTTTCCAGCGTCACCGTCAATAATCCCGAGGTACCAGCATGAACAACTTCCTTGTCCTTCTCGTCCTGGCGCTTGTCGCCAGCTCCTGCGGCTTCCGCAAGTACGTATGGTTCATCTCCATCGGCTACGGGGCGGCCGTCGCCCTCGTGGGCATTGGCCTCCTCGTGATGTTTGGCGGCTCCCTTACCGCGGGGACCGCGCTCCAGTGCGCCCTTTTCGTTGTCTACGGATGCCGACTTGCTGGTTACCTTCTCTACCGAGAAGCGAAGACCGCCTACAACCGACGGATGAAGGGCGAGGTCAAGTCCAACGAGGGCGTCCCCCTTGCGGGCAAGGTGGGCATCTGGGCCTCTGCCTCGCTGCTCTACGTGCTGCAGACGTCGCCCGTCCTGTTCCGCCTGGCTAATGCCAGCGGCACGGACGCCTTCTGCATAGTTGGCCTGTTGATCTCGGCGACGGGCCTTGCGCTCGAGACCACTGCCGACCTTCAGAAGAACCGGGCGAAGAAAGCCAACCCCAAGCGCTTCGTGGACACCGGCCTCTTCCGCCTGGTTCGCTGCCCCAACTACTTTGGCGAGATGGTCTTCTGGACCGGCGTCTTTGTCTCCGGGCTCTCCGTGTACGCCAACGCGGTTCAGTGGGTCTGCGCCGTCCTCGGCTACCTGGGCATCATTTACGTCATGTTCGGCGGAGCGCGGCGCCTTGAGATCCGGCAGGACAAAAACTACGGGGACGACCCGGAATACCAGCGGTACAAGTCCACGACGCCGATCATGATTCCGTTTGTTCCCCTCTATTCCGTGAAGGAGCACACGTGGTTGGTCGCATGAGTTCCCGCGGAGCAGGGCAGGGCGATTCCATCCCGGAGGGCTTCACGCTCTCGATGGCCCTCCTGGACTGCCTTCCCGTTGCGTTCTTCTGCGTGGGCGCGGGCTACCTGGCGCTGCGCTTTGACAGCGCGCTTTTTCGCGTAGGGGAGGCGCTCGTCGTGCTCGCCGGCGCGCTCAAGGTGTGCTGGAAGCTCGTGCTGGCCCTGGCGAGAAGGGACCTGCGCTTCCTCAACCGGCAGCTGCGCTACCTGATGCCCGTGGGCTTTGCGATGGCACTCGTCTCGCTCGTGGTCGACCGCGAGCGATGGTCTCCCGCCTCGGTCATGGCCCACGTGGCAGCCATGCCCTCGCTGCTGTTTCTCATTGCGGGGCTTGCGGGAATGTTCCTCATGGGCTGGTTCGCCCGCCACCTGGACGGCCGCGACGCGAAGGCCAACTGGCGGGAGCAGATGGTGAACGCGATCTCGCAGCTGTACATCATGTTGGCGATCGTGCTCTAGGGCCGAGCAAAGCATCGCTCCTCTTTGCCCCCCTCGCCCTTCTCCCCCCCTCCCTCCTCCCGTTCTTTATCGGTATCTGTGAACCGGAGCTCGCGTTTGCCCAGTTGGTGGGAAGCCCTTTTCACGGATACCGATAAAGAACTGGGC
>URLM01000048.1 GCA_900548775.1 uncultured Olsenella sp.
AGCATCACGTGGAGATGGTGGACCGTGACGTAGGAGGCCTCCTCGGGGTCGTGGTCCGCGACCGCCTCCACAAGCTCGCGGTGCTCGTCGAGGATCGAGCCCCAGCCCATGCCGCGTGCCTGGACGTGCAGCCAGCGATAGCGCTCGAGGTCGAGGTTGGTCTCCTCGAGCCACGCCCAGGCGCGTTGCCTCCCGGCGATGCGGTACAGCTCCTCGTGCATGCGGTTGTCCGCGTCAAAGAAGGCGCGCTGGTCATGGGCACCCATGGCGCGCTCCTGCTCGCCGAGGAGCTCCCGCAGGAAAGCGACGTCCCTCTCACCCGCACGCGAGCAGCACTCCACCACAACCACGCGCTCCGTGTTCGACCGAAGGAAGCGCGCGCACTCGGCCGCCTCGAGGTCGACCAGGGCCACGTACGAGCCGCTCTTTGGACGGGTGACGACAAGCCCCTCCTGGCGCAGCCGCACGATGGCCTCACGCACGGGCGTGCGCCCGACGCCCAGGTGCTCGCGAAGCGCGGTGGGGGAGAGACGCTCCCCGGGAGCAAAGCGGAACTCCATGATCCCGTTCCTGAGCGCACCGTAGGCGAGCTCGGCCTGCTGGTCCTGGTCGGTGCTGTCTGGCATCCGCTTCTCCTTGTTGTTGGTTGCGTTTACTAGCATAGTACTCACAAACTGGAATGTAAGTTATTCTGAGATTGCGTTATACCTGCACTTTAGTCATTCACCGATAATTGCAGCTCATTTGCGAAAACACAAGAATTCACCTTGACTTCCCTTATCACAGGCGAGAACATCTCAGTCATAACTAGCATGTTAGATTGCGCCAAGGAGGAGTGCAATGAATCCATCAAGCAAAGTCCTCACGTTCGGCGAGATCATGATGCGACTCTCGCCCCCCGACCACCTGCGCTTGGAGCAGGCCACGAGCATGGACGTTCGCTACGGCGGGGCCGAGGCGAACGTCGCGCTCTCGCTGGCATACCAGGGGGACAACGCGGCATACGTCTCCGTCGTCCCGGCGAACCGCATTGGAGACTGTGCCCTGCGCAGCCTCTCGGCCTATGGGGTGGACGTGAGCCGCGTCGTGCGCGAGGGTGACCGCCTCGGCACCTATTACTTCGAGCTGGGCGCATCCGTGAGGCCCAACGGCTGCGTCTACGACCGTAAGTACTCCGCGATGAACCTGGCGTCCCGCACGGTCTTCGACTGGGACTCGATTCTCGAGGGCGTTGAGGTCTTCTACGTCTCCGGCGTCACGCCGGCCGTCTCGCCCGAGATGGCCGTCGCCTGCGAGGAGGCCCTTGCAGCCTGCCGCGAGCGCAACATCACCACGGTCTGCGACCTCAACTACCGCGGTCGCCTCTGGTCGCCCGAGCGTGCGCGCGAGGTCATGAAGCGCCTGCTGCCCCTCGTCGACATCTGCATCTCAAATGACGAGGACGCCGAGGCCTGCCTGGGCATCTCGCATGGCTCCGGCTCGCTTGCCACCGGCATCGAGGAGCGCGACGCCTACGTGCAGATCGCGGCAGACGTCTGCGAGCGCTACGGCTGCAAGATGGTCGCCTCGATCGTCCGCGACATCCGCTCTGTGGAGGACTCCGACTGGATGTCGCTCATCTACGCCGACGGTCAGGCGCACTTCTCGTCCGTCCACCACATGCACGTGCTCGAGGGCGTCGCGGCGGGGGATGCGTACGGCGCTGGACTCATCCACGCCCTGCTCCACGGCTTCGACCTCGACCGCGCCGGCGAGTACGCGATTGCGGCGAGTGTCCTCAAGCTCACCGTCCGTGGTGACTCCAACCTGGTGAGTGTTGGCGAGATTGAGTCTGTTGCAAAAAGCGGCGCTGCCCTGCGCGTAAGTCGCTAGGGCCTTTGCCATAAGGGGGATTCTCATGAGTTACATGGATGGGTTCTACAAGAGCGTTGAGCAGGTCGGCGTTGTGCCCGTTGTCGTTCTCGACCGTGCGGAGGACGCAGTGCCGCTGGGGAAGGCGCTTGCCGAGGGCGGGCTTCCTGCGGCCGAGGTCACATTCCGCACTGCGGCAGCAGCAGACTCGATTAGCGCCATCGCCAAGGAGTGCCCCGACGTCCTCGTGGGCGCAGGCACCGTCCTCAACGAGGCCCAGGCCAAGCGCGCAGTTGACGCCGGCGCGCGCTTTGTGGTCTCTCCCGGCTACGACATGGGCGTTGTTCGCTGGTGCCTCTCACACCAGGTGCCGGTGATTCCTGCCGGCGTCACGCCCACCGAGGTCATCGCTCTCGTGAACGAGGGCATCGAAGTCACCAAGTTCTTCCCGGCGGCGCAGTATGGCGGTCTCTCCACCATCCGCGCCCTGGCCTCTGTCTTCGTTGGGCATCGCTTCATGCCCACGGGCGGGGTGAACGCCGAGAACCTCAATGACTACCTCGCTGACCCTGCCATCATTGCTTGCGGGGGCACCTGGATGTGCAAGCCGGCCATGATTCACGCGGGCGAGTTCGATCGCATCTGCGAGCTCTCGCGTGAGGCGGCCGCCATCGTCCGGGGGTAGGGTCGCGCTGGACGATGCCGGTCTGAGCCTCCTCTCTGCTTGCCGTTTCACATGATATTTGCAGTAAAATACATGTGAACCCATCGAGAGGAGGCTCGGCATGCCGGCGATGACGTCGCTTAGCGAGTTCAACAGGCACCAAAGCGAGACAATATCCGAGCTTGAGAAGACGGGGGAGCCCCTGTACCTCACCAGAAACGGGAAGTCTGCCGTGGTGGTCATGGACGCGGACGCTTTCGATCGCATGGTTTCTGCCAAGGAGGAGCTCCGCACTCGCGAAATGGCAGTGTACGACGGTCTCATGCAGGGATACCAGGACGTTCTTGATGGCAAGGCGGCCCCCGCGCAAGATGCCTTCACCCGCATTCGCTCCAAGCGCGGCTGGTAGCGCCATGTCGTGCGAGGTGCTGCTCACCCAACGCGCGGAGAGTTTCCTTCTCGAAAATGTGACTCTCGAACGCGTGATGAGAAGGATTGAGGAAACCGTTGAACTTCTCGGCGCGTATCCTTTGATCGGCAAAGCGTACGATCCATCGTATCCTGCCGCACGCCCTCCCTTTCCGTGCAGGTTTCTTCAAGTTTCCGACACACCGTTCACGCTCTATTATCTCTTTGACGAGGAGGCCGGCGTCGTGACGGTCTTCGACGTCGAGTGGAGCGCGGGTGACCCGCAGCGCCGCTTTGCGTGAGTAGCGCTTTGGCGCGGCGAGGTTGGAGGTAGTTCGTGCGTTGCGAGTTTCTCGGCGAGAAGGACGATGCCACGCGGCTTGAGTTCCGCGTGCCCGAGGCCTGCACGGCGCTTGATGTGGCCTTGGGCACGGGCATGTCGCGTCGCTCCGCTGCCCGCGCGTTCCAGCGCGGCGAGCTTTCGCGTGACGGAGAGGTGCTCGCGCCGTCGTCGTGGCTTTTGGCGGGCGATAGGGTGACCGTTGCCCTTGCGCGCTCCGCGGTTACCCCCGCATTGTCGGACGTCCCTCCTGCCACCATCATTTACCAGGACTCCGTCTGCCTTGCTGCAGAGAAGCTCGCGGGAATCCTCGTCCACGGGGACGGCACGGGCGCACCTACGCTCACAGACCGCGTGCGCGTCTCGCTTGTGCGCCAGGGTGTGGCTGTCATCCCCCAGGCGGTGCAGCGCCTGGATGTCGATACCACGGGCATTGTGCTCTTCTCGCTCTCCGAGGAGTACCAGCCGGCGTTTGACGCGCTCGTGGCCGGCCACGCCATGCGCAAGCGCTACCTCGCCGAGGTGAGCGGGGAATTTCCGGAGAGCTTGACCACCATCGAGAAGCCCATCGGCCGCGACCGCCACGACGCGCGCCGCATGCGCGTATGCCGGCCGGGGCAGGGGCAGGCAGCCCTCACGCGCGTACGCGTGCTCGAGCGGCGTGCGGCAAGCACGCTCCTTCTCGTCGAGCTGGGCACGGGCCGGCGCCACCAGATTCGCGTACACCTCTCATCCGTGGGCTTTCCCATCATGGGGGACGTGCTCTACGGTGGCGCTCGCGATGCGCGCGGTCTCATGCTGCATGCGCTGGAGGAGGAGTTCGACCATCCGGTGACCGGCGCGCACGTGCTTCTCCGCACCGAGATGCCGCAAAGGTTCCGAGCGTAGCTGGGAGTTGCGCGACTGGGGCTGTGCGCCCGCTTGCAACACCATTTCGACCCATGCAGCGCAAGCACGGTTGCGCGATACTGTTGATGAAGGGGACGCCGTCGCGGTGACGGCGTGACGCCGTTTGCAGTGCGGCGCGTAGAACAGAAAAGAAGCGAGAGGATTCGCCGATGGCTGACACCATGCGTGGCGTGTACACCAACCTGACCGAGATCAGGCGCAATGTCTTCTGCGAGGTGGCGAAGATTGCGTACGAGGGCGGGGAAGACGAGGCGAAGAAGCTCGACGAGCTGCCGTACAAGATCATTCCCGGCGACGTTGCCACCTATCGCGAGAGCGTCTTTCTCGAGCGCGCCATCGTGGGCGAGCGCATCCGCCTCACGCTGGGTCTCCCACTGCAGGGCGTTGACCGTCCCGAGCAGCTCTCCGACGGCCTCGCCGAGGCGGCAAAGCCCGAGACCTACTACCAGCCGCCCCTCATCAACATCATCAAGTTCGCCTGCAACGCCTGCGAGGACAACGTCTACCGCGTGACCAACATGTGCCAGGGCTGCCTTGCGCACCCCTGCCGCGAGATCTGCCCCAAGGGCGCCATCACCTTTGTGGACAAGAAGGCCCACATCGACCAGGAGAAGTGCGTCCACTGTGGGCAGTGCGCCAAGGTCTGCCCGTACCACGCCATCCTCCACAAGGAGCGTCCCTGCGCCTCCGCCTGCGGCATGAAGGCCATCGGCTCCGACGAGCACGGCCGCGCGCAGATCGACTACGAGAAGTGCGTCTCGTGCGGACAGTGCCTCATCAACTGCCCGTTTGGCGCCATTGCCGACAAGAGCCAGATCTTCCAGGTCATCCAGGCCATCAACGCTGGCGACGAGGTCATCGCCGCCGTTGCGCCGGCGTTCGTCGGCCAGTTTGGCGGCAAGGGCAACGTGGGCAAGCTGCGCGAGGCCTTCCACCAGCTGGGCTTCTCGGGCGTCGAGGAGGTGGCGCTCGGAGCCGACCTCTGCACCATCCAGGAGGCAGACGACTACCTGAACGAGGTTCCCGACAAGCTCCCCTTCATGGGCACCTCCTGCTGCCCGGCGTGGTCGGTCATGGCCAAGAAGGAGTTCCCCGAGTACGCTAACTGCATCTCGATGGCCCTCACGCCCATGACGCTCACGGCGCGCATGATTCGCACCCAGCACCCCAACGCCAAGATCGTCTTCGTGGGGCCCTGCGCGGCCAAGAAGCTCGAGGCCATGCGCAAGTCCATCAAGAGCGAGGTGGACTTCGTGCTCACCTTCGAGGAGATGGCGGGCATGATGGAGGCCAAGCAGATCGACTACCTCTCGCTGGCCGATGACAACAAGAGCGACTTCGACGTTGCGTCTGCCGACGGCCGTGGCTTTGCCGTGGCGGGCGGCGTGGCCACGGCGGTTGTCAACGCCATCCACCGCCGCTACCCCGACCGCGAGGTCAACGTGGCAAACGCCGAGGGCCTCGAGGACTGCCGCAAGATGATGAAGGACGCCGTGCGCGGCAAGTACCCAGGCTACCTGCTCGAGGGCATGGCGTGCCCCGGTGGCTGCGTGGCCGGCGCCGGCACGCTTCAGGCAATCAACAAGTCTGCCGCGGCGGTGAAGCGCTACGCCAAGCGCTCGCCGCACCAGAACGCCACCGAGAACGCGTATCGAGTGCTCATCCCGGCACTTGCCGAGGAGGGCGACGTGGACACCGAGGTCGAGGAAACCTTCGAGGCCCAGCGTCCGGTGGAGTAGCGGAGTCTCGGGCCGCTGTGCTTTCGTCCTTCTCGCCGGCGTCTTGGCGAGCAGCGCTACACATTCGTACCCGAATCTGTGACCCGCGCAGGTCGATACAGATTCGCACAACGAATGTGTAGCGCCTTGCAATGGTTGCACCCCACACGACAAAAGACCCCGCTGGAGCGAATGACTCCAGCGGGGTCGCAGCAAAATCCAAAATCCGGTGAGAAACCCAAGGCCCGTAATCGGGACGTTCGGAAGCCCTGGGCACGAAGGAATGGAGAAGGCCCTTCTACTCGGTCTTCTCGCCCTTGACCGAGGCATAGAAGGTGGCCTGGTCAAACACGTCCTTGATGGTCTTGCCATGGACGAAGGGAAGCATGAGGAACTCGTCGACCGTGTCGACCAGCTCGCTGCAGTCCACGAAGTGGTTCTTGGAGTTGCGCCGCGAGGTGTCCTGCGCGCGCCACGCCTCGAAGTTGACGTCCGTGAGGTAGTAGATGGCCGACCCGACCTTCATGTAAACCGAGTGGTTCTTATGAAGGTAGTCGGCCAGATCGTTGTAGCTGATATCGAGCGCCTCTGCCGCTTTCTTTCCCATGGCATGTCCTTTCGCCGAACGACCATGACCTGCTTGAAATGACTATATCCCCGTTGGGGGAGAGTTAGTCCCGCGTTTGGGCAATGTTCCCTTCTCGTCGGCAAGCGATTGTTTCTCCAAATAAGCTGCAGTTCGGAATGGGTGGACGTGTGCCGCCCACCCGATTTGTTGGAGTTGGCGCAACCTGCTTCGTGGCGTGTTTGCTAGCATTGTGGGGAATGCGCAGAGGTTCGGGCGCTTCTCGGCACCCGTTTGAGGCTTGATGAAGGGGCGCCGCCATGGAGGCAAGTGAGGGTGCGGTTCTCGCGTCTGCCAGCGAGCAGCGTCGTACCGTGCGCACCTTTGACGGCGCGCCGCTCGCGCCGGATGCGCGCGAGCTTCTCGAGAGTCTCGCGTCACATGCCGAGAATCCCTATGGCATTCCAGTTGGCCTGCGGCTCGTTGACGCCGAGAAGTACGGCGCCACAAGCCGCGTGATTCGCGGAACCAGCTGGTACGTGGTCGGCTCGCTTCCGCGCTGCGCGCATGCCGAGGAGGCCTTTGGCTACGTGGTCGAGCGCCTGGTTCTCTCTGCGACGGCGCACGGCCTGGGAACGGCCTGGCTTGCCGGCACCATTGACCGACCCGCCTTCGAGCGCGTGGCAGGCGTGGACGAGAACCGCATCATGCCTGCGGTGATCGCCGTTGGTGTGCCGGCGGCACGCATGTCGGTGCTCGAGCGCGTCATGCGCTCGAAGCTCCGCGCGGACGAGCGGGCACCGTGGAATGCGCTGCTCTTTGAGGGGGACTTTGCGCATCCCGTTGATTCCCCGGATGCGAGCGATCCCGCGCTTGCGGCCGCCCTCGCCTGCGTGCGGCTGGCGCCTTCGGCACGGAACCTCCAGCCCTGGCGGCTGGTCTGCTCGGATGGACGCATCGACCTCTTCGAGCATCGCACGCTGCCGCTTCGCCCAATCGGCGACGTTCAGCTCGTGGACATGGGGATAGCCATGCTCCACCTTGAGGCCGGTCTTGCCCGGCAGGGCATGCGTGGTTCGTGGTCGTTTGACGGGCCGCGCGCAAGTGGTTTGGGTGCCAAGGCAGAGGGGCCCGAGGGGCAGCGGGTCTCATACGTGGCTACCATCAGTTTTTAAACACAAGTCACATCAAGTGTTGTTTACTTCTCAGACACCAGGGTACATACTTCATCGAAACGAAGGTTAGCTTCGAGGCACGGCTCGGGGCTCGAGTGGGGGAGGCGATACCGATGGGCAGTGAAGACGAGATACATTCAAACCTGTCTGCGGCCGCCAACCCAAGGCACGCCCGTTTGTAGGTCCCGGGAGGGCCAGCAACGCGAAGCGTAATTCGCATCAAGGGCGCAAGCAACCTGGCGGCGCGCAGGCAGAAGCTCTACAGGTTGCGATTGCAAAGGAGCGTTACCACTCTAATAGCTCAGAGCTAAGTCCACATGACACGAGGAGGGCCGGCTGTCCTAGAGACGCCGGCCCCCTGTTTTTCTCTGCATGTTCTCCGCGGCGAGACGCCCGTTCCTTTCGCGTTCGCGGCTCTGCCCTCGCTAGTGGCGCACCTCGAAGGGCGTCTTCTCGCCGCGCTCGAAGGCGAGAAGCGCGCTTGCGGAGTTGCGGATCATTGCCTCAACATCCTCGGCGGTGTAGAACGCCATGTGCGGCGAGACGATCACATTGGGGAACGCCATGAGGACGGCCCGGTTACGGTTGGGAAGCACGTCACGGCTGTGGTCCAGGTAGTAGAGGTCCTCCTCACCCTCGATGGTGTCGAGCGCCGCCGCGCCCACCTGCCCGGACTCCACGGCATCGACCAGCGCCTGCGTGTCGATGAGCATGCCGCGCGCCGCGTTTACGATGGTCACGCCGCGCTTCATCTTGGAGAAGGCCGCCGCGTCGATCATGTGGCGGTTCTCGGCAAGGCCAGGCGCGTGGAGCGTGATCGCGTCCGACTCGGCGTAGAGGGTGTCGAGGTCGACGTAGGCCGCGAGCTTGGCGACCTCGGGGGTGGGGTAGGGGTCGTAGGCGAGGAGCCTGCAGCCGAAGCCCGCAAGGTGCCTCACGACCGTGGTGCCAATGCGCCCGGTGCCGATGACGCCCACCGTGGAGGTCGAGACGTCCTTGCCAAGCTTGCCGTGAAGGCCAAAGTCCTGTGCCAGGGACTGGCGCGAGAGGAGCTTGACCTTGCGCTGCGCCATGAGCAGCAGCATGATGGCGTAGTTGGCCACGCCCTCGGGCGGATAGGGGGCGTTTGCCACGCGCATGCCCAGCTCGTAGGCGTGGGCCACGTCGATGTGCTCGTAGCCGATGGTCCTGGTGGCAAGGTTCTTGATGCCCTCCGCATGAAACGCGTCGAGAAGCTCGGCGTTCATGGGGTTGGTGATGATGCAGAGGGCGTCATAGCCGCTGGCCAAGCCAACGTTCTCGAGGCTGGGGTACTCGGATGTCCAGCCGTACTCGAATCCCATCTCGTGCGCGCAGGCGTCAAGGTAGCCCAGCTCGTCATACTCGCGCAGGGCATAGGCAAAGAGCTTCATGTTGGTTCTCTCCTTAGTTCTCGTGCCAAGTGCGGGTCCATGGTAGTCGCGGCTGGGATGCGGATGGGGAATGGGGAGCAATGCGAAACATGCCGGTCAAATGGGGGTGCGTCCGAGTCGCCCTGGACTCGTTTGCGTCCTCCTGGCAGCTGACGGGGCAGTGCAGCGCGCGTCTCCGCTTCAACCAGGGGCCCGACCGTGTAGCTCGCCAGCTTGGAGTCGGTCGCGGTGGCGTCTCCGCTTCAACAAGGGGCCCGACAGTTGTTGGAATTACGCACGGCTGAAGGCGAGAAGGACAAAAGCCCAGGTGGTTTTTCTCGCCAGCTCAGCCGTGCGTAATTCTCGGCGCAAGAAGGCATCCCGGATGCGATGTGGCAGGGGCCGAAAGGGCCGCCGGGGCTGGGAAGTGGTCGCGCCGAGAAGACCACCGGGGCCGAGAAGACCACCGGGGCTGGGAAGGCGACTGGGGCAGACAGGCGACTGGGGCCGAGAAGCCCGCCGGGGCGGAGAGGGCGGTCAGGCCGAGAAGACCACCGGGGCGGAGAGGGCGGTCAGGCCGAGAAATCCCGTCCTTCTCGCGCATCAACCAACGCGCAGAGAAAATCTCAGCGCGTATACAGTAGATTCTTGCCCCTCCAACGTTTACCACCCTCAGCGCTGGGTAACTAGATATACGTTGGCTTGTCTCAAGGAAAGAAGCGCACATGAAGCAATTCAAGACGGAGTCCAAGAAGCTCTTGGACCTCATGATCAACTCGATCTACACCAACAAGGAGATCTTCCTCCGCGAGCTTGTCTCCAACGCGTCGGACGCCATCGACAAGCTCAGCTTCGAGAGCCTCACCAACCCCGACGTCCACGTTGACCAGGACTCGCTTGCCATTCGTCTGGCCTTCGACAAGGACGTGCGCACCATCACGGTGAGTGACAACGGCATCGGCATGACCAAGGACGAGCTGGACAAGAACCTGGGTACCATTGCCCACTCGGGCTCGGAGGCCTTCAAGGAGGCAAACGCCGAGCACCAGGGCCAGGACATGGACATCATCGGCCAGTTTGGCGTGGGCTTCTACTCCGCCTTCATGGTCGCCGAGAAGGTCCGCGTGGTGAGCCGCGCGTACGGCTCGGACGAGGCCTTTGCGTGGGAGTCGGACGGCAGGAGCGGCTACACCATCGAGCCCGCCGCAGAGGGCGAGCGCTCGGGCGAGAACGACCACGGCACCGACGTGACGCTCTACCTGCGTCCCTCGACCGACGAGGACAACACCGACCGCTTCCTCTCCGAGTGGGGCCTGCGCGACCTCGTGACGCGCTACTCCAACTACGTGCGCCATCCCATCCAGATGATGGTCACCAAGAGCCGCGAGAAGCCCAAGCCCGAGAACGCCGGCGACGACTACAAGCCCGAGTACGAGGATTACCAGGAGCTCGAGACCCTCAACTCCATGACGCCCATCTGGAAGAAGCGCTCGAGTGAGGTCAAAAAGGAGGACTACGACGAGTTCTACAAGTCGACCTTCCACGACTGGGAGAAGTCGCAGCGCACGATTAGCTTCCACGCCGAGGGCGCGCTCTCGTACGACGCCCTGCTCTTCATCCCGTCCGAGCAGCCCTTCGACCTCTACAGCAAGGACTACGAGAAGGGCCTCGCGCTCTACTCCTCGAACGTCCTCATCCAGGAGAAGTGCGCCGACCTCTTGCCCGACTACTACAACTTCGTGCGCGGCATCGTCGACTCGCCCGATGTGTCGCTCAACATCTCCCGCGAGACGCTGCAGCAGAACTCGCAGCTCAGGGCCATCGCGCGTCGCATCGAGAAGAAGATCCACTCCGAGCTCGAGGACATGCGCGACAACGATCGCGAGGGCTACGAGAAGTTCTTCGGCAACTTTGGTCGCGGTCTCAAGTTTGGCATCTACAACTCCTATGGCTCGAAGGCCGCCGACCTCGCCGACCTACTGCTGTTCTGGTCGGCCAAGGAGGGCAAGCAGGTCACGCTCAAGGAGTACGTGGCCGCCATGCCCGCCGAGCAGGACAAGATCTACTATGCCGCCGGTGACTCCCGCGACCGCCTGGAGAAGACGCCCGTGGTGACCTCGGCCGTGAACCACGGCTTCGACGTGCTTCTCTGCACGCAGGACGTCGACGAGTTCATGTTCCAGTTCATGCGCACCTACCACGTTGACGCCGTGGCAGGCGACTCCGAGCACAAGGGGACAGACGCCCGCGACATCGAGTTCGCCAACGTCTCCTCCGCCGACCTCGACCTTGCGACCGAGGATGAGAAGAAGGCGGCCGACGAGGCGACCACCGAGCACAAGGACCTCATCGACGAGCTCAAGGGCGACCTCGGCGACAAGGTCTCTGACGTGCGCGTGGCCGCAGGCCTGGGCGACGCCCCTGCGACGATTGCCTCGGAGGGCCCGGTCTCGCTCGAGATGGAGCGCGTGATCAGCAAAGGCCCCGAGGCGGCTTCTGCCCCCAAGGCCCAGCGCGTGCTGCAGCTCAACGCCGCGCACCCCGTCTTTGGCAAGCTCGTCGCGGCAAAGGACGCTGGCGACAAGGACCGCCTCAAGCTCATGGGCTCCATCCTCTACGACCAGGCGCTTCTCGTCGAGGGACTTCCCATCGACGACCCGGTGGAGTTCGCCAAGAACGTGACCGAGCTCATGTAGTTGCCTGCGGAGGGTGCCGCGCGCTGCTATTCGGCGGCTGCGGTGCCCTCCGCCTTGCCTGCGGCGCCATCGTCGCTACTGGCGGCATTCGCCCTCGTGACCTCCTTGGAGGGAACGAGGGCGTTCTTGTCTGTGCAGTCCATGATGAGCTGGTTGAGCTCGGCGATGTATTCCTGTGCAAGGCTCGAGAGCTTGCGTTCCCGGTGCACCACGTACCCCACGTTCATGACCTCGTCCACGTCGAGCGGGATGGCCACGACTCCTTCGAGCATCTCGTCAGAGCGCACGCCCGTCGAGACGAGAAAGCCGTCGTAGCAGCGAAGGAGACTCGTCATGGTCGCGCGGTCGCTCACGGTGATGCGCTGGCGGTGGGGAAGCGACGAGAGAGGCTCCTCGGAGTAGTAGAGCGATCCCTCGGGGCCCTGCTCAAAGGTATAGCGCGGGTAGTCCTCGAGGTCTTGCACGCGCAGGCTCTTATGTGTGGCAAGGGGATGCCCCTCGCGGACAAAGACGTGCGGGCGCGCGCGGAACAGCGAGACAAAGCGCAGGTTTGCCTCGTCGAGGCGCCGCCTAAGCACGCGCTCGTTGTAGGTAGAGAGGAAGAGTACGCCGATGTCGCTCCTAAAGGTGCGCACGTCGTCGATCACGTCGGCTGTGCGAGTCTCGCGCAACGTGAAGTCGCACGATTCGTCGTGGCGCTTTGCAACAAACTCCGTGAAGGCATTCACCACAAAGGCGTAGTGCTGAGACGAGACGGACAGCTTGCGGTAGGTGTCGTTGCGGTCGCTCTCGTAGTGGCGAATCATGAGGTCGGCCTGCTCGACCACCTGGCGTGCATAGGCGAGAAGCTCCACACCCTCCGACGTGAGCGTGATTCCCTTGTTCGTGCGGTTGAAGACCTTGACGCCCATCTCCTCCTCGAGTTCGCGGATGGAGGTTGAGAGCGCAGACTGCGAGATGTAGTGGCTGTGCGCCACGGAGTTGATCGAGCCGCTCTCCGCGACGGCGATGAGGTAGCGAAGTTGCTGCAGGCGCATGCTAGTCCTCCTCGCGCTGGCCGGGGAACATCTTGCGCTCCGAGAACTCCGCCTGCACCGTGGCAAGCATGAGGTCCACGTCCTCAAGGCCCAGATGGCGTTCCTTCTCATTCTTGCTCAGCGTCCCGCGGCGGCGCGCCCAGTTCTCGAGCGTGGCGGGATGCGTCTCGCGGGGGAGCAGGCGCACCTCAGGGTCCAGGCGGCGGCAGATGTCGCGCGTGTCTATGGGAATGACCTTGCCGGCCTTGCGCGCCTCGGCGTAGCCGTCAACGTTGAGCATGAACCAGGAGTCCTCGAAAGCAGCATTGTGGGCCATGTAGGGGAAGGTGGTGAGCGCGGCGAGAATGGCCTTCTGCATCTTGGGGTTCTGGCGCAGGGGGGCCACGCCTTCGAGGTCCTTCCAGGTGATGTGATGGATCTCTGTGAGCGGCACGCCCTTCTCGGCGTACATCTCGGGCATGCCGCAGTAGGCGGAGTAGGGATTGGTGGGCTTTGCCGTGGGCGTGAGGTTCATGAACTCCAGGCCCACGTTGATCACGTAGCCGCGGTCGGGCTCGCGGTCCGAGGTCTCGAGGTCGATGCCTACCACGGCGCCCCACACCGGCGCGTCTACGTAGGCGATGCCCAGGTCAGAGGCTGTGGGGCCAGCGACGCGCGCTACCTCCTCGTCGCTTCTGTGCTGGAGCGTGGCCACGCCGTGGATAAGATCGGCATCCGAGAGGCGCCGTGCGAGGTTGAGGCCGTTGGTGTTTCTCAGTCGCTCGATGCCATAGCGGTCGCATATGTCGCGGTTCCTGTCGGCAAGGCCACGCACCAGGTCAAACGAGAAGGGCTCGCGGCCAAGCGGCGCGGCCTTCCAGGCGTCTGTCAGGACCTTGATGGCCTCCTCGTTCTTCGTGCGTTCCTGGGTGAGCGAGTCGTCGTCGGTGAGAAAGCCCGGGAAGACGAAGGCATTTGCCTGTTCGATTGCCTGGGAGAGGTCCATGCTTGCCGCTTTCGCTTCTGGCGGGCGGGGCCCGCGCTGTTGCCGTGTGAGGCGTCCGGTGGAGCCAGACGGAACCATACAGATTAGCAGAGGGGCGTGGCGACGGTGTGCCGGGACGGTAGGCGGTGCTGCGTGCCGGCGCTATTTGCTAATGTGCGATAAAGAAGTAATAGAAGTGTAAAAAATTTTGCCGTTCCTATC
>URLM01000049.1 GCA_900548775.1 uncultured Olsenella sp.
CCGAGAAACCCGTCCCTCGCCCTTGCCTTCTATTTCCTACAAACTAGTATGAATTAGGTCGCAAGGGGTACCCTCGGGTTAGGTCGCGTGGGGCACTCCCCACAGGTGGCCCAAAGCACTCTCGCGAGCAACCCAAGGCACCTTCGCGGGCAGACCAATTTGTCCCCCGCAGGCAGCCCCAGGCACCCCACGAGTGCCCAACCGCCAAACGCGACTAGGAAGGAACGCACGCGCGCCGGCCATCCGGCCCGTGCGGGGAGAGGAAACCCGCGTCATCGGCCACCACGGCCGCAGGCGCATTCGAGCTAGGAGAACAGCATGGCAGACACGCTTCTCGACGTGAGCGGCATCTCCGCAGGCACGGAGGACAAGCCCATCCTCCACGGCGTCGACCTCAAGGTTGGCGCTGGCGAGACCCACGTCCTCATGGGCCCCAACGGCGCCGGCAAGTCGACGCTCGGCCACGTGATCATGGGCGACCCCACCTACAAGGTCACCTCCGGCACCATCACCTTCGACGGTCAGGACATCACCGAGCTCTCGCCCGACAAGCGCTCGCTCGCGGGCATCTTCCTGTCCTACCAGGCCCCCGTCGAGGTCCCCGGCGTGCCCCTGTACAGCTTCCTCCGCTCCATCTCGCAGATGCGCCCCGAGCTCAAGTGCACCGCGCGCGAGTTCCGTCGCCGCGTGGGCGCCATCGCCGACGAGCTCAACCTCGACCAGAGCTTCCTCATGCGCGAGCTCAACGTGGGCTTCTCGGGCGGTGAGAAGAAGAAGATCGAGATGCTCCAGCTCCTTCTCCTCCAGCCCAAGCTGGCAATTCTCGACGAGACGGACTCCGGCCTCGACGTCGACGCGCTGGCCACCGTCTCGCACGGCATCCAGCGCTACCGTGAGACCGTGGGCGGCGCGCTCATCATGATCACGCACAACACGCGCATCCTCGAGCGCCTCACCGTGGACCGCACGCATGTGATGGTCAAGGGCCACCTGGTGGCCGAGGGCCCCGCAAGCCTCATCGATGACATCGACAAGAACGGCTTCGAGCGCTTCGAGAGCCAGGCCGCGGGCGAGGGTGATGCAAGGTGACGAAGGAGAGGACGCAGGTTGCCGACGTCGACCGCTCCCTCTACGACTTCACCAAGTCCGAGGAGGGATACGAGCGCTACGCCGACGGCCTCACGCCGGACATCGTGCGCGCAATCTCGGCCAAGAAGGACGAGCCCCAGTGGATGCTCGACCTGCGCCTGAAGGCGCTCGACGAGTACCACCGCCGTCCCATGGCCACCAACTGGGGCCCCTCGATCGCAGGCCTTGACCTGGACCACATCTCCACGTACGTCTCGCCCAAGACCAAGCAGGCCTCGAGCTGGGACGACGTGCCGGCAGACATCAAGGACACCTTCGAGCGCCTGGGCATCCCCGAGGCGGAGCGCGAGTCGCTCGCCGGCGTGGGCGCCCAGTACGACTCCGAGATCGTCTACCACAACATGCGCGAGGAGGTCGCCAAGCAGGGCGTGGTCTACACCACGATCGAGGACGCGCTCCACGACCCCACCTGGGAGCCCGTGGTGCACGAGTACTTTGGCACCCTCATCCCCATGACCGACCACAAGTTTGCGGCGCTCCACTACGCCGTGTGGTCGGGCGGCTCCTTTGTGTACGTGCCCGCGGGCGTCAGCCTTGACTACCCGCTGCAGAGCTACTTCCGCCTCAACGCCCAGGGTGCAGGTCAGTTCGAGCACACACTCATCATCGTGGAGCCCGGCGCCAACCTGCACTTCATCGAGGGTTGCTCAGCTCCCAAGTACTACGAGGCCAACCTCCACGCCGGCGCCGTGGAGCTCTTCGTGAAGGACGGCGCGCGCCTGCGCTACTCCACGATCGAGAACTGGTCCAAGAACATGTACAACCTCAACACCAAGCGCGCGACCGTGGGTGCCGACGCCAAGATGGAGTGGGTCTCGGGCAGCTTTGGCAGCCACGTCTCCTACCTCTACCCCACCACGATCCTCGCCGGCGACCGCTCGAGCTGCGAGTTCACGGGCATCACCTTCTCCGGCGCCACGCAGGACCTCGACACCGGCTGCAAGGTCATTCTCAACGGCCGCGACACCACCGCCTCGGTGAGCACCAAGTCCATCTCCAAGGACGGTGGCATCAACACCTTCAGAAGCTCGGTCGTCGTGGGCCGTCACGCGGACAACGCGCGCTGCACCGTGAGCTGCCAGTCGCTCATGCTCGACAACATCAGCCGCTCCGACACCATTCCCGCGATGGACGTGCGCAACCCCACCGCATCGGTCGGCCACGAAGCAACCATCGGGCGCATCTCGGACGACACGATCCTCTACCTCATGAGCCGCGGCTGCTCCGAGCAGGAGGCCCGCACGCTCGTGGTGAACGGCTTCGCCAACCCGGTCTCGAAGGAGCTCCCCATGGAGTACGCCGTCGAGATGAACAACCTCATCAAGCTCGAGATGGAAGGGGCGATCGGCTAATGGCAGACGAGAACGCCACCGTCGTGCTCGACCGCGTGAACGAGCCCCCCGCGCAGACCTGGAACCGCCTGCGCGCCAATGACATCACGCTCACGGTGCCCAAGATCTCACGCAAGGGCGACGTGTACTTTGCGCTTCCCCAGCTCTTCTCGCGCCTTGAGTGCGGCATGGGCGAGAAGGTCACCGACTGGGTGACCTCGCAGGCCGCCGACGCCCGCTATGTCGAGGTTCGCGCAGGCGAGAAGCGCACTGAGCCCATCGTGGTGGCCATCGACACCGACAAGGGCGAGGTCGCGGACACGGGCGTCATGGTGCGCGCGGGCGCATCCGTGGACATCGTGGTCGCCGCGGGCGGAACGGGTGCCGCTGCCACCACCTCGGCCTCGCTCCTGCGCGTTGTCGCCGAGGAGGGCGCCGAGGTCACGATCACCGAGGTCGTGGGCGTTGGCTCATCTCAGCAGCACCTCGAGAGCGTGGGCGTGGACGCAGACGACGACGCCCGCGTTGAGGTTCGCCAGTACGCGCTAGGCGGCGGAACCGTGGCCTTTGGCACGGCGGTCTCGCTCTCCGGCGACCGCGCCCGCACCAACATCGCCCTGCGCTACTTCGCGGACGGCAAGGACCACCTGGACGTGAACCACGTGGTGCGCCAGCGCGGCAAGAACACGATCGCCCACGTGCGCGAGAACGGCATCCTGGACGACGCCGCCGAGAAGGCACTGCGCGCCACCATCGACCTTGTCCATGGGGCCCGCGGCTCCAAGGGCGACGAGGCCGAGAACGTGCTGGTCTTTGGCGACGACGTGGTCAACAAGACCGTGCCCGTGATCCTCTGCGACGAGGACGACGTCCAGGGCAACCACGGCGCCACCATCGGCACCGTTGGCCCCGACCAGATGGACTACCTGGCCGATCGCGGCCTCTCGCGCAAGGACGCCGAGGCACTCTTCGTGCGCGCCCTCTTCGAGGACGCCATCATCAACGCGCCCGAGACGCACGCGCACGACGTCGCCGTGCGCCAGGCCGAGCGCGTGCTTGGCGCCGAGGTGGCACACGACTTCGACGCGAGCGCCCTACTCGCCGCAGACGAGGAGGCGTGAGGCCGCCCATGCTGACAAACGACGAGCTCGCATCCATCGAGCAGAATCCCTACAAGGCAGACTTCCCGCTGCTTGCAGGAAACCCCAACCTGGCTTTTCTCGACAGTGCTGCCACCGCGCAGCGCCCGGCTGCGGTTCTCGACGCGCAACGCCGCTTCTACGAGACCATGAACGCCAACCCGCTGCGCGGCCTCTATCGCCTCTCGGTCGAGGCAACCGAGGCCATCGCGCAGACGCGCGACAAGGTCGCCGCGTTCCTTGGCGCCGTGGACGAGGCCGGCAAGCCCTGCGGCAACCAGGTGGTCTTCACGAGAAACGCCAGCGAGTCCCTGAACCTCGTGGCTCGCACGCTGGGACGCTCCGTGCTCAGCCCCGGTGACGACGTGGTCATCTCCATCATGGAGCACCACTCGAACCTCATCCCGTGGCAGGAGATCTGCCGCGAGACCGGCGCGAACCTGGTCTACCTGCGCATGGACGAGAACTTCCGCATCACGCCCGAGGAGGTCGCCGCAAAGGTAGGCCCGCGCGCCAAGATCGTCTCGGTGACGCAGGTCTCCAACGTCCTGGGCGTTGAGAACGACATCCCCATGATCGCCAGGCGCACGCACGAGATGGGCGCCTACATGGTGGTCGACGGCGCGCAGTCCGTGCCGCACGTGCGCGTGAACGCGCGCGAGCTTGGCTGCGACCTTCTCGCCTTCTCGGCGCACAAGATGGGCGGCCCCATGGGCATTGGCGTGCTGTGGGGCAAGTCCGAGGTGCTCGACGCCATGCCGCCCTTCCTCACCGGTGGCGAGATGATCGACTCCGTGACCGAGACCGATGCCGTCTGGGCGCCCGTGCCCCAGAAGTTCGAGGCCGGCACGCAGGATGCCGCCGGAGCGTACGCCTTTGGCGCCTGCCTGGATTACCTGGGCGAGAAGGGCTTTGACGCCCTTGAGGACCGCGAGCGCCTTCTCGCCCGCTACCTCACGGACTCGCTGGCTGCCCTCCCCTACGTGGACGTGATTGGCCCCGCCGAGGGCGAGCGCCACGTGGGGTCCGTGGCCTTCAGCGTGCGCGGAATCCACCCGCACGACGTGGCGTCGATCCTCGACATGAATAACGTGTGCATCCGTGCCGGCCACCACTGCGCGCAGCCGCTTCTCGCCTACCTGGGCGTGGAGAACGGCGCCACGTGCCGTGCGAGCATCGCCTTCTACAACGACAAGTCCGACGTCGACGCCCTTGTCGACGGCCTGGGGAAGGTCTGGGAGGTCTTCCATGGACGTGACTAGCCTCTACAACGCCGAGTTCATGGACCACGTGGCCCATCCCGACTACAAGTACCAGATGGAGAATCCCACCTGCACGCACGAGGGCGTGAACCCCTCCTGCGGCGACGAGCTGAAGTTCTCCGTGCGCCTGGCGGACGATGGCACCATCGACGAGGCCGCGTTTACCGGGCACGGCTGCGCCATCTCGCAGGCGTCTGCGGACATCATGAGCGACCTTATGGTGGGCAGGACCCCAGAGGAGGCTATCAAGCTGTGCGACCTCTTCGAGCGCATGGTGCGCGGCGAGGTCACCGACGAGGCCGAGCTCGAGCCGCTTGAGGACGCCGAGATGCTCAAGGACATCTCGCACATGCCGGCGCGGGTGAAGTGCGCCGAGCTTGCGTGGCGCACGCTCAAGGAGATGCTCGAGGCGCGCGAGGGCGACGGCGCGGCCGGTGCTGGCGCAGCTGGCGCGACCGCTGCCAAGGACGAGAAGGGGGCCTAGCCATGGCCGGGATGTTCTCAACAAAGGGAATGTACGCCCTGCGCGCGATGGCCGACCTCGCATCCCACGACGGGTGGGTGTCCCTGGGTGACGTCTCGAAGCGTCAGAACATCTCGCGCAAGTACCTTGAGCAGGTCATCTCCCTCATGCACAAGGCGGGTTACGTGGAAAGCCAGCGCGGCAAGGGCGGCGGCTACCGCCTCACGCGCAAGCCCGAGGAGTACACGCTGGGAGAGCTTCTGCGCGCGGCCGAGGGGTCGCTTGCGCCCGTGGCCTGCCTGCAGTGCACCAACGACACGTTCTGCTCGCAGATGGACACCTGCTCCACCGTGGGAGTCTGGCGCGACCTTGGGCGCGTGACCTCGGCATACCTTGACAGCAAGACCCTGGCCGACCTTCTCGAGCCCACCGACGTGAACGAGGATGCCGCCCGCCTCAACCACGACGAGTGAGACAAAGGGACTGTCCCTTTGTCTCATTGCGCGCGTCACACATTCGCACCCGATTGTGTGACGCGCGCAGTTCGCAACAGATTCGTGCAACGATTGTGTTGCGGCGACCATGTTGCAGACGTCCTTCTCGGCCAATCACCGCTTCTTGCATACTCCGATTGGTTAACGAGTGCTAAACAATCGGATTTTGCAGCTTGAGAGTAACCCTGCAGATTCCGATCGTTTAGAGCGCCTTAACCAATCGGAATCTGCAGGTTTTTCCCTGCGTCAGCGGTCCTGCCCCTGCGTCAGCGGTCCCGCACCCGCACGCGGACCCGGCGTCAGCATCCGCTCCCCTGCTCAAGCTTCACCCTGTACGCACAGGCGATGATCTCCGCGCAGCCCTCGCGCCCAAACTCCGACCTGCTCACCACCAGGTCCTTCCCCGTGTGAAGTCCCCACCTGCCGCCGGAGTAGCGCGCGTAGAACTCCTCGCGCTCGCGCTGCTTGCGGTGCACCAGGCGGCGCCCCTCTCGCTCGGAGAGCCCGCGCTTCTCGCTCACGATCCTCACGCGATCGGCCATGGGAGCCGTCACCAGCACCTTTATGAGGTTGGGATTACCACGCAGAATGTAGTCGGAGAGGCGCCCCTCGATGATGCAGCTGCGCGTGAGGCCCAGGTCCAAGATCACCTGGCGCATCGCCGTGAACAGCTTGTCGGAGTCGATGTCCTTCCCCAGCGGCACATAGGGCAGAAGCGCCAGCGGCCGCCCCTGGACCTTCTCGTCATATGCAGCAAGCTGGTCCTCCGTGAAACCCGTCTTCAAGGCGGCGCGCACGAGAAGCTCGTTGTCGTACAGGGGAATCCCCAGCTTGACCGAGAGGAGCTTGCCCACCTCGTGGCCCTCGGCACCGTAGTCGCGGGCGATGGAGACAACCACCGGGCTACCCTCCGGCGCAGGACCACCCTCCGGCATCGCCGCGCTAGCCTCGGCCGCCGTTGCGTCGCGTGTCTCAGCCATTGCGTTGCTCCCCTCCTAGGCCGCCACGAGTCGCCGCTGGTAGGCGCGGACGGCAAGCGAGATGCAGAAGTTGAGGACAAAGTACGTGAGGAACACAAACCCGTAGAGCAGGAGGATCTGCGGCAGCGTCACCGCCTGGCCCATGACCACCGCCGAGTTGCGCATGAACTCGTGGACGTCGATGCCGCGCAGGTAGGACGTGTCCTTGATGACCGTGGTGCACTGGCTGAAGAGCGCCGGGACAATGTGGCGGAAGGCCTGCGGCAAGACGATGTGCCACATCATGCCAAAGAAGCCAAAGCCCTGGCTGCGCGCGGCCTCAAACTGCCCGCGCGGAATGGCGTTAAGGCCGCCGCGCACGATCTCGGCCATGACCGCCGAGGTGAACGTCGTGAAGACCGCGATGGAGATGGCCACGCCGCTACCCTTGAGCGTAAAGCGGAAGATGAGGATCCACAGCAGGTTTGGCGTGCAGCGGAAGAGCTCGATGTAGGCGCTCACCAGCCACGAGAGCGGGCGGAGCTTGCCGGTGCAGTAGGTCTTCACCAGGGCGAGAACCGTGCCCACCAGGATGGAGAGGACAATGGAGGCCGCGGCGATGACGATGGTGTTGACGAGCCCCTGAAGCATGAAGGTGACGTTGTCGGCGGTAAAGATCTCCATGGGCTAGGCCACCTCCCCCTTCGTCGCAGGCTGGGCGTCGCTGCGCCCGCCCTTCTCGCCGCGAGAACCGTTGGCACGGCCGGACTTGCCGGCGGGCTCCTTGGCACGGCGCTCGAGCCAGCTCACGAGCATGGCAAGCGGGAAGCAGATGATGAAGTACATCACGCAGCACAGGATGTAGCCCTGCAGGTAGCCCGTCTGGGAGACGATCACGTCGGCCTGGTACATGAGGTCGCCGCCGGCGATAAGGGCGAGGACCGAGGTGTTCTTCACGAGGTTGAGCGCCTGGTTGGCGAGGGGCGGCAGGATGATGCGGAGCGTCTGCGGCAAGATGATGTAGCGGTAGGCCTGCACGCGCGAGAAGCCCTGCGACTGCGCCGCCTCCATCTGCCCGCGAGGAATGGCCTCGATGCCGGTACGGATGACCTCGGCCACGTAGGCGGCGTGATAGAGGCCCACGCCCACGACGCCAAGGACGAACGGGGCAATCCTCGTGATGGTCTGCGCGCCCGTGATGGCCTTGATCACCTGCGGGCCGGCCGTGTACATGAAGAACACCTGCACGACGACGGGGGTGTTCTGGTAGATCTCCACGTACACGCGGGCGATGGCGCGCAGGACTCGCGAGCGGGTCGTCGAGAAGGTGCCCATGATGGTGCCAATCACGAGCGCAACCGCAAGGCCAGCGAGCGACACCTGCAGGGTGAAGAAGAACCCCTGCCACAAAGCCGCGGAGTCAGCCAGCGTCACCGACCACCTCCTTGCGCTGAACAGCCCGTTCATCCCGTTCCTCCCCTCGTTACCACCTGCGCGCAAGCCCCGAGCTACGCGCTCTGAAGTCCGTTGGCATCCAGAAGCTTGTCAAGCTCGCCGTTGTCCTTGTACTCATCGACGAGGTCGTTGACCAGCTTCGTGAGCTCGGTCGCGTTCTTGTTGGTTGCGATGCCGTACTCCTGGGTGCCAAAGACGATGTCGGGGCAGAGAAGCTCGTTCGTGTCGTCCATGTAGCCACGCAGGATGGAGCGGTCAACGGAGAAGACGTCGATCGTGTTGGACGAGAGGGCCGCAGACAGCGTGGGGTAGTCTGGGAACTCCTGGAAGGTTACGTTGAGGTTCTCCTTGCCCTGGTCCTTGAGCATCTGGGTGAGGGTGTCCTTGGTGGTGGCGCCCTGCGCGATGCCTATGATCTTCCCGTCAAGGTCGTCCAGGGTCTTCATGCCAGAGCTCTTGAGCACCAGCATGCCAATGGAGTCCGTGTAGTACGGGTCCGAGAAGTTCCAGGACTCCTTGCGCTCCTCGGTGATGGTGTAGGTTGCGGCAACAACGTCAAGCTCGCCGGAATCGAGCATGGGCCCGCGGGTCTTGGCGGTAACGCCGGTGAAGTCAACCTTCTTGCCAGACTTGGCCTCGTCCGGCGTGATGTCGAAGATCTTTCCGGCAATGGCATAGCAGAGGTCAACCTCAAGGCCGGTGTAGGTGCCTGCCGAGGGGTCATCGTAGCCAAAGCCGGGGACGTCGGTCTTGATGCCGCACTTGAGCGTGCCGCGGTCGACGATGGACTGGACGCCCGGGTCGCTGGTGACGGAGTTCTCCTCGCTGCCAGAAGACGATGCGGTCGAGGTGGTGGTGCCGGCGTCGTCGGAGTCATCCGCGCAGCCAACAAGGCCAAGCGAGAGAAGCGCTGCGGAACCAAGGGATGCGGTGATGAACGACCTGCGGGATAGCGTGGACATGGTGCTCTCCTCTCGTTTGGGCGTGTATTGCTTCCAGCCGAGGCTGGGTGGCGCCTTGCTTTGGGGGCAGGCAGCGGGTGGCAGCGATGCCGCGCCAGGCACCTACCGCAGAATCTTGCCGAGGAACTCCTTGCAGCGGGGGTTCTCGGGGTGCTCGAAGAAGTGCTCGGGCGTGCCCTTCTCCAGAATCTGGCCGTCATCCATGAAGACGACCTCGTCGGCAACCTGGCGGGCAAAGCCCATCTCGTGGGTCACGCAGACCATCGTGATGTTCTCCTGCGCAAGCTCGACCATCACGTTGAGAACCTCCTGGACCATCTCGGGATCGAGAGCGGAGGTAGGCTCGTCGAGCAGCATGATGGGCTGCTTGGTGCAGAGCGCACGGGCGATTGCCACGCGCTGCTGCTGGCCGCCGGAGAGGTTCTGCGGATACTCGTCCGCCTTCTGGGCGAGGCCGACGCGCTCGAGACTCTCCATGGCGGTCTTTCTCGCCTCTTCGCGGCTCTTCTTCTGCAGCTTGATGGGCGCGAGGGTGAGGTTGCCCAGCACGGTCATGTTGGGATTGAGGTTGAACTGCTGGAAGACCATCGAGGTGTACGTGCGCGTGAGCTGCATGTGGTTCTTGCGCGTGAGGGGCGTGCCGTTGATGATGACCTCGCCCGACGTGGGCTCCTCGAGCCAGTTGACGCAGCGGATGAGCGTGGACTTGCCCGAGCCCGAGGGACCGATGACTACGAGCTTCTCGCCCTCGCGGACGTTGAGGCTCACGTCCTTGAGCACATGGAGGTCACCAAAGAACTTGTTGAGGTGCTTGATCTCTATCATGTCCGCCACGGTCGTCCCCCTTCCGACGCTGGAGCGGGCCTGGCGGCTTCCCTGCTCGCCGGCGCCCCTTCCCCACCACGCTCGCTCGCTCTGGCAAGTGATGGGTTTGTTGAATGCAATCCTAGGTCCCGCGAGCGGTTGGATGGCTTCCGTGAGCGGATAGTTTTCATGGGAAGACAGCACGTCAACAGCGCAGCAACGTTACGCAACACTTTGGTAATGGTGGGACGCGGGGCACGCATCCAGACGCCGCCGACCAACCTTGCAGATTATCGGCTTGCAGATTCTCGGCTTGCAGATTCCGATCGGTTAACGGGTGCTAAACGATCGGATTTTGCAGCTCGAGAGCAACCTTGCAGATTCCGATCGGTTAGAGCGCTTTAACCGATTGGAATCTGCAGGTTTCAACCCCAGCCAAGGCAAGCAAGCGCTCCGGCCAAGCGCCGTCAATCAAACCTGCGGGTTAATAGCACCCCGCAAGAGACGCTGCCGAGAAGAACCGCAGGTAGCGGCTTTGTGACCGTCACAGGCACTTCTATTAAGCCGCAGGTTTGCCGGAGAACGGCTAGCGACGCCACGGCGCGCGCCCTGCTCGCCCCGGCCCGGCACGCGCCGGCATCCCCGCACACAAAAGGCCCGCCCGGACGCGCCGGACGGGCCTCAGCAGCTCTATGCGGCGAGAAGAACTCGCGGCGCGGAACCCGTGGAACCGTTAGTTCCAGCCCTTGCCGTCGGAGCCAAACTCCTTGATGAGCTCCTCGGTGCGGACCTTGATGGCCTCGCGACCGGGCTTGAGGAGCTTGCGGGGATCGTAGCCCTTGCCCTGCTGGTCGAGGCCCTCCTCGATGTACTTGCGGGTGGCGGCAGCGAAGACCAGCTGGAGGTCGGTGTTGACGTTGATCTTGGAGATGCCCAGCGAGATGGCCTTCTTCACCTGGTCAACGGGGATGCCGGTGCCGCCGTGAAGGACGAGCGGCAGGTCGCCCGTCTTGGCCTTGATCTCCTGCAGGCGGTCGAAGGACAGGCCCTCCCAGTTGGCGGGGTAGATGCCGTGGATGTTGCCGATGCCGCAGGCCAGGAAGTCAACGCCCAGGTCGGCGATGGCCTTGCACTGCTCGGGGTCGGCCAGCTCGCCCTTGGCGGTCACGCCGTCCTCGGTACCACCGATGCCGCCGACCTCGGCCTCGACGGAGATGCCCTTGCTGTGGGCAAGCTTCACGATCTCGGCGGTGTGGGCGAGGTTGGTCTCGAAGTCCTTCTCGTGCGAGCCGTCGTACATGACGGAGGTGAAGCCGGCGTCGATGCACTCAAGGGCGGCCTCGTAGGAGCCGTGGTCGAGGTGAAGGGCAACGGGCACGGTGATGTTCTTGGCCTCGACGAGGTCCTTCACCATGTCGGCGACGAGCTTGAAGGAAGTCTGCCACTTGGCGGCACCGCTGGTGCACTGGATGATGAGCGGCGACTGAAGCTCCTCGCCGGCATCGAGAATGGAGGAGGCCCACTCGAGGTTGTTGGTGTTGAAGGCACCAATACCGTAGTGGCCCTTCTCGGCGCTCTGAAGCATTGCGGTTGCATTGACGAGCATAGCGTTACCTCCATCTGTTGGAAGCTGAACGATGTGGTACTCCGACAATCATACCCGATGTGAGAACCTTCACACCCTAGAAGGGCTGCAAGAACGCCGATTCCTGCAGGGCATTACAAACCCCGGCGGGTAGACCGGCACGAGAAGGGCTGTGGGTTAGAGGAAGGCCGGGGAAAGGCCCGAGAAAGCGGCCAAGGAAGGTTAGAGGAAGGCTTGTCTCTTCTTCGTGAGGATGGGCGCGGCGCGTCGCCCGCAGCCTATACTCGGGTATCCCAAAGTGAGGGGCCGCGCAGGGGAACGCGACCGAAGGAGGGATGGGTCTTGGCTCAGGAATCCAAGACGTTCGGCAACGATCAAGACGGCGAGAAGAACGAGCAGGACGAGCGCGCGGGAGGCGTGTTTGGTGACCTCTCGTTTGCGCAGATACTCGCCAGCGCGCTTGCCGCGGGCGTGTCGTTCTCGCTCTCATCGCAGATTGGCGTGGCAGGCTCGCTCATCGGGGCCATCGTGGGCGCTGCTGCGGCAACGGTATCGTCCTCGGTGCTCAACAACCTGTTCTCGAAGTCGGCCGAGGCAATCAAGGGCGCCGTTGGCCCGGACGAGAAAGAGCCAGACGCCGAGAAGCCCTCAGGCGCCGCTACCACCGGCAAGACGGAGCTCATGCCCCACCCGGTTGACGCGGACAAGACCGTTGCCGCCGAGGCCTCTGCAGCCAACACCCAGAGCGTGGTATCCTCCCCCGCCGACGACACCGAGGTCAAGTTCGCGCCCTCCGGCACACGCATCGCGCCTGCGAGCTTCCGCCACGCCGTGCACGAGAGCCAGCGCCGTGACACCAGGAAGCGCCTCGTCGTGGCGTCTGTGATCGCTGGCGTGGCGGCTGTTCTCGTCTCGGCGCTTCTCGTCTACGCGCTCACCGAGGGCAAGGGCATTGGCACCACGCCCGGCCGCACGCAGGAGACCACCACGCAGACCCAGACGACCCAGCCAGAGGCCGAGAAGCCCCAGGAGACCACCCAGCCCGAGAAGTCCACGGAATCCGAGGACACCGAGAGCACCGGCTCGACCTCCGAGACCACCGCCGACACCTCGAATTCGTCGACCGGCGATTCCGCCACGCAGCAGGAATCCAACGCCAGCGGCACGGACAGCAATTCGAACTCTGGCAGCAGCAACTCTACGACCAGCGATAACTCCGGCACCGGAAGCGGCTCGAACTCGACGACGGACAGCTCCAACAGCTCCGGAACGGGCAGCTCGACCACGGGCACGACGAGCAGTGACTCGTCCAACGGCTCGACCGACACCTCGAACTCCGGGAGTACCGGCAAGAGCGGAGGCACCAGCTCGACCGCCTCGGCCAAGGGCAGCACCAAGGCGACCACGGCCACCGCGAACAAGAAGTAGCGTGCCGGCGGCAGGCCTGCCTTGCACGGCTCGCCCACGCGGTGCAAGGCAGGCCTGCTGTGCGCCCTTCTCGCCGTCCCCTACCCCAGAAGCGAGAGCACCTCTCGCTTTGCGGCGAGAAACTCCGGCGTGAGGGCAAAGTCGCCCTCTTCAATCCCGTGGTCAACGCGGACCTCGCCGGCAATGTGGCTGGCCACGCCCTCGGAGGG
>URLM01000050.1 GCA_900548775.1 uncultured Olsenella sp.
GCTTGAGGCCCTCGGGCGCAAGCGCGCGGGGCACGTCGTGGATGGTGAGGACGTTGGCCGTGACGTTCTCGCCCGTCGTGCCGTCACCGCGGGTGGCGGCACGCACGAGCTGCGCGTCCGTGTAGGTGAGGGCCACGCCCAGGCCGTCGATCTTGAGCTCGCAGGTGTAGGCCACGGGGCTCTCCGGCGTGGAGCCCAGGGCCTCGTCGGTTCGGGCCAGCCACTCGTCAAGCTCGTCGAGGTTCATGGCGTCGTCGATGGAGTACATGCGGCTGGCATGGCGGACGGGCTCGAACTGCTCCGAGACGTAGCCGCCCACGCGCTGGGTGTAGGAGTCCGGCGTGACCAGCTCGGGATTGGACTTCTCGAGGGCGAGAAGCTCTTGGAGGTACCGGTCGAACTGGGCGTCCGTCATCTCCGGCGCGTCAAGCGCGTAGTAGGCGTAGGCCGCGTGGTTGAGGATGCGGTTGAGCTCGGCCGCGCGGGCGCGGGCGGTGCGAGCGGGACTGGCGGAGGCATCGGACACGGGGGTCCCGTTTGGCGCAGGCTTCTCGGCCGACCCTTGCGGCGAGAATGACGGCGTACCGGCGTCGCCAAAGAGCGAGCCCTGCATTCCGGCCGCGTCCATACCGTTGTTGTTGGTCTTCTCAGCCATGCTGTCCCCTCTCGCGCCAGGCAATCACCAAGCAAGGGTAGCGCAAACGCGCGACGTTAATTGGGACCGTGAAGAAGGGCCACGCCGGAAGTGCCGTCACGGGACTGCGTCAAGAGAACGCCCGTCACAGCCCGCACCGAGAAGGACGCAGAGGATTGTCGTGGCGGGGCCCGTGGCGGGACGTCCGTCACAGATTCGTGACCGAATGTGTGACCCGCGCTGGTCGATACACATTCGGGATTCGAATGTGTATCGAGCTGGGACTCGTCACAGATTCGTACACGAATGTGTATCGAGCTGGGTCCGTTGGACTGGGGGCCGTCGTTCTGCGCCCCACAGATCCGCACCAAAATGTATGTCGGACCCAAAAGCGGGGTCGCGCCGATAAGGACGCAACCCCGCAACGTGCCGAGAAGCCCAACGCCCCTACCTGCGGGCAGCCTCCAGCGCACGGCGTCCCAGCTCGATGCAGCCGAGGACGCCCTGGTCACCCTTGCAGCCGGCCTCCACGATGTAGGAGTCGATGTCCGCCAGCTCGGGCGTCACGAGGTAGCCGGCGAGGTCCTCGAGGACCTTCTTGCGCACCAGCGGGAAGAGCTGGGTCTGCTTCATCACGCCACCGCCGAGCACGATGCGCTGCGGCGAGTAGCACAGCACGTACGTCGAGATGCCCTCGGCCAGGTAGGTGCTCTCCAGCTCCCAGACCTCGGGACGGTCGGCAAGCTCGAAGCCCTTCTTGCCCCAACGGTGCTCGATGGAGGGGCCGGCGGCCAGGCCCTCGAAGCAGCGGTCGTGATATGGGCACACGCAGTTGCCCTCGTCGCCCGGCTGGACCTCAAGCAGGATGTGGCCGGCCTCGGGGTGGAGCATGCCGTGCAGGAGCTGGCCTCCCACCATGACGCCCGCCCCGATGCCCGTGCCGACCGTGAGGTAGACCACCGTGTCCAACCCCTTGCCCGAGCCGTAGGTGACCTCGCCCAGGCAGGCAACGTTGACGTCGGTGTCGTAGCCGATGGGAATTCCCAGCGGTTCGAAGGCGCTCAGGAAGTCGAAGTGCCTCCACGCGGTCTTGGGCGTCTCGAGGATCTTGCCGTAGCTTGGAAGCGAGGGATTCACGCCCGTGGGGCCAAAGGCGCCAATGCCGAGCGCGTCGACGTTGTGCGAGCCAAACCACTCCACCATGCGGTCGACGCAGTCTTGAGGACCCTGGGTGGGAATCTCCTCACGCTCGAGAACCTCTCCCTCGGGCGTTCCAACGGAGAGGACCATCTTGGTTCCGCCTGCCTCGAGCGCGCCAATCCTTGCCATGCCAGCCCCCGTTCGTCCGACAGCAGGCGCATCCTGAGCGCCTGCCAAATTAGACATATCTGCCATACAGAATAAGGGCCTCGCGGCACGACGCCGGCGAGACCCTTGAACGGCAAGGACTTCTGGACGAGAAGCGCCGCCGACTGGCGGAGCGGCGCGTTAGGCCACCGTAGCCTCGTAGCCTGCGTTCTTGACGGCAGCGACAAGCGCCTCGTCGGTGACCTCTGACGATGCCTCGACCACGGCGTCCTTGTCCTCGAGCGAGACCTTGACCGAGCTCACGCCGGGTACCCCCTCGAGTGCCTTGGTCACGTGGGCCACGCAGTGCTCGCACATCATGCCCTCGACGTTGAGCTTCTTCTCCATCTTGTTGCTCCTCTCGTTGGCGGCCGCGCCTGCGACCGCATTGCTTGTCTCGGCCGCATCCGCAACAGCGGGCTCCGCAACGGCCGGAGTTACCTTGGTGTCCACGGGCGCAGCGTCCTTCTCGCCCGCCTGGCTGGGCTTCCAGGCAAAGAGCCTGAGCGCGTTCGAGACCACGAACACGGACGAGAAGCCCATTGCCGCAGCGCCCACCATGGGGTTGAGCGTCACGCCCACAGGCGAGAGCACACCCATTGCCACGGGGATGCAGATCGCGTTGTAGAACAGCGCCCAGAACAGGTTCTGGCGAATGTCTCGCATGGTGGCGCGGGAGAGCTCGATGGCAGTTGCCACGTCGGCAGGGTCGGAGTGCATGAGAACCACGTCTGCCGAGCTGATGGCGACGTCGGTGCCGGCGCCGATGGCAATGCCCACGTCCGCCCTGGCAAGCGCGGGTGCATCGTTGATGCCGTCACCCACCATGGCCACCTTGTGACCCTGGCCCTGCAGCTCTCGGACCTTGTGTTCCTTCTGGCTGGGCAGCACGCCGGCAACGACCTCGTCGACGCCCACCTGGCGCGCGACTGCCTCGGCGGTCTTCGCCTGGTCCCCGGTGAGCATGACCGTGCGCACGCCCATGCGACGCAGGCGCGCAACGGCAGAGGCGGAGGTCGGCTTCACCACGTCGGCGACGCCGAGAAGCCCCAGCGCGCGTCCCCCGCGCGCAAAGTAGAGCGGCGTCTTTGCCTGGGCGGCAAGCTGGTCCGCCAGAGGCGAGAGCGCCGAGACGTCCACGCCCGTGGAGGCCATGAGGCGGGCGTTGCCCGCTATGGCAGGCACGCCGTCGACCACGGCCTGGACGCCACCGCCTGCGACCTGCTGGAAGTCCGCCACGTCCATGCCCTTGTCGGCACCCGCACGCGCCTCGTCCACGTAGTCACAGACGGCCTGGGCCAACGGGTGCTCGCTCTTGCGCTCGAGTGCCGCGGCAACGCGCGCAAGATCTCCCTCGTCCACGCCGGCAGCCAGGCGCACGTCGGTCACGCGCGGCTTGCCCTCGGTGATGGTGCCGGTCTTGTCGAGCACCACGGTGTCGAGGTCACAGGCCCCCTCCAGGGCCTCGGCGCCCTTGATGAGGATGCCCACCTTTGCACCACGCTCCGTGCCCACCATGATGGCCGTGGGCGTGGCGAGCCCCAGGGCGCAGGGGCAGGAGATGACAAGCACCGAGACCGCGTGGTTGAACGCAGTGGCGAAGTCTCCCGGCGCGAACAGGGCAATCCAGCCCAGGAAGGTGACGACGGCGATCGCCATGACCACGGGCACGAAGACGCCCGCGATCTTGTCGGCCTGGCGCTCGATGGGGGCCTTGGAGCTGGTGGCCTCGTCCACGAGGCGGATGATGCTCGCGAGGGCGGTGTCGTCGCCCACTGCGATGGCCTCCATCGAGAACCATCCGCGCTGGCTCACGGTCGCGCCGGTCACGCGGTCACCAACGCCCTTCTCGGCAGGGACGGGCTCGCCGGTGATGGCAGACTCGTCGATCGAGGCCGAGCCCTCGCGAATCACGCCGTCGACCGGCACGGACTCGCCGGCGCGCACCACCACGACATCCCCAACGCGCACCTCCTCGGTGGGGACCTCGACCTCCTGGCCGTCGCGGCGCACGCGGGCGGTCTTGGGCGCGAGGTCCATGAGCGCGCTTATCGCGGAGGTGGTCTTGCCCTTGGCGCGGGCCTCGAAGTACTTGCCCAGCGTGATGAGCACGAGGATGGTGCCCGCAGAGTCGAAGTACAGCGAGTGCATCATGGCGCTGTGCGCGGCCTCGAGGTCCATGGCACCCAGCGCGAGCGCCATCTGGTAGACCCCCACCAGGCTGTAGGCATAGCTCGCGGCCGAGCCAATGGCAATGAGCGAGTCCATGTTGGGCGAGAGGTGCGCCAGGGTCCTGAAGCCGTTCACGAAGTAGCTGCGATTGACAAAGAGGACGCAGGTGGCGAGAAGGAGCTGCGTCACCGCTGACGCCATCATGCCCCGCATGCCGGCGAGACCGGGAACCTCAGGCCAGCCGAGCATGGGCCCCATGGCGAGGTAGAAGAGGGGAACCCCAAAGACGACAGACCAGATGAGCTGCCTTCTCTTGGTGTCAATCGCCTTCTGGGCGCCCTCCCTCGGGTCCACGAAGGACGTGTGGGAGGCGCCGGCCCCATCGCCTGCCGCCTGGCGCGGCGCGGCACCGTAGCCTTCCTTCTCGATGGCTGCGACCACGGCCTGCGTGGTCTTGGGGTCTCCGTCGTAGTCGAGCTCCATCGAGTTCTTGAGCAGGTTGACGTTTGCCTCGTTCACGCCGGGCACGCCCGAGGCGGCCTTGCCAACCCGTGCCGAGCAGGCCGCGCAGGTCATGCCCGTGATGTCGAGCGTTTGCTTCATAGTGCGAATTCCCTTCGCTCTTGCGTCCCTGAGAGCAGGGAGGTGCAGTGCTTTGCCCGCGGCGAGCGGGACTCACATGAACTTCTTGAAGAGGCGCATGACCTCGTCGACGACCTCGGTGTCCCCTGCCTGGATCCGCTCGACCACGCAGGTCTCGAGGTGGTCCTGCATGACCTCGCGGCTCACGGCCTTGACGGCGGACTCCACGGCGGCGAGCTGGGTCAGGACGTCCCCGCAGTAGCGGTCCTCCTCGACCATGGCCTTGACGCCGTTGAGCTGGCCGATGACGCGATTGATGCGGCAGGTTACGTCGTGCTTGAGCTCGTCGGAGCGAGGCGTCTGCTTCTTGTGGGGACACGCGTCGGTGCCTTGCGGCGTTGATGCATCCATGCTGGCTCCCATTCCCTTACGTGCCTGGGTCAGATACTCCCCCAGGGCATCCTTACGGCTACGAAGCATATACCCCAATGGGGTATTAGTCAAACGAGAAATTCCTGCATCAGGACGCAGGGCAGAAGACGGGGGCAGAGGCCGGAAGCCGCCCGGCCCTACTCCACCGCGTCCGGCTCGAGGGCGTTGGCCGCGTCTCCGGCTTCGGGCACGGCGGTGGCAGCGACGCCCTCACCCAGAGCGTCCTCCGACGCGCGTGCCTGAGCTGCCTCCTCGAACGCGGCCTTCATCGTCTTGTTGCCCCGGGTGAGCCGTCTAATGGTGAGGTCTTCTGCCTTGTCATTGGCAAGACGCAGCTGGTTCTCTGACTTGGTGAGGCTCTCCTTCACCTTCTGGAGTGACGCGATGGAGCGGTCAATCTGCTCGATTGCCTCCGAGAAGCGCTTGGACGCCTGCTCGTAGTTGCGGCCAAAGCCCTGCTTGAACTTCTCGAGCTTCTCCTCAAAGTTGGTTACGTCGAGGTTCTGCTGACGTACCTCGGCAAGCTCGCGCCGAGCCGAGACCGCGTTCAGGCCGGCGTTTCTCAGCAGGCTGATGATGGGCAGGAAGAACTGCGGGCGCACCACGTACATCTTGGGGTAGCGGTACGAGACGTCCACGATGCCCGCGTTGTAGAGCTCGCTTTCCGGCTCGAGCGTCGAGACGAGCACCGCATACTCGCAGTGCTTGTTGCGGCGGTCGCGGTCGAGCTTGGCGAAGTGGTCCTCGTTGCGCTTGCGGTTGACGGAGTTGTCGTCCTCGTTCTTCATGTCGAACATGATCGAGACGATCTCGGTCCCGGACTCGTCGCACTCCCTGAAGACGTAGTCGCCCTTGCTACCGTCCACCACGTCGTTGTCCTTGTGGAACTCGGCGCGGGGAAACGCCATCATGCGGACCTTGTTGAACTCTGACTCGCAGTGCTGCTCGAGGGTCTCGCCGATAAGCTTGACGGAGAGACGCGAGCGCTGGTTCTTGATGCGCTCGATCTCGTCGTCACGGTCGCGAATCTCCTGGTCCTTGTACTTCTCCTGCTCGACAAGGCGCTGGTTGAGAACGGCGATCTCCTGGTCCTTCTTGGCCGAGACCTCCTGCACCCGGGACTGCAGCTCAACCAGGCGCTGGTCGCGCTCGGCCGTTGCGCGCGTGACGGCCAGCTCCTGAGCACCCCTGGCCTTCTCCTCCTGGGCTCTCAGCTGCTCGGTGAGACGCGCGATGCTGGCGTCCCTCTCGGCAAGCTGCTCCGCAGACTCCTGCCGCGCGGCCGCAAGCTTCTCGGCCGCCTCGCCCTGGGCACACGCGAGGCGCTCCTGCGCTTCTCGCTCGGCGTCTGCCTGCTGGACCCTGGCCGATGCCTGCGCCTGCTCGAGCTGGGCCTTGGCCGATGCCTGCGCCTGCTCGAGCTGGGCCGAGAGCCGGGCGACCTGCTCACGCAGACCCTCCTCGGCCTTGGCTTTGGCCGCCTCCACGGCGGACCTCTCGCGCTGCTCCATGAGCGTGCGCTGCTCGTCGAGCTGGCGCTTGAGCTCGGCATCGCGCACCTGCTGCAGGATCTGCGCGTAGCCAGCCTCGTCCACCCGGAAGACCTTCCCGCAGTTGGGGCACTTTATCTCGGCCATGGGACCTCCTTTGGCGATGTGTCTGCTTAAAGGGTACACGGCGCGCGCGACATTAATTAGCGAGACAGGAAAGCATGGTAGGATTCACGCCTTGTTACCGGCACATTCTCCTTCGCGCTCGCCAACTGGCAAAGCCTGATCGCGGGGCAACGGCCCGGTAACAACGTGCGGAAGGCGCTTGGTACTTGTTACCGGCCCGTGGCAAGTTTCTCTCGCCAACTGGCCAAATGCCCGTGCTGCTAAACGGCCCGGTAACAACGGGGGCAACTGGCCATCCCTTGTTACCGGCCCGTAGATTGGTGGAGAAGTTTCCCCAGGATCCGAGCATTTCTCCCTACAGGACGGTAACAACAGTTGCGATAGCAGCCTCAACAGTAGTGATAGCAGCCTCAAGTGACTCCGCGCGGCCGCACAAAGCGAGACAGAAAAGCGCGGCGGGAGCCCCAGCCCTCGCCGCGCCTGACGTACCGATGTGCCGTGCTGCCCGCTAGGCCGCTAGGCTGCCCACCCCTCCGCTGAGAGGGTCGTCGCCTCGCCGTCAGTCGAGTAGCTTGCGCCATTGCCGGTGGTATACGCGCCGGTGGAGTTCTGGCGCTGCTGCATGCGCTCCTCAATCCAACGCTCGAGCTCGTCCTCCGTCGTCCCGGTCCCGTTGGTCCCGGTGCCGTTGAGGCCGGTGCCGTTCTCGGTGGTGCCGTTGAGGCCGTTGGTCGTTGAGGAGTTCTCCTGCTCGCGCTGGGCCTGCAGTGTCTCGTCGGAGCCGAGCGTCACGGTGAGGTCCTTGGTCTCGTTGCCGCGCACGACGGTCACGGTGACGGTATCGCCAATGTCGTGCGAGCGCACCGCGAGGACCATGCCATCTGCAGAGGTGATCTCCTCGCCATCCATGGCAACGATGATGTCGCCCTTCTCGATGCCCGCCTCGTCGGCGGGGCTGCCCGAGACGACCTCGGCAACGTAGGCGCCCTGGTTCACGGAGAGGCCGTTGGAGCGTGCGTTCTGGGCGTTAACGGTCTGCATGGAGAGGCCGATGTAGGCGTGCGTGACCTCCTGGCCGCTGATGATCTTGTTGGCGATCTGGACGGCGTAGTTGCCGGGGATGGCAAAGCCGATGCCGGCGAAGGACTCGGTCGAGGACGAGTAGAGCGTGCTGATGCCCACGAGCTGGCCCTGGTCGTTCACGAGCGCGCCGCCGGAGTTGCCGGGGTTGATGGCAGCGTCGACCTGGATGAGGTTGGTGTAGATGGTGTCGCCCGAGCTGGACTGCAGAAGCTCGTTGCGGTAGAGCGCGGAGACGATGCCCTCCGAGACGGACTGGTCGAGGCCAAAGGGGCTGCCGATGGTCATGACCCAGGAACCAACGTTGAGCTGGGAGGAGTCTCCGACCTCGATGGGCGTCACGGAGTCGCCATTGAGGTCTGCCTTGATGACGGCAAGGTCGGATGAGGAATCAGACCCGACCACGCTCGCCTCGTAGCTCTTGCCGTCGATGGTCACGCTGACGGAGGTGGCGCCATCGATAACGTGGTAGTTCGTGATGATGTCACCATCGGTGTCGAGAATGACGCCCGAGCCAAGGCCCTGGCCACTGTCGGTGGTGACGTTCACCGAGACGACGGAGGGCATTGCCTTCGCCGCCACCGCCTCCGCAGTCGAGGCGGAGGTGTCGCTCGACGTGATGTTGATGGTGCCGTTGCTCGAGCTAGAGCCTCCCGAGGAGACGGCCGAGCCAGTCGAGGCGGACGGCCCTCCGATGACGCCGGTGAGGAACAGGACAAGAACCACGGCGAGCGTGGCCACGAGGCCGGAGAGGGCACCCGCGACGATAGACTTGGCTACGCCGTTCCTCTTGTTATTGTCGTTGCCAGGCTTGCTGCCGTTGCCGCCTGCCGCGCCAGAGGCATGCACGGGCTGCGGCTGCTGTACCGTCTGGCCAGCCTGGGAGCTAGGCTGGTTGCCCGTCTCGACATAGCCCGCGCTTGGGGAGTATGCGGCGCCCCTGCCGCCATAGTTTGCGTAGTCGTAGGCCTGCGTGGGCTGGGTGCCCTGGTTCTGGGAGGTCGAGCCGGCGTCAGTTGTGCCCTCGCCACGCTCGCCCATGACATTGTCTGCCATTGAAACGTCCCACCCTTCATCTGTGGCGGCCCGTCGAGGCCGCCCTGCTTACGCTTGTGAATGTACCCCGATACGCCGAAGAAGCCACATGTGGCGCAGCATCGCCACGCCTGCGTGACAAGCCTTTTGTCTTTCTGAAACCCCAACGGAGCGACTGCCGGCGCCCCGCCGACGCCCGCCGACGCCCGCCGACGCCCGCCGGCTACCCCTCCCCCGTTCTTTATCGGTATCTGTGAAAAGCGATCCCCACGACCTGGGCAAACGTCGGCTTCGTTTCACAGATACCGATAAAGAAGGAGAAGGGAGGGAGGGGGCAGGGGGGGCAGGGGGGCAGGGGGGGCAGAGCAGGGCTCGCAGCAAAAAAGGAGCTGCCGGTTGGCAGCTCCAGGCTAGCAATCTATGACGCGTGCGGTTGGCGGGCGCCTACACGCGGAAGAGGTACCCCACGCCGCGGATGGTCACGATGTGCGCCGCGACCTGCGGCCCGACCTTGGAGCGCACGCGACGGATGTGCACGTCGACGGTGCGGGTGCCACCGCAGTACTCGAAGCCCCACACGCGGTGGAGGAGCGTCTCGCGCGAGTACGCACGCGACGGGTGCGTGGCGAGAAACGACAGGAGCGAGTACTCCATGAGCGTGAGGTCAACGGGCTCCTCGTCGATGTAGACCTGGTAAGTGGCCAGGTTGATGGTCATGTTGTCAACGGTCACGATGTCCGCGGGCGCGCTCTCCTCGCCAGGCCACAGGAGCAGCGAGCAGCGCACCTCGAGCTCGTCGACGCCGGCCGTGAAGAGAATGAAGTCGTTCTTGCCCTGCGTGGGCATGCGCATGGTCGCGAGCTTGTCGGGGTCTTGCACCAGCAGCATGGGGATGAAGCCATTCTCGGCGACGAAGGAGTCCACGGCACTGAGAGTATCCTGGGACATGCCGTCCGCATCAAGGATGACCAGGTCGAACTCATGCCCAGAGGAGACCGCTTGCGAGAAGGTCTCCTCGTTCGCAAGGGCAATTGACACATCGATGGCATGGGAAAGTTCGCGCATGCGATCATGCAGGCGCGTAGTACCAGATATGAGCAGGATGTTCTTGTGATGCACGCTAGCCCCCTGCCGGTTGTCTCAAAGCATTAGCAGCTTGTTTCGCATAGTCCAGCAAACAGATTAGCACAGACGTACGCGAGGCTGACGAAGCACAAGAAAAACCAAATGAACCGCAGGTAGAGGGGACGCCGCACTCGCTTCCAGCCAGCACGGCATCCTCTCGTCACAAACTATGCACATATCTTGATGTCGCACGCCCAGACCCTCCGCTTCTCGGGAGAGACCGGATTGCGGCACCAGCGAGCAGCCCGGCTATCCGATGGAGCCGAGGAACTCCGCCGTGCGCGCGTTCTCGGGATGGTCGAAGACCTTCTCGGGCACGCCCTGCTCGACCACCACGCCATCCTCCATGAAGACCACGCGGTCGGCCACCTCGCGCGCGAAGTCCATCTCGTGCGTGACCACAATCATGGTCATGCCGGAGTTCTCGGCAAGGTCGCGGATGACGTCGAGGACGCCGCGGACCAGCTCAGGGTCGAGGGCGCTCGTGGGCTCGTCGAAGAGCAGCACGTTGGGGTGCATGGCCACGGCTCTCGCGATCGCCACGCGCTGCTGCTGGCCACCGGAGAGCTGGGGCGGCTTGAAGTCGGCGCGGTCGGCGAGGCCCACGGCCGTGAGCTGCTTGATCGCCTCTGCCTCCGCCTCTTCCTTAGAGCGCTTGAGGACCTTGGTCTGGCCGATCATCACGTTCTGCTTGGCAGTGAGGTGCGGGAAGAGGTTGAACGACTGGAACACCATGCCAACCTCGCGGCGCAGCTTGTTGACGTCGGTCTTGCTCTGCCCCGTGATCTCCTGGTCCTCGATGAGGATGTGGCCGGCCGTAGGCGTCTCGAGCAGGTTGATGCAGCGCAGCATCGTGGACTTGCCGGAGCCGGACGGCCCCAGCACGACGACGACCTCGCCAGGCCACACGTCCAGGTTGACGTCGCGCAGGACCTTGGTGTCGTCGAAGGACTTGTTGAGGTGCTCGATGCGCACGATGGGGTGCTCGCCCTCGGTGAAGTGGTGCTTGGTGAGCGTCTGGTCCGAGGCAAAGGCGAGACGCGCCGCCTCCTCGGCAGAGAGGGCATCGGGGACGACAGGCACGTCCGCGTGCGTGTGGTGGTGCTTACTCGCCATCTGCGACACCTCCAAGGTCGACGGTGGGATGCGAGACAAACGGCGCCGAGAGGGCCGCGAATACGTCGCCGGCGGGCTTGCTCGCCTCGGCGTGGGAAACCTCGGCAGAGGAGGCAAGGTCCTGCTCGGCCGTTGCGGCCTCATCAGATGTGCCTGCAGCAACGCGACGCTTGGGCCTGGGGCCGCCGCCGCGCTCGGAGCGGGCGATGTTGTTCTCGATGATGCCAACGACCTTGATGAGCGGCAGCGTCACGATGAGGTAGTAGATGGCAGCGGCCATGTACGGGGTGATGTTGCCCGAGGTGGTGGTGAGGTTCTTGGAGAACATCATGAGTTCCATGACGCCAACCGAGGAGAGAAGCGACGTGTCCTTGTAGGACGTGATGAAGTCGCTGGTGACCGTGGGGATGACGCGTCGGACGGTCTGAGGCAGGATGATCGAGGTCATGGTCTGGAAGCCGTTCATGCCGAGGGAGGCCGCAGCCTCGTACTGGCCCTGCGGGATGGACTGGATGCCAGCGCGGAAAATCTCGGCCAGGTACGCCGAGGAGTTCACGGCCATCACGATGACGCCCAAGACGTTGTTGTCGATGTTGATCCCCACCATGGGCAGACCGAAGAACATGATGTAGATCTGCAGGAAGAGCGGCGTGCCGCGCAGGAGGTTGATGTAGCAGATGGCGATGGCGCGCAGCACCTTGTGGCGGCTGGTCTTGAGCATGGCGAAGGCCAGGCCCAACACGATGGCAAAGGGATAGCAGATAAGGACGATTCCCAGGCACACGAGCCAGCCGGGAAAGAGCGAGGCGAACGAGGCCAGGAGCAGCTGGGGCTTGAAGAACATGCCAAGGAACGGGTTGGAGTTCCAGGCGGCAACCCACGGCTGGGCGTCAAGCCAGCTCACGGCAGCCTGGAGCGGGGTGTTTGCGATCACCGTGATGGCAGCGGAGTCGTCGAGCGCGTGCGACTGGCCGTCTGAGGTGGTATAGCTGCCCGAGACCACGTAGTCGCCGCCCTCTGCAGGGAACTGCATGCCCGTGATCTCGAGACGCACGAGCGAGCCGGCAGGGATGTCCTCGGAGAACTGCACGCTCATCGAGTTGCCCGCGGAGGTCGCGGTGCCCTCGATGCTCGTGCGGTTGAGACCGTCGAGCACGGTAACGCGCGTGCTGGCGTGGTCGAAGGTCGCGCCGTCCGGGAGGCTCAGCGTGACCGAGGAGACCTGCTCGTCGTCGCCGACGGTTCCCTCCCAGGTGAGGCGCGTGTCAATGGCGCCGATGACGCCGGTACCGCCGTCCTCGTTGGGGCGCGCAGTCGCCTTGTTGGTGCTCATGGCAAGCGCGCTTGCGGGCAGGGCGGCGAGCGTGGCGACAAGGACGAGTGCGGCCGCAAGGGCGAGGGCAAACGCGGGCACGCGCCGGGTGCGGCGGCACTCCCCTCTCGTCATCGCGTTCTCATGCATGTGTGCCAAGGTGATCTTGCTCCTGACTGGAAAGCGGGGCCACGTGGCCCCGCCGTCGAATCGCTTCCTCAGTTGTGCCTGCTAGATGGTCGAGCCGAACCACTTGGTCTCGATGGAGTCCATCGTGCCGT